>NZ_JALQDB010000029.1:0-523437 GCF_023631465.1 Caballeronia sp. GAWG1-1
CGCGAAAAGCAGAAAGACTATTTCGATCCCGATCAGGGCATCAACACGAATCAGGTCGTGACGCGTGCCGACGGCAGTAAGTCGATGTACTCCTTCAACGATCAGGAAAAGGTCGGCTTGCAAAACGACTACGACGCGAAGGGGAAGCCCGTTGACACTTACCGTTACGACTCGGGCTCGGGCAAGGTGTCGTCACACACTCATTTCAACGAGGACGGTAGCCGTACGTTGGATACGATCGACGCGGGCGGGAAAGCAACGCGCATGAGCGCGACCAATGACGGTCAACGGTCCACGGCACAACCCGCGACCTTCAGCGCAGCGGAACAGCAAGCATTGAAGGAACATGGCGAGCGTGCGTCGAAGATCGTGCCGCCGCAGCCGGTCGGCGCAGATACCGCATTGGGCAATCAGCGGACCTACTTCGACCCGGCCTCGAATCGGCTGACGAATCAGGACATCAAAGAGCCTGACGGCAGCACGACGAGCTATGCATATGACTCGATGAACCTGGTGGGCTACGAGCAGCACTTCGACCCGAACGGGCGCATTGTTTCCTCCAAGCACTACGCCTCGCACGTTGGTCCAGACCTGATTACTCAATACGCGCCTGACGGCAGCCGTCAGGTCATGAGGCCAAACAATGGTCAGCCCGTAATAGAGCACTACAACGCGGACGGACAACTGACGCAAAAACAATCGCTCCTCGACGCCGGGTTCCGGACAGACAACTACGACGCGCAGGCCGGTCGTTTAGTCAACACGAATATGCGGAACAAGGACGGCAGCTATTCTGACTACGCGTATAACGATTTGGGGAACGTGGGTGCAAAGTTCGACTACGACTCAAAGGGTAAGGCCGTCTCGTCTGTCGCCTTCGACCGCAATGAAAACTCCGGCACGATCACGGCCGTGAATTACAACGCGGACGGCGGCCGTGACGTCACAAAGACGAACAGCGCCGGAACCACTGTCCGTTTCATCGGCGGCGAGGGTCGCAACTCGAACACGCAATCTCGTCCGATGACTTCGGCTGATCGTGCAAGTTTGAATCAATGGATGTGGGGCGCAGGCATGACGCCCGGACGGGGCGCGAACGAGCAGCAGACGCAAGGTCAGACGCAGACGCAAGCACAGACGCAGACGCAAGCACAGACGCAGACGCAAGCACAGACTCAGACGCAAGCACAGACTCAGACGCAAGCACAGACTCAGACGCAAGCACAGACTCAGACGCAAGCACAGACTCAGACGCAAGCACAGACTCAGACGCAAGCACAGACTCAGACGCAAGCACAGACTCAGACGCAAGCACTGACGCAAACGCAAGCACAGACGCAGACGCAAGCACAGACGCAGACGCAAGCACAACCGCTGACGCAAGCACAACCGCTGACGCAAGCACAACCGCAACCGCAAGCACAGCCGGAAAGTGGCTCGAATGCGGGAGCTTCCGTTGATCAGTCGACGGCGGCGTCTCCCAATGACGCAGCTGAAGACACTTCCTCGGGCGATGATGCCTGAGTTAGCCGAGCGTTAATGTGCCGCCACCTCACAGCGTTGTCAGCGGTGAGGTGGCGGCTTTCGAGCAGACGAGCCGTATCGAAAGAACCGTCCAGTTAGCGAAGGTGAGACGCGACTGCCGCGCCGTGCGCGATCAATTGGCATGATGCCAGCGCCGCCGCCGGTGGCAGCTTCCGCTGACGCCGGCAGCCGACGCGCAAGCGCGCCGGGAAGGCTACTTAAGCCTTGAAGTCCGATGCAGTCACCGCCTGATGCGTCTGCGCATTGATCCACCCCGTGCCGCTTGAGCTCGCGAAGAGGTTCATCCCATCGCGCGGAGTCTGCTGTGCCAGCGCGAAGCCGTCCTGACTGCGCTGCACGCTGAGCGGGGCGCTGTCTTGCTCGCTCAACCCCTTGACGACATATGCCCGATTACCCTGCGTAACCGTCACGTTATCGGCGAAGGATACGTTCGAATTGCCGTTAGCCGGTGTCGTGCCGATGCTCACGCGGGTGTGATCCGGCAAGTTGAAGTCGATCGAGCCATTGAACATCCCGCTCGTCTGGTTCGGCGTACCCGAATTGAGATCGATATGCGGGTCGCCCCAGACCTTGGTTTGATTACCAGTCTTCTCATCGGTAAGGTTGATCGAGGACTTGGATTTGTCGAAGTCCAGCTTGTAATCGCCAAGGTCGATGGACGATTTTCCGTCGTGTACGCCCGTGTCCGACCATTGGCTTTGTTGACCCGCCGCGCCGTCACAGGCGTCCCCACGCATCCGGTTCAGATAGCTGCTCGATTGCATGCTGCTGTATTGCATGTCCTGAATCGGACCCTCACGCTCGAAGTACGAGTAATTGGCCGAACTCGCCGACTGGCTGAATCCGTCCGGGCCGCGTGACATCTGCTGCGAAGAATCACGAAAGTCGCCGCGCATCTGGTTCGAAAAGTCGCTCGGTTGCATGCTGTTGTACTGCATGTCCCGGCCAGGACCCTGACGCTCGAACGACGAGTAGCTGGCCGAAGTCGCCGACTGGCTGAATCCGTCCGGGCCGCGCGACATCTGCTGCGTCGAATAATTGAAGTTCGAACTGGACATGCTGCTGCCGCCGAATGCACGCGGCATGGCTGGCTGATTGAAGGGCTGACTGAAAGACTGGTTGAACGGCTGGTTGAACGGCTGATTGAGCGACATGCCACCGTAGGGCATGGACATCATCTGAAGCGGCCGGTTGCTCGAGAAAGACGAGTTCTGTTCGAAACCGGTAGTAGAGGACGGAAACCTCGGCAGGTTCATCGAGAACGAGGCACGGCTGTCGAAACTTGCTTGCATGGTTAGATATCCTTGTAAATAGACGGATGTACATGACTGACTATCACAGAGCATCGGCGACCAATTTCGTGATGGCTTGAAATTGCCCTGCAGAGGCAGTGTAGGTTTCGCAGATATGCCCATGCACTAAATATTCAACGCGCGCGAAAAAATTTCGACATCGGGGGTTCCCATCGGACGACATCGCTCGCATGTCTTGCCCAAAAAACGCACAAGTAATGAAGGAGTACCACCTTCGTCGCGTCTCGGATTTGTACGCTTCAGTCATGCGAATCGCCTTCACATTGCAAGTGAGGACTTTCGATCTCCGACGCCGCGTGCATTTGAGAAGTCGACCAAAATCTAAATGAGGAAAACGAGTGACGTCATCCCGCGAATCAATCCACGTCGAACCAGCGCATGCCGCGGGTGCCGTCAAGACGGGCAGAGTGCCCAATGTCAGGCTCTTCAAACCGCGTGCGCTAGCCGGTGCCGCGAAGGCTTTGCTCGTCGTGGGATTTGGCGGCACGGTTTCGTACGCTTCGGCGCAAGCCAGTGGAGACGCAGGTCACGAAAACGCAAGAGCGGCCAGGATGCGCAGCGATTACTTGTCGGTGGGCATGGACGATTCGAAATCGTTCGAGGCAAGCGCCATCGGCTCTGGCGTGTTGCAAGTCGAGTCAGCCGACCCGCTTCCATCGTTCGATTTTCCCAAGGTTAAGTTGCGCCGCGGGCCGCACGATTCATCATTCGCGCAACGCTTTGCGAATAGATCCGATGCAACGGCGAGCAACGAGCTACTGGCTAATACGATGCAAACGCGGCCTCGAAATGCCGTGTTCTTTGCCGGTCCTCACGAAAGCAATAAGCTCGATAAATATCCAGAGTACGCCAAGGCATTCGATACACGCATGACCGTGCGTTCGTCCACGCCTTTATCGCACGACGCTTCAAAACGACGCGCGCAACCGGCCAAGCTTGCTGGCCATGTGCAGAGACCGACTAAGCGGCACGCCGCCCACGCGCGAGTTCATCAAGGCGTTGGAACACCGATGCATTCCAACCGAACGAGGCGGCTTGCGCCGCGAGTCGCGCATCATGCTGCGGGCGCATGGAAGCATCGTCACCACCCAGTGGTTTCGGGCAGCGACATGGTCACCGCGCGGGTTGATGACATCGCCGCGCACTTGGATCACACGCGGCACGACGCGCCGGAAACGTCGCTTTACGCACTGGGACAGCAGCGCGCTGCGCAGATGCCACAGATGCCACAGATGCCACAGATGCCACAGATGCCACAGATGACGCCAGCCTTGATGGCAGACGTCGCCAATGTCAACACGGCCGTAGCCCATCCCACGAGTCGACTCGTCGCTACCATGTTGAGAGCGGATGAACCGGAAATCGTTCTCGGCGATGTGGTGAGTCGTTCCCTCGATCAAAAGCCAACAGTACGTTTGGAGGAGGCCAGAAGCTCCATAACGAGTCTTGCCGCGCTGCCTTACTCAACGCCTCGGAATGCCGTAGATGTAAGCCATGCCGCGCAACGACCCGAACTGGCAGAAGGGCCACACGCTGCAATGCGGGCATCGGTTGGCTCTCCTTCGACCAAAAAGACGGCAACCGTAGCGGTGGGCAGCGATGCAATCGCCCTTGGCGCACATGCGAGCGCTTTCGGCGATTCCGCGATGGCAAGCGGTGAAAATGCCGTGGCAATAGGTGCGAATTCGCTAGCCGACCGGGATAACGCGGTGTCGGTCGGCAGCACGGGCCACGAGCGCCAGATCACGGACGTCGGGGCTGCGACGACGCGCACCGACGCAATCAACCTTGGACAACTCAACGACGCCATCGGGGGCGTGAACGGTCGTATCGACGATGTCGATCGCGCCGCGCGGCGCGGCGTTGCAGCGGCTTCAGCACTCAACATTGCCACGCCGTATTTGCCGGGGCGGACCACGTTCAATGCGGGCATGGCGAGCTATCGCGGTCAGGCGGCGCTCGGTATAGGCGTTTCAAGCTGGAATCGTAAGGGAACGGTGAACTATAACCTTGGCGTTTCTACAGCAGGCGGCAATAGCACCATCGTGCGCGTCGGTATGGGCATCGTACTAGGCGCGTGAATGAAGAGGAACTGCGAATCTTTACAACATCGAGGAGGAGCCGGGGTTGGCCAGATGACCCAACGATCCATTCGGAATCGAACTGGCAGGTTAAGTAGTACTACCAACATCGCAAGAAAATCAGGTTACGTGGAGAATCTATCAAATGAAGAAATCTGTTGTCGCAACGCTTTTCGCGGGTGTCTTTGCCGTGTTTACCGGCAGTGCTTTCGCATCTGACGGAACCATCACGTTCAACGGCGCGCTGACTGCCTCCACCTGCGCCATCAACGGCAATGGGACTTCGGCCAAGGACTTCACGGTCAAGCTGCCGACGATCTCGACCAGTACGCTGAAAGCCGCAGGCGAGACAGCCGGAACGACGTCCTATCAGATCGCTTTGACGGGATGCACGCCGGTGACGAGTTCCAGTAAGGCAGCGGTCTTCTACGAAGCGGGCACCTCGGTCGATCCCGCCGACGGCCGACTGACCGTCGCGGCCGGCGGTGCCAGCAACGTCAAGATGCAGTTGTTGAACCTGGATGGCAGTCGCATCAAGGCGGGCTACTCGACCGATCTCCAAAACTCGAAGGCCGCCGACATCTCATCCGGTTCGGCAACGCTTAGCTATAACGTTCAGTACTACGCAACTGGCGTCACAACCGCCGGTGCGGCTAACTCTTCTGTCGTTTATAGCATCGACTATCAGTAAAGCGACACGCGGGCCACGGAGATTGTCATGTCATCGCGGCCCGCCGTTCACTGCAACGTCTTGACGACGAGACACAACGCCAATGAAACTTGCGAGAAAGATCCTCACGATTGCAACCCTGAGCACGGTGATGCTCGGGCGCACGCACGATGCCGAAGCATCGGTGGTTATTGCAGGAACTCGCGTCATCTATAACCAGAGCGACTCCGAGGTCACGGTCAAGTTGACCAACAACGGCAAGCTCCCTGGCCTGGTGAAGGTGTGGATCGACAAGGGGAATCCGGACACCGCGCCGGACACCATCGAGGTTCCGTTCGCCATCACACCGTCCATCATGCGGATCGATCCGGACAGGTCCCAGACTTTGCGGATCATGTCATCAGGCGAGCCTTTGCCCGCGGATAGGGAATCGATCCTTTACTTGAACGTGCTGGAGGTTCCGCCGAAACCAACAGGCGATGAGGCGGACGCGAATCAGCTACAACTTGCGTTCCGCTCACGTATCAAGTTCTTTTATCGTCCAAGCGCACTGAAGGGGCAACCTGAAAGCGCGTCCGGACAGATCGTGTGGAGCATTAATCCTAGCGACGCCGCCAACAAGATCGCGGCATTCAATCCCAGCCAGTACTTCGTCTCTTTCGATCGAATCACGCTAACCGACGGCGCGCGCACCGCCGTGTTCGATGAGGGCGGGATGGTTGGTCCAGGTGAGACCCGAGTCTTCGCGCTAACCGGCGACATTTTGGGTCCAGGCGCGAAGTTGCACTACACAGCAATCAACGATTACGGCGGACCACAAGAGGGTGAGGCCGACTTGCAGCCGTGAGCAGGAGATATCGAAGCTGCTGACACACAAACGGTAATGCGGCTTTGTAGCGAACCAAACACCAATCATACAGACAGGACGCGTTGATGCAGGCCAGGTCTCATGCGTAAGGCTTGCCTTTGAGATGGAATTTCGGAATCCGTAATGAAAGCAAGAAAACATAAAAGCAATGAGCCTCAACCCAGGCTCAAGCCAATAAGTGTCTGTACGATACAGGCATTGGCGGCGATTGGTGTAAGCGCTCATGCGTGGGATGCATCCGCGCAAGTTGCAGCGGTCGAATTCAACGAGCAATTTCTCGATACGGGCGATGGCGGGAAAGTCGACATCTCTCGCTTCAACCAGGGACAGCGCGTATTGCCTGGCACCTATCGCTCCGACCTCTACGTGAACGATGTCTGGAAAGGCAAGCTCGATATCGAGCTACGCGAATCCACGCCCGGGACCGGGACAGTGCATCCGTGCGTCACGACCGGATGGCTCGAAAAGTCCGGCGTAGACTTGAGGAAGCTCTCGTCCGAGGCATCCGCAAGGCTAGAGAACGACAGCGGGGAATGCCTTGAACTTCCCGACTTGATACAGAACGCGACTGCAACGTTCGACAGCGGCGAACAGCGGCTCGATGTAAGCGTGCCGCAGATCGTCATGCTCAAACGTGCGCGTGGCTATGTCGATCCGAAGTATTGGGATGATGGCGTGCCAGCCGCGTTGCTTCAATATTCCGCAAACGCTTATCACAGCGAGTCGGGAAGCGCCCGAATCGATACGCAATACCTCGGTGTCAACGCCGGTCTCAACGCCGGACCGTGGCGCTTTCGCTATCAGGGAAACCTTACGCGCGGGAATCTCGGCGGGCAGCATTATCAAAGCGTGCAGACTTACGTGCAGCGCGCGTTCAAGGACATCAAGAGCCAATTCATTGCAGGCGACACCTTCACCGACGGCGCGCTGTTCGACAGCTACGGCGTGCGAGGCGTGACGCTAGGCACGGATGACCGGATGGTTCCCGAGTCTCAGCGCGGCTATGCGCCAGTCGTTCGGGGCATTGCAAGCAGCAATGCGAAAGTGCAGATTCGCCAGAACGGCAACGTGATCTACGAGACGACGGTCGCGCCCGGTGCGTTCGAAATCGACGATCTCTACCCCACGGGCTATGGTGGAAACCTGGAGGTACTCGTTACGGAGGCGGACGGTACGACGCACGTTTCCTCGATTCCATATGCCGCTGCTGTCAACGCGCTGCGCCCAGGGGTAACGCGCTATAGCGCGGCCGTTGGCGAGTATCGCGACCCGGCCGTGAGAATTCATCCGTTCGTATCTCAGCTCACGGTTCAGCGCGGCATGAGTAACCGTGTGACGCTGTATGGCGGTATCACAGGTGCGGACATGTATTTCTCCGCGCTCGCCGGCGTGGCGCTCAATACGAAATTCGGCGCATTCGGGTTCGACGTGACGGAATCGAGCGCGAGCTTCAAGGGCTTTGGAACACGGAATGGGACGAGCGCTCGCCTAAGCTATGCCCGAATGTTCGAGCCGACCAACACCAACATTGCAATCGCGGCCTATCGATATTCGACTGGTGGTTTTCTGAGCCTGCCAGATGCGGCCACGACGCGTCAACTGATCAGCGATCATCAGCTCGGTTCGATGTCCGCTCCTCAAAAGTCGCGCTTGCAGTTCACGCTGAATCAAGGACTAGGCGATAGCGGACGCTTTGGCGCCATCTACGCGGTGGGCTCGCTCACGACATACTGGAACCGGACATCACGCGATACGCAGTTTCAGCTCGGCTACAACAATAGCTGGAAGCGCCTGACCTACGGGGCGTCGGTCATCCGTCAATACCAGGTGGACAACAAGCGATGGGATAACCGCTTCATGTTAACGGCGATGGTGCCGCTCGGTTGGGGCTCGCACGCTCCTCAGTCGTCGACCAGCTTTCAGCACGACACCGGCAACGGCAACTCCAGCCTTCAGGAATCGGTGACGGGCACGCTTGGCTCGGACAGCGCGCTTTCATATGGCATGAATGCGTCGTTCAGCGATGGCGGTCGAGCGAGCGGCAATACAGCCAGCGTGGGTGGAAATCTCGGCTATGTATCGCCATTTTCCTCGCTGTCGGTCAACGCAAGCAAGGGACGCGAATACTCGCAATACGGCGCGGGCATATCCGGTGGCGTCGTGGCCTGGCAAGGCGGCGCGGCATTCGCGCCAAACATGAGCGACACCGTCGCCGTCATCGAAGCGAAAGACGCGGCGGGTGCACGGCTCGCGAATGGCGCAGGTCTTCGTGTCGATCCATGGGGACACGCCATCGTCTCCGGCGTGCAGCCTTATTCCGACAACGAGGTCGAGATCGATCCTAAAGGGCTACCGCTCAACGTGCAACTCAAGTCGACCGTACAACGCGCTACGCCGACTGCGGGCGCCGTGGTGAAACTCGAGTTCGACACTGAGAACATGGGCAAGCCCGCCCTGATGCATGTTCTTCAGGCAAGCGGCAAGCCGCTTCCGTTCGGCGCGCAAGTTTCGGATGGCAAGGACGACACCGTGGGCACCGTGGCGCAGGGCAGCCGCATCATTGCCACCGGACTCAAGAGCGATGAGGGAACGCTCAATGTCAAATGGGGAGACGCTCCCGAGCAGCGTTGCGTGGTTCGCTACGCGTTGCCAAAAATGCCGCTGGCCAGCACGCCTAATTCACTTAGCATAGCTGATGGAGTCTGCCGATGATCCTCGACAAGTTACTTGAGATCAAAACTTCGATGAACCGCTTCAACACAATCGCCCGCGCCGTTGCACGGCATGCAGCGGCCTGGCTTATGCTGGCCGGGATGATTCCTTCCGCCGCATGGGCCAGTGCGTCTTGCCATTCCAACTACAGCGCATTCACGCTTTCTTTTCCGTCTACGATAGCCGTGGCGCGCGACCTGCCCGACGGATCGCTTCTGAGTGCATGGTCCGTGTCTGCGGCCACCCCGAACTATTGGACCTGCACTGTGTCCGATGGCTGGTACACCGGCACCGATTTCGAACTGGCAGGTATCGTCGCCGGTGCGCCAACCCGCTACAAAGCCCCCTACAATGGCGTCGAATTTTCGGTCTATGCGACTAACGTGCCTGGCATCGGGATCGCACTTGGAGGAACAGTCTATGCCGCTAAAACGCAATACGGCCCGTGGGACTTTCCGGTTTTAGGATACGAGAGAAACAATGTCGGTAGCCCGGTGGACAATGGTGGCCAACTCATAGCGGCCCTCGTGAAGATCGGTGACGTTACCCCGGGTACAGTTTCCGGATTGATCGCGAGGGCGTTCTCGTGGGAGACCGCCGGGAAAAGTCCTCCTGGATACAACGCGGCTTCGGGTTCGATCGACTTCAACATGACGCCGGTGATCATCACCGTTCTGACATGCCGCACACCCGATGTAACGGTGCCAATGGGCACGCTAGCCCTGACGGACCTACCGGCATTGGGACCCGCACCGCGTAAGTCGGCATCTTTCAATATGAGCTTTGACAACTGTCCCGCAGGCACGTCCTTGGAGGGCACTACGGCGGGCATGATCCATAGTGTTCAATACCGGATCGATCCGGCGAATGGGACGGTGTCGGGCTTCAGCAATGTTGCGGCACTAAGCGGCACGCCTTCGGCAGGAGGCGTCGGCGTTCAGCTATTCGACAGTGCGGGCGCGGCAATTCCGTTTGGAACGAACCTTACCTTGAATGGTTTCAATGGAGCAGTCGCTTCGAGTTACACCGTCGCAATGACCGCACGTTATTACCGGACAGGTCCGTTATCCCCCGGTCCGGCCAACACGACAATGACAATGACCATGTACTACCAGTAGTAATGCGATCGACGTGAAGATGTGCGCTCCCCAACCTCGCGGAAGGGGTAGATCGGCTCACTTGCGGGCCACGTTCATTTACTTGCTTAATCGAAGGGAGTTTCAAAATGGAATCTATCAAGCGCGATGCCTTGGCTTACGTGTCGGTGGCCGGTGGCAGCGCGAAGGCGTCGAGTAGTTCGTCTGCGTCGACGAACGTGAGCATCGTAATCAGTGCACCGGTTCCACATGGCAACCAGAAGGGATGATGCATTAGCCCATCCGTAAAGCAGGCAAGACCTGCGTTTCGCTTGTCTTCAAAGCGAAGGCCGCCTTCGATTCTCTGAAAGCGGCCTTCGTCCTACCTCGCATTCAACTGGCCAACGTCGCCATCGTGCGTTGCGCCTCGGTGATCTGGCGGAAGTGCCGCGCCGTACGCTGCAAGCCTTCATCGAGTTCCGTCACGGGTTGCCAGTCGAGCAGCGTGCGCGCCTGCGTGATATCCGGTTGACGATGCCACGGATCATCCATCGGCAATGGATGAAACACGATCTCGGAACTCGAACCCGTCAACGCGATGATGCGTTTAGCAATGTCCAGCATCGAAAGTTCGTGCGGGTTGCCTAGATTGACTGGACCCGTGACGTCATCGGGCGTGTTCATGAGGCGGATGAAGGCGTCGACCATATCGTCGACATAACAGAAGGAGCGCGTCTGCCTGCCTTCGCCATAAACGGTGATAGGCTCGTTGGCGAGCGCCTGCATCATGAAGTTGGACACCACGCGGCCATCGGCGGGATGCATGCGCGGCCCATACGTATTGAAGATTCTCGCGATCTTGATGTTGAGGCCATGCTGCCGCCGATAATCCATGAAGAGTGTTTCGGCGCAACGCTTGCCTTCGTCATAGCAAGAACGCGGACCGATAGGATTTACATTGCCCCAATAAGCTTCTTGTTGCGGATGCACGCGTGCGTCACCGTACACTTCACTCGTCGATGCCTGAAAGATGCGCGCCTTCACACGCTTGGCGAGACCCAACATGTTGATCGCGCCATGCACGCTCGTCTTCGTGGTCTGAACGGGATCGTACTGGTAATGAATGGGCGAAGCGGGGCATGCGAGGTTATAGATCTGGTCCACTTCCACATAGAGCGGAAACGTCACGTCGTGGCGCATCAGTTCGAAATTCGCGCTGTCCAGCAGATGCGCGATGTTGTCCTTCGTGCCGGTATAAAAATTGTCGACGCACAAGACATCGTGTCCTTGAGCGAGCAGGCGTTCACATAGATGCGAGCCGAGAAAGCCCGCACCTCCCGTGACCAGAATGCGCTTGCGAAAGGCTTCCTTCATGGCTGTTCTCTAAAATGATGTTTAGCTGCAGACGTGACGCAGCGTGGCTTCCCACTCGGCTGCGAAGCGATCGATATGAAAACGTTCCAATGCCACCTTGCGTGCACCTTCACCGAGCCGGCGGGCCTCGGCGGGATCGCGTAGAAGGTGTTGCATGGCATCGATCAACTGGTCCGTATCGGTATGGATGAAGCCGCTCTCGCCGTTGCGAATGACGGTTGCAAGCTCGGTCGTCGCGAGGCCGACAATAGGCATGCCTATCGTCATCGCCTCGACGATTGCGAGACCGAGGCTTGTCCAGCGAATCGGATTGAAAAAGAAACGGTATTGCGCGCTGAAAGACGCGAGATCGAGATTGCCGAGCTCGCCGAGTCCTCCCGCTGCGTGAGCATCCATGCCGACTAGGTCGAGCGGCACACGCCGCGCGGCTTCGGTGAATACATCGTGACCGAGCCTGCGTCCACGCTGCTTCAGATGATTGATGATGACAATGCCGCGTTCTTTCTCGCCGCTATAGCGCACGCTGTCGGGCACCACGACACCATGTTCGATCACCTGCGTCAGCGACTCGCCGCTGTCCCACATGAGGCGGTTGAAGTGGGTCACATGCACGAGCAGCGTGTCGCGGTCTTGCACCCAATGCCGTTGTTCGAAGGCATTTTCCTGCGGCGGATCATGCTCGATATAGACGCGCGGCAAGCGGCGTTGTGCATTGCTCAAGAGATTCAAGCGGTCGTCGTCCCAATGCGTGCGATGCTGAAAGAGCACGACATCGAAATCTTGCGAAGCCACTTCGTCATAAGGCACTTCGTGGACATTGTCGCCCCACGGCAAGACGCCGACCTTGCCCGCGTAGCCCGGAGGATGGCCGGGTTTCGTGACGAGATAGAAGTCGTGCTTCGCCTGACTCAAGTAGTACATGTAGTTGCCGTGCACGTGCCATGTCAGAACACGCAGGCGTCGGTTGTCAGCAGTGAGCATGGATCGGGGCCGTATGGAATCGAGGTTCGAGCAGCTGCGCATGTGCGACATCCAGTACCTGTGCAACGCTAATATTCAGCGCGCATGGATGCCCATACGGGCAGTCGCGAAACGAGCAGGGACGACAGGACGGATAATCCGCCAGCACGCGATGACGTTCATGGTCGAGCGGCGCCCAGCGGCGCGTGTCGCTACCTGACGCGATGACGACGCTTTTCGTGCGCATTGCCGCCGCGATATGCGATATGCCGGTGTCGTTGCAGACAACGAGTCGCGCCTTCGCTACGAGCGCGGCGAGGCCGCCTAGCGATGTCTTTCCGGTCAGGTCGATTGCATCGCAGCCTTCCAATGCCCGCGCTATATGCGACGTGATCGGCGCTTCTCCCGCGCTGCCAGTCAATGCGATCTGCCAACCCGCATGGGCAAGCGATAAAGCCACTTGCGCAAAGCGTTCGGCGGGCCAGCGGCGTGAAGGCAGTTGCGAACCCGCATGCACGAGCACGAGTCGCGTGGAATCGAGTTCATAAGCATCGAGCAACCCGGCGCACTCTTGGATGTCTTCGTCGCTCAATGGGATGTCGAGATCGGTATGGCTTGCATCGATACCGAGCGCATCCACCAGCGCGTTATAGCGTGCTATCTCGGGCAGCGTATCGGGCCAGGGAATGAAGACGCCTTCGCGCATCGCTTCATCAGGCTTCAGATAGCCGGCGTTCGAATGCGCGCCCATTCGTTCGACGATATCGTTCGCCACACCGCCGCTGCCATGCAGCTGAATCGCAAGATCGAAGCGGCGCTCCTGCATCGCGCTCCAGAATGACGGCAGACCCGCATCGCTTTCTTCCTGCTCGGGAAAACCGACAGCGCCGGGAAAGGGAACGAGTTCATCGATCAGCGGACGATAGCGCGTCACGAAACTGCTTGCCCACGGTAGCCCTATCAGCACGATATGCGCACGCGGATGAGCAGCTCGTAACGCGCGCAACGCGGGGACGCAGCAGAGCATATCGCCAAGCTGCAAAGCCCTGAAAATAGCGATGCGTTCGATCATACGAACACCACGCGAAATTTGAAGGCGCCGTATAGCCGCCAGTAGATCGAGAGAAACGGAATCCACAGCGACGTCCACGCCATTTCGAGCACGTGCGATGGCGTAAGCGCTGTCTTCATCAGGCGCTTGACACAGAACCAACCGCTCATGGCGAGCCATGCAATTACGCAGGCAATGGCGAGCGAGTCGAAACGCAGTGCGTAAGCGACGATGGCCGCCACGACCACCGCGAGGATCATGTAATACAACACGGGCGGCGTGCTGCGTATGCGCGTTCTGAACAGCGCAGGATGCTTCTTGTAAAGCAACGCATCGAACTGACTCTTCTTCTGTTGCGACAAGCTCACGCCCCAACGTGCGGGGCGCACGGGGTGCAACACCATCGCATCGTGCGAACGGACGATATGCGCGCCGCTGCGCAGGAGTTGGAATTGCAGATCCGAATCTTCGCGCCACGCAGATGTAAAACGCGCATCGAATCCGCCTATACGGTCCATCGCGGAGCGCTTGACGAAGGTATTGGCCGTTGCGAACTCTGCGCTCGAAAGACCTGCCGCGTCCTGCTCGTAGTCGGTCGGCCGCGCGGGAAGCGGCACGACGATGCGTCCCGACACCGCATCCGCGCCGGCATCGAGCGCGGCGACGCCCGCACTTAGCCACTGCGCATCGGGGATAGTGTCGTCATCGGTGAATGCGATGAAACGTGACTGCGCCGCACGCCATCCCGCGTTGCGCGCACCCGCAGGCCCTTGCGTCGCGGTGACGGGAACATAGCGAATACGCGGACCGCGCGGCTCGGTTGTCTCGCATTCGCGCGCAAGCGCCATGACCTTGGCGCGCGTGGCATCATCGGGACCGTCGTCGCAGACGATGATCTCGTAACGCGATGCGCGCATGTCCTGCGCCATCACCGCGCGCAAGCATCGTTCGAGCATGTCGGGACGACGATAAGTCGGCACGACCACGCTCACGTCGTACGCAAACGATGATGGCGTTACCGCGCTCTCGCTCCTTTCGAAAGCGTCGGCGCCATCGAAGGTAAAGCCGCCGGAAACCGTGCTCATGCGTGTGCTCCCGGTTTTTCGATCAAGAAAGAACCGATGACAAGCGCATCCAGCGGTGACGTCCAGAAAGATTCGAGCGCATCGCGCGGCGAGTTGACCATCGGTTCGCCACGCGTGTTGAACGACGTGTTGACGAGCACCGGTACGCCTGTGCGTGCCTTGAATGCGGCGAGCAGATCGTAATAGAGCGGATGTTGCGAGCGATTCACGGTCTGTACGCGCGCCGTGCCATCGATATGCGTCACGGCCGGAATCTTCGGCTTCATCTCTTCGCGCACGTCGAAGACGAAGAGCATGAAAGGCGCCACGCATGCATCGACGAACCAGTCGACCGCGTGTTCTTCCATGACCACCGGCGCAACAGGACGAAAGTCTTCACGATCCTTGATCTCGTTGAGCTTCGCTTGCATGGACGGATCGATCGGCGATGCAAGTATCGAACGTGCGCCGAGTGCGCGCGGTCCGAATTCCGTGCGGCCCTGATACCAACCAATCACGCGATTCCGCGCGAGCAGATCGGCTGTTTCGCCCGCGACGTTATCGAGCTTCCGATACGGCGCCTTGGCCCACTTGAGGAACTGTTCGACTTCGTTGTCGTCGTAGCGCGGGCCGAGGTATGCGTGATCCATGCGCCATTTGCGGCTGCGGTCGCCTTGCTTCTCTCGTTCGCGATAGTCCGTCCAAAGCGCCGCGCCCAGCGCGGTACCGGCATCGCCGGCCGCAGGTTGCACCCAGATCTCTTCGAACGGGCCACGGTCGCGCAGACGCGCGTTCATCACGCAATTGAGTGCCACGCCGCCTGCCATCGCGAGCTTCGATAAACCAGTTCGCTCGTGCAACCACTTTGCCAATTCGAGCGCCGTGTCTTCGAGCACGACTTGCAACGAATGCGCGATATCGTAATGATGCTGATCGAGCGGACCGCCGCGCTCACGACGTCGACCGAAGCGTTCTTCCAGGCGCGGGGCATCGACGGTATAAGTGCCGTCATGCCGATATTTCACGATCTCGCGAAACTGGTCCACGTAAGCCGGCTTGCCGAACGAAGCCAGCGCCATGACCTTGTACTCGTCCGAGGAATGCAGAAAGCCCAGATAGTCGGTGACGGTCTCATACAGCAGCCCGAGCGAATGCGGCAGTTCCACCTGTTTGACGCGCTCGTACTGTCCGTTGACGAATTGCCCGAGACTCGTTGTTACGCCTTCACCGCGTCCGTCCATGGTAAGCACGGCGGTATCTTCGAAGGGCGCAGCGAGAAACGCGCTCGCTTCATGCGACAGATGATGATCGACGTAATGCCAGTCGAACCGCGGCGCGCGTCCGCCGCTTGCGAAACGCTTCTTCAGATGATGCGGCGCTCCATCCACCAATTGACCGCGCGCATTGACGATATAGCTTAAAAAAAGCGGGTCCCAAGGCGATTCGGATGGGTTGCCGCTCGAATGCTCGGACGGCATGAACGGCAACGCAATGCTCGCTTTAGGCTGCCGTGGCATGGCGGAAAGCAAATGCGGGTCGTATGAATAGGCGACATGATCGACATCCGCCAGTTCGATACCAGCCTCTTTGAGGCAATAGTCGATAGCGTCGAAGGGCAATTGCCATGTCGAAAACGGCACCGGACGCTTCGCATGCTTGACGTGCGTGAAGCGTTCGTCTTCCGCTGCCGCAACGACGACACCGTCCTTGATCAGCGCAGCCGCGCTGTCGTGATAGACCGCATTGATTCCGAGGGTGTACATGGAAAGCGAACCTTATGGATGGATCGAGAGAGGGGCGGCAGCGTCTGCGCGGGCATCGCAAAGCGACATGACAGCGTCGATTACTTCATCTACGCTCACGCCGAGGAGGCACAAATGATGTCCTTCGGGACAGATGCTGCGATAGCACCACCGGCACGGCACATCGTGATTGAGCACGCTATGCGGCGTCTGCCATGGCGTATGTTGCGGATTGGTGAGTGCATAGAGATCCACTACAGGCGTGCCGAGCGCAGAGGCAATATGAACGGGACCGCTATTGTTTGAAACAAGGACGCGTGCGTGCTTCACGAGAGCGGCCAGTTCGCCGAGGTCGAGTGCGCCCGACAGGTCGCTGATGCCGCCGTGACCGCCGCTTACCTCGCGACACAATTCCGCTTCGCTTGCCGAGCCCGTGACGACGACTGGCCAGCCCGTGCGCGCGTTGAGCGCTTGCGCGACCTCCGCGAAGCGGTCCGGCGGATAACGACGCGATGCTGCCGTTGCACCTGGATGCATCATGAAAAAAGGCCCATGAAGATCGATACCGCGCGCATCGAGCTTCTGCGCAAGCGATGCCTCATCGCCGTCGCGAACCGTGAAGCGCATGCGTCTGTCATCGGCGCGTGCGCCTACCTGAGCGACCAACGCAAGCTGACGCTCGACCTCGTGACGTGTGCCGTTCTGCGGTTCAGTTTCGGCGACCCAGTCGGTGAGCAAACCGTAGGGATTCTCGCGGCAATGCGCCAACCTTCGAGGGATACCCGCAAGATGACAAAACATTGCGGCAGGCAAAGGATTCTGGCTATAGACCGTGAAGATCACGGCGGCATCGAAGCCGAGCGTTCGAATGCGTTCGAGCATTGCAAGATCGCGACTCGCGTCGATGGGCGTGTCATGCTTGACCCACGGCGCGTCATACTCGATCACGTCATCGATATCTTCGACGAAGCGCGCGGCCATCGCACCCGAACGCGAAGCAAGCAAGCTCAGATGCCGTCCGGGATACGCATGTTTGAGAGCGTGCAGAGCAGGCGTCGTCATCAGCACGTCGCCAAGATTGTCGGTACGTACGCAGAGGATGCGCTTGACGTTTTCGCCCCAGACGCCTTGCGGACGCGACTCCGGTGCGCGCGCGTGAGGCGCGATGGCGACGACAGGGATTCGCTCGCGCCTCACGCTGCAAGCTCCCCATGCCATGCCGACTCAATCACGCGCGCTGCTTCGTGCATGTCTTTCGCAATGGCGTCGGGCTCGCGCAGTGGGCCACGCTGCCATAACGTCTCGTTGCCATTGTCGATAAGCACGGCGCGGCAACCTGCACGATGACCCGCTTCGACATCGTCGAGTATGTCTCCGACGAACCAGCTACGTGCAAGATCAAGACCGAGGTCACGCGCCGCGCGTTCGATCATGCCGGGCGCTGGCTTGCGGCATTCGCATATTTTCCGGTATTTCGCCACCGTTCCTTGTGGATGATGCGGGCAGAAGTACACGCCAGCGAGTCGCGCGCCTGCGCGCGCTGCAAGTTCATGCAGCGTGCGTTCGACATCGGCGAGCGCCGCTTCATCGAACTTGCCAAGCGCCACGCCGCTTTGATTGCTGATAACGACGACCGGTACGTCCATGCGTGCGAAGAGCGCGAGCGCATTAACGGCGCCAGGTGCAAGACGCATCTTCAGCGGGTCGACGTTGTAAGGCACGTCGTCGAGCAAGGTGCCGTCCTTATCCAGAAACACGGCAGGGCGAAGGAGCGTCGGATTCATGCGGAAGCGCCACCGTAAGCACTGCGCTCATCGAGCACGGTGTTCGAAAACTCCACTTCCGCCACGCGCGCATAGACGCGTTCGAGCGCTTGCGCGACGCCGGTCCATGTGAACATCGAGCGCGCACGTTCCAACCCTGCCGCGCCCATGCTTTCGGCGAGCGCGGGATCGCGCTTGAGCATGGCAAGCGCGGCCGCCAGTGCATGCGGGTCTTTCGGCGGAACGAGCAGGCCAGTCTCTTGATGAGCGACCGAGTAGCGAATGCCGCCCACATCCGCGCCGATTACAGGCGTGCCACAGGCCATGGCCTCGAGCGGGGTAATGCCGAAGGGCTCGTACCAGGGCGTCGTGACGAAGACATCCGCCGCGTTATAAAACTCCTTCAAACGCTGGCGTCCATGACGTCCGAGAAAATTGACGCGGTCTTCCACGCCGCATTCGCGGGCTATTCCGCGCAGTCTGCCGATTTCCGGTGTTGCGATTTCGTTGGCCTCATCCGAGTTGCCGCCGATCACGTAGAGATGCGCGTCTTCGTTCAACTCGCGATTGCACACGCCAATCCCGCGCACCACATTATCGATCCCCTTGCGCGGCACCATGCGCCCGAGTTGCAATGCAATGAACTTGTCCTGCGGCCAGCCGAGCCGCTCGCGCGCTTCATGCTTGTTGATCGGATGAAACTCCGCGCTGTCGAAGCCGCATGGCACGAGGTCGATCCGCTGCCGCTCCGCCTGATATAGCGCGATGAGATCGGCAGCATCTTGCGGACATTCGGCGATAACGGAATCCGACTCGCGTACGAGCGCATCTTCTATGTCGAAGCGCTCGTCGGGAAAGCCATCGCCTGCGCCTTGATGAATGCGCCGCACGCGACCGAGCGCGTGGAACGTAGTGACGAGCGGCGTGCCTAGCGCAGCCTTGATTTGCATGCCGACGAGTCCCGACATGAAGAAGTTTGCATGGACCACGTGATAGGGCGTTTCCTCTTTCTCGAAGAACCCGATCATGAAGCGCGCGAATTCGTCCATGAACGGAAGTAATTGCTCCTTGGGCAATTGCACGGGCGGCCCTGCCGGAACATTGATTACGCGAATTCCTTCGAAGCGCGAGACAAGCGGAAGTAAAGAACGATCGCGACGCGTGAACACATCGACTTCATGACCGCTGCGTGCAAGTTGCCGCGCTACGTGCGCGACATAGATGTTTTGTCCGCCGCTATCGACGCCGCCCGCCACTGCGAGTGGAGAAGCGTGTTCACTGATTAGTGCGATCTTCACTGTGCCCGTCCCCATCACGAAGGTCCAAAGTAGGCTCGTCGCGCTTGATCGTGCGAGTCCTTCGGAGTCGTGGAGTTAGAGCATTCGTTGTGCCACTGAAATGGAAATACGCAGAATCGTTTGTTCGTTGTCGGACGAAAGCAATTTCGTTTTGGGTTCGCACACGGCCGAATCCGTGCTGGTGCGCTTCTATATCGCGCTGGCAGTGGATGAGCGGCGCTGGTCGTCATCGCGGACGACGGCGCGCATCAGCAGGACGCTGCGTGCAACCACGCGCCGTTTCGACAACGCCCACGGCAAACCGCGCAACATTGCGAGCGAGTCGCGTAAGAGCGTGCGTTCACGTCGCATGATGAAGAAGGCATTCAGACTTGAACGCAGCGCTTCGGCAAGCGGCAGGCGCAACCATGCGACCCATGCCTCATTCCGCGCAAGCAGACGCCTGCGCAGCGCACTGTCACGTATTTCCGATGGATGGTGATGTAGCACGAGCTCATCGGCATAGACGAGCGCATGGCCGCTGCTCAGAATATCGAGTGCTAGAAGCGACTCTTCGCCGCCAATGAAAAGCTTCGGCTCATATCCGCCCATTTCGCGGTAGACGCTTGTGCGGAATACGCTCGCACCCGCCATGAAGCCGATCAGCGCGGGCCCCGGCAGCCCATGCGACCCGAGCGGACTCACGCGCATGCGCTCGCAGGTTTCGTCCGTCGATTCGGCATCCCCGACGACCACGCGAGCGCTTAAAACAGCCACGCGAGGCGACGCGTCTAATATCTGTACTGCGCGTGAGAGCGAGCCAGCTTGCCACCAGGTGTCGTCATCGCAGAAGGCAACGTATTCTGTCCGCACACGCGCCACGCCGAGATTGCGTCCAGCCGCGCCCATGTTATTGGGCGCAATCACGAGATCGACCGAGGGAAATTTTTCTGCAATACGGCGGGCCGTATTATCGGAGGAGGCATTGTCGACCACCACGATACGAACGGGATCGGGCAGGGCGGCAAGTTTTGCGATCGTGCGCAGTACGACATCGGCACGATTATAGGTAAGGACGACAACGCTAAGGCGTACGGACGAGACGTCGTGCGCGCTCATCGGCCATCCTCGCTACGTTCGAGCGTCCAGTAGCGCTCAGGAAGAAAAACGTCGTCATATCCGCCGGGGCCGAAGGCCTTCAGCTGGCTCGTATAAGCCTGCACGGCGTTTCTCTTGGCTGCATGCGCGCGTGCGGCATCCGCGGGATTCGTCGCGGCGGCTTCGTAAGGCGTTGCATCGATGCCGATGCCGTGCAGATCGACGAGACGCCGCTGCACCAGACCGCGCATTCGCCGATATAACCCTTCCTCATAGCCGATGCAGGCGAGCGCGGGATGTTCGAGCCATGCATCGCAAGCGGCGAAGTGCGTGAGCGCATGGTCCGAATGGAACAGGCCGAGTGGAATCAGCAGAAGATCAGGGCGATATTCGCGCACCACATGCAGCAGTGCATCGCGAATCGCCGCGCGCGTCGGTTTTGCCGACTCCGGCGCATGCGGCACATATTGCGAATCGAGAAAGCCGAGATTGACTGAACGCGCGCTTAGCAATCCGAGCGCCCGCTCGTCCTCGTCGATGCGTGTGCGCATCGCTTCGTGAGCGCTACTGAAACCGCAATGCTGGTCCCAGTCCGTCGTCAAATCTTCTTCGGGGCTGCCGGTGAAGACATTGCAGACGATAGTCTCGTTGGATGCAGCGAGCAGGGCGCCGCAACCGAAGACGGCGTCGTCGAGATGTGGCGAGACTAGGAGAACACGGGAGCGCATTTCAGGCATGGGGACAGGTCCACTTGCAAATGACGGCAGCTGCGCCGCAATCGCCGGACCCGCCCGCCCTGCGTTTGCGCCATGTCAGAAGCGCACGCCGATACCCGCTTCGATGATGTCCGAATCGCGGTCATAACGTGTGACCATGCGATTCCATGTCAGACGCGCGAGCCATCGGTCGGTAAACCGATAACTCGCGGATGCCGACACCACTCCCGCGAAACGGCCATCGCCCGTGCGGTTTTGCGGCAAATCGTCGTTCTGCGTGATCGACAAATAAGGACCCGCGCCCACGCCGAGCGTGAGCCTGTCGTTGAAGAATGCGCGCGTGGCCCAAAGCTGTGCCGCAATGCCATCGCGACGCGACTGCACGTGACCGCCTTCGTGAAGATACGACGCGGTGAAGTCGACGTAATGCCACAGTCCGCGCCTGTACTCAACGCTCTCCGAGAGATTCGATTCCGAGTCCAGACTGTTGAGGATCGTGCGCCCGAGCATGACCGTAACTTCGTTGCTGGTAACGTTCGTGCTGCGCGACGGCGCGTAGGCGCGCGGACCGCGACCATCCGGCGCGTCGAGCTGGTAGCCGATACCGAACAGAAGCGCGGTCGTGTCCGGACCGCCGAACGCCTGCACGCGGTTGAGCTTCATCTCCGCGATCCACCGGTTATCGAAGTAGTACGCGGCGCGCAACGTGAACATGCCGCCCCAACCGTGCGAATTCGAATAGCCGCTGCCGGCTTCCGCTTGGCTCGTATCGAAGTAACGGTAGGGACCGGCGCCCGCGGAAAGTTCGAGCCGGTTATTCCAGAGCGGCAAGCGGCCCCACAATTGCACGGCCTGACCATCGCGATGATGATCGGGAATGTGGCCTTCGTTGAGCCACGAAAAACTCCAGGCCGCATAGCGTCCAAGGCCTTCCCGATAGTTCGCTTCCCATGAATAGCTGTTCTGGCTGCTGCTCTTGAGCGGCCCGGCGAGCACCGAGAATTCTTGAGCTTGTGCGCTTGTGACCGTGCCCGCAAGGGCAGCGCCGGCAATCGTCCAAGCAGCTAACTTGCGAGATCGTCTTTTGATCGAAGTAGTAGTCATCAGGTGGAGTTAAATGCGCACTGTTTGCATTGGCAGCATAGCGGCTATAAGCGGCTTTTGCCCAGATGACGCTTTACCGAATGTTCTTGCATTGAGTCGATGGCTCGACGCGGTGCCTTTGGAAGCTGTCCTCGGCACTGTAAAACGTTTGCGGCGGCGAATTCACGCGCGCTGCGGGCTTCCGAGCATTGTGGTGAGCCATGATTCAAGCGTCGTCGCGCTAGCGCCTCTGAAGCCGATATGACCATCCGGACGCAGGGCCCAGATCATGCCGCTGCGCGCGCCGAAAAAAGCCGCGAATTCACCCGCCTCATCTGCGAGAACGGCGTACGTCTCGCTGCATTCAGGCGATTTTCCCGCCGTAATCAGCACCGCATTGCCTGCGTCACCCAGCATATTGCGCCACGCTTGAAACGCTGCGTCGAACGGTTCGCGTGAGTCGCCGTTTATGTCGTGATCCAGATACCCGATGAGCGTATGCCGCCCGCGACCGATATGGTCGCGCAGGCGCACGGCATGCCCGACGAACGCTTCAGCGAGCCCGCCGCATTCCGGTACGCGATCCCCAGGCGCGGGTAGGCCGGGCGCAATCTGCGCGTTGATCTCGTCGTTTGCATCCGCCACGATTGCACTGCCACGATATCCGACGAGCAACTGTGTTTCGCGCATCGCGGGCCGCACTTCGCCATGCACGAGCACGGTGTTCAAGGCGCGGCTCGTTGCTTCGACCACATCCAGTCCGACCGGCCGACGTTCGGCTTCGTAGCTCGACAACAGTGTTTCGTTCGCGATACCGCGCGCCACGAGCGCGAGTTTCCACGCGAGATTGTGCGCATCCTGCAAGCCTGTATTCATGCCCTGGCCACCGACGGGCGGATGAATGTGCGCGGCATCGCCCGCAATGAACACGCGTCCGCTCGTGTACTTTTGCGCAATGCGATGACTCACGCGGTACACGGACGACCACCGCATCGACGAAAGCCTCGTTCCCGGTGGAAGTAACGGCAGCATGATGCGTTCTACGTCGGCGAACGCGGGCGCGGTTTCATTGACGAGGCGCGCGGCATCGTCGTCGCCGAGGATCATGGAGAGGCGATAACGGCGGGCCGAACCGCGCACCGGCAGCGCTGCAATCGTCGTCGCACCACGAACGCCTTCCACTGCGGACAGGTTGAAACGCAGCATCGGTCCGCGCTGAACGTGCCAGTCGACATCGAGATCGGCGAGCATGAACGTCTGCGGATACTGCCCTCCTTCGAACGGTACGTCCAGATGATGCCGCACGGTGCTCCGTGCGCCGTCGCAACCGACCAGCCACCGGCAGCGGATTTCACGCATGGTGCCGTCGGCGTCTTGCATGCGAGCGAGGACGCTATCGCCGGTATCGTCGAAATCGATGAGGGTTGTCCCGTAGTGCACGTGCCCGCCCATACGCGCGAATGCCGCTTCCAGAATGCGCTCGGTTTCATATTGCGCGAGTGAGAGTGCGCCATAAGGCAGGCCCTCGCGCGGCACTTCGACGCTGAAGGCTAGCGTGCCGTCTTTAAAAGTATCGGCGCCAGTGAGCCAGACACCCGCATCGATGGCTTCACGTGCGACGCCCAGATCGTCGAAGACTTCGAGCGTGCGCGCGGTCACGCCCAGCGCCTTTACGAAGAACGCGCGGTTGGCGCGCGCGTCGATCACTCGTGCTTCGATGCCGTCGCGGCGCAGTTCGGTTGCAAGGAGGAGACCGACAGGTCCCGCGCCGGCGATAAGAACGTCGATGGTATCGGGCATGGCGAGCGGTCTCCTGAGCGTTCAGCCGAGGTCGTTTTGCGAGGATAACCGTGCATGCGTCGCCGCAGCTAGTGATTTATGGCGCATGAAAGAAGGGGCATGTATTCGCACGCGTCCTACACTTTATTTGAAGGACGCGGCTCGCTCAATAATTTGCAATTTCGACCCGACGGTTGGCTATGCTCATGCCTTCATTTCCATTTACGCTGGTTTAGCAATCATGGTCACGCTGGTCAGTTGTTTCTTCGATCGCAACGCTCACGAATCGCTCGTCAATCACGCGGAATATTGCCGTCGCGCGGGTGCTCGTCACCGCTTCGAGCCGGTTGCGGCGGGAGCTGCATCGCTTGAACTGAGGATCGTTTATAAATATCAGTTGCTGTGCGATCTCATGGTCCGCGCAGCCGATAACGAGCTCTTGATCTTCGCTACCGAGAACGCGCTCTTCCTGCGCTTCGACGATTTCGAATCGATGATGGCCGGACGCGATGCCCTCGTGACGACAGGCCATTTCGGCATCAACAGCGAGATAGTGGTGCTGAGAAATACCGAAGGCAATCGCGTCATTGCAAGGAGCATGGCCGCAAAGGCTCGGGCGTATTACGACTATGGCCAGTTCGTCACGGAAGATCAATTGCTCGAAGCGCTGCCGGTGCAGAGCGAAGCCGGTAGCGTCAACGAAAGATTCCCGATCGTCTCGGCGTGTTCGACTCAGTTTCCCGAGTTGAACGCTTCCCCGATCGTGGCGTTGTCGCTTGTCTTCACCCCGCGCCTTTATAGCAAGTACGGGCCGCGCTGGGGAACGACGCTCGCTCGGCATGTGAACGCGTGTCACGCTAGCGCACAGCGGTTCTTCGAAATAGCGCCGCCCGAAGGCGTGTCGTCTGAAGCGCTGTCGGTCTATCAGCCAGGCCAGCGTATCGCCGTGGTCATGCTGTACACACCGAACATAGCGAATTACGCATGTTTTGGCGAAGCGAGCCTGCGTGATTACTGCGAACAGCACGGCTACACCTTGTACATGCATCGCGAGGTGCCGGCCGACTTTGCTCGCGAAGCGTGTGGCAACTGGGCCAAGCCATTTCTGCTCAGCAAGTACTTGCCGCATCACGACTGGGTCTTCTGGATCGATGCCGATATTCTCGCGACCAATCGCACCGTCAAGCTCGAAGACTTCATGGACGGACGCGAGCGCGTGCTGAGCGCGGATATCGCCGGATGGCCTTTCAACTCCGGCGTCATGGGCTTTCGCAATACCGACGTCAACGCGCGCGTGCTGCAGGGCACGCTCGACCGTATTCGCGGGCTGGACGATCTAAGCTGGACCTTTTCCAATCATGGCGATCAGGCGCACTTCATGTTCGAACTGGAAGCGAACGGCGTCTTGCCAGCGCGGGAATCGACCGAACTGGTCAGTTTCCGTGAATTGAATACGCCTTGGTATTACGCAGACCAGAACACGTTCCTCTGCCATTTTCATGGCATCGGCAGCGAGTTGCGGATGCTGTTCATGTCCATGAAGGGCGTGCCCGAAGGCGGGTTCGACTGAAGTCTTTCGCGCACTTCAAGCGGGAGCCGCGCACCAACTTGAACGCTGCGCGAACCATGTTGGGACGTGATCAGTCCTCTTGCATGAGACACCACACCACGCACGAAGCCCCATGGATAAAGGCTTTTGAGCGTCATGGCGTTGACTGGCACAGATGCTGCACAGTGACGTTCAACTTGTATTCAAGATTGAACTCATGTCCTACGACCCGCTTTTAGGCGTGTACGCGCTTATCGAATCGTATAGGCAAGGCAGCACTGATCCAATCGCCATGATCGAAGAAGTGCTGGGCAGGCTCGATGCAAGCAACCGGCCCGAAGCCTGGCTGCTGCGCGTGCCTCAGGCCGACCTTCGTGCGCGCGCCGCGAGCCTTGCGCATGAACTCGCCGAAGAGGGCGGCGCGATCTTCGAGCGCAAGCCGCTTCTTGGCGTGCCCTTCGCGGTGAAGGACAACATCGACGTGGCAGGCTTGACCACCACCGCCGCGTGCCCCGCATTCGCCTACATGCCGCAAGAGACGGCGTTCGCCGTGCAGCGTTTGCTCGATGCGGGCGCGGTGCTAATCGGCAAGACCAATCTCGATCAGTTTGCAACGGGCCTCGTCGGTACGCGTTCGCCTTTCGGCGCGGTACGTCAAGTCGATCACGACGCATACATCTCGGGCGGATCGAGCTCGGGTTCGGCGGTAGCGGTCGCGGCGGGCATCGTCGCGTTCTCGCTTGGAACCGATACAGCGGGCTCCGGCCGTGTGCCAGCAGGCTTTAACGGTCTCGTCGGTCTCAAGCCGACGCTGGGTCTCGTCAGCAAGCGCGGCGTGGTGCCCGCATGCAAGAGCCTCGATACGATCTCGATCTTCGCGCATGACGTAGCCGACGCCTGGCACGTCCTCTCGACGATGGCCGCGTTCGACGCAGCCGATGGCTATTCGCGCCGCATCCCTTCCTTGCCGGTTCTGCCGCTTGCGCCGCAAGCCTTGCGCGTCGCCATTCCCGACACGCTGGAATTCTTCGGCGATACCGTTGCCGCCGATGCCTTCGCCGCGACACTAGAAAAGCTCGCGCTCAAGCCGTCGACGTTCGCCTTTGCGCCAATGCAGCAAGTCGCTGCGCTGCTTTACGACGGTCCGTGGGTCGCCGAACGGCGCGCCGCGTTAGGCGACTTCTTCGAGACGAATCACGACGATATCGACCCGGTGGTCGCAAAGGTGATCGGCAAGGCCAGCAACTTCAGCGCCGCCGATAGCTTCAACGGCCAGTATGAACTTGCACGCTTGAAGCGCCACGCCGAAGCGCTCTTCGAAAGCGTGGACGTGTTGATCGTGCCGACGACGCCGACGCATCCGACCATCGATGAAGTGCGCGCGAACCCTATCGAAGTGAATAGCCGTCTCGGGCTTTACACGAACTTCGTCAACCTGCTCGATCTGTGCGCGCTCGCGGTGCCGGGCATCCCGCGCGCCGATGGCTTGCCCGCCGGCATCACGTTGATCGCGCCCGCTGGCGCCGATCAGCGGCTCGCCATGCTCGGTGCGCAGTTCGAAGGCATGCAGAAGCAAGATGCCGTTGCAGCGAAGCCATTGCCGTTCAACGAGTCGACCGTGCAGCTTGCGGTGGTTGGCGCGCATCTACGCGGCATGCCGCTCGAATGGCAGATGCGCAAGGCCGGCGCGCGCTTCGTCGAAGCGACGACGACCTCGGCTAACTATCAGCTATTCGCGCTTGCGAACACGCAGCCGCCGAAGCCGGGCCTCGTGCGCGCGAATTCTGCGGGGCAAGCCGGGCAAGCCATTGCCATCGAAATATGGGACATGCCCGTGCGCACCTTTGGCGCGTTCGTCGAAGCGATTCCGGCGCCGCTTGGCATTGGCAGCATCGAGACGGCGGATGGCCGCATCGTCAAAGGCTTCATCTGCGAACCGCTTGCCGTCACTGCCGAAAGCGGCGCGCGCGACATCACGCGTTTTTGCGGCTGGCGCGCCTGGCTCGACAGTCAAACCTCCAACGACCCAACCACACAGGAATAGAGACCATGATCAACCGCCGTGAGTTCATCAAGGGCGCGGGCGCGCTCGCGCTCGGCAGTGCACTGCCGTTCGATCTGGCGTTTGGCGCGAGCAATCTCACGGTCGGCGTGATCTACGTCGGCGCGCGCGGCGACTACGGCTACAACCAGGCGCAGGCGCAAGCCGCCGCAGTCATCAAGAAGCTACCCAACGTGAAAGTGGTCGAGGAAGAGAACGTGCCCGAGACCGTGGCCGTGCAAAAGACCATGGAAGCGATGATCGAGCAGGACGGCGCCACGCTCATCTTCGCGACCTCGTTCGGTTATTTCGATCCGCACGTCCTGAAGATGGCCGCGAAGTATCCGAAGGTGCGCTTCGCGCATTGCGGCGGATTGTGGAAGCAAGGCAACCCTTCGAATATCGCGAGCTACTTCGGTTATATCGACGAATGTCAGTATCTGAACGGCGTCGTCGCGGGTCATATGAGCAAGAGCAAGAAGCTCGGCTTCGTCGCGGCCAAGCCCATTCCGCAGGTGCTGCGCAACATCAACGCGTTCACGCTGGGCGCGCAATCGGTCGATCCGGCCATCACGACGAACGTGATCTTCACCGGCGACTGGTCGATGCCCGTCAAGGAAGCCGAAGCGACCAACAGTCTCATCGATCAAGGCTGCGATGTGCTTACGTGTCACGTCGATGGTCCCAAGGTCGTCATCGAAACAGCGGAGAAGCGCGGTGCGATGAGTTGCGGCTATCACGCGAGCCAGGCCGCGCTCGCGCCGAAGGGTTATCTCACGGGCGCGGAATGGGACTGGGCGACGCCCTACAAGGAACTCGTCACGGATGCGCAAAGCGGCAAGCCGCAGCCCAACATTCTGCGCGGCGGCCTCAAGGAAGGCTTCGTGAAGATGTCGCCATACGGCGCGAAGGTCACGGCCGATGCGAAGACCAATGCAGATGCCATCAAGACGAAGATGGTCGCGGGCGACTACGCCATCTTCAAGGGGCCGATGAAGGACAACAAGGGCGGCACGGCAATCGCGGCGGGCACGAGTCATCCGCAGACGGACATCGCGCTCGAGAGCATGAACTATCTCGTGGCGGGTGTGGTGGGGCAAATCTGATTATCTGCAATCGATAGGAGCCGCGGATGTCCACTGTGATCGGTTCGAATTCAGGCGCGCTCGGTCCACGGCTCCTGCTCGGCGTCTTGCCCGCGCTGCCCACGTTGTGCGCGCTCGTCGGCACGCTGGTGCTGTTCTCGCTCTTTCTGCTGGTGCAGGGACAGCCTGCGCTGGATGCGCTCGGGCTTATCATGCAAGGCGCATTCGGTTCGTCGTTTGCATGGCAGAGCACGTTGCTGCGCGCGGCGCCGCTCATGCTGACCGCGCTGTGTGTCGCGTTGCCGGCTCAAGTCGGTTTGATCGTGATTGGTGGCGAAGGCGCGCTGGCGCTCGGCGGTCTCGGCGCGGCCATCGTGCCGCCCATCGTTCCCGCATCGTTGCCGTGGTTCGTCGCCACGCCGCTGATGGCGGTCGCCGGAATGCTCGCGGGCGCGCTTTGGATCGGTGCCATCGGCGCGATGCGGCAATGGCGCGGCGTCAACGAGACCATCAGCAGCCTTTTGATGTCGTATATCGCCATCGCGCTCTTCAAGCATCTCGTCGAAGGCCCGTTGCGCGATCCGGCAAGCCTCAACAAGCCCTCCACGCCTCCCGTTCCCGATGCCTTGATGATCGGCTCGCTGCCCGGCCTCGACGTCCACTGGGGCCTGCTATGGGGCGCGCTGGCATGTGTGGCCGCGTGGGTCTTCGTGCGCCAGAGCACCAAGGGCTTCGCGATGCGTGTGGCAGGCGGCAATCATCACGCGGCGCGTCTGGTCGGCTTGCCGGTGACGAGGCTCGCGCTCACGGCTTGCATGCTCGGCGGCGCGGCGGCGGGACTCGCGGGCATGTTCGAAGTCGCGGCCGTGCAGGGCAGCGCGAATGCGTCGCTGCTCGCGGGTTATGGCTATGCGGGCATTCTCGTGGCCTTCGCCGCGCGTCAGAATCCGCTCGCGATCATCCTGTGCGCGGTGCTCGTCGGCGGGATCGAAGCAAGCGGCAGTTTGCTGCAACGGCGCCTCGGCCTGCCCGATGCCACCACGCTCGTTCTACAAGGTCTGTTGTTCGCCAACCTGCTCGCGTGGGAAGCGCTCGGCGGCAGGATTACCGCGTGGCGCGTGAAGTTGCAGGCAGCGGCGCTCGCGCGTTCCACGGTTCGACTGGAGAGGACTCATGCCTGATGCTCAATCGCCCGCTGTCGTGCTGTTGCTCTCGCTGTTCGCGGGCGCCATTCGCGTGAGCACGCCTTATCTTTTCGTGAGTATCGGCGAATGTCTGACCGAGAAGGGCGGGCGCGTCAATCTCGGGCTCGAAGGCATTCTCGTCTCCGGCGCGATGACGGGCTACGCGGCGGCTTATCTGTCGGGCTCACCGTGGATCGGCGTGCTTGCGGCAGCGGCCACGGGCTTCGTGCTCGGTTGCCTGCATGGTCTCGTCTGCTCGTTGCCGCGCGTGTCGGATATCGCGTTCGGCATTGCGTTGATGCTTGCGGGCACCGGCCTCGCGTTCTATCTCGGCAAGCCCTTCATCGAACCGCAAGCGCCGATGCTGCCTTCCATCGATCTCGGCGGCTGGAGCGCATCCGCGCAATTGCATAACGCGTTGCATATCAATCCGCTCTTCGTGATCGGTGTGTTGCTCGCGTTCGCGTTGCAATGGGGCTTGCGTCATACGCGCTGGGGCATGGCCCTGCGGCTCGTCGGCGAGAACGCGGAAAGTGCGCGCGCCATGGGCTATCCGATCACGCGTGTGCGTATCGTTGCCACGGCCGTTGGCGGCTTGCTGGCGGGCGTGGGCGGCGCGTATCTGTCGCTCGTCTATCCCGGCAGCTGGAACGAAGGCCTGTCGAGCGGCCAGGGTCTCATGGCCGTCGCGCTCGTGATCTTCGCGCGCTGGCAGCCGCTGCGCTGCCTGTGGGCCGCGCTCATCTTCGGCGCGGCAGGCGCGCTCGGTCCCGCGTTGCAGGCGATAGGCGTGACGAGCGGCTATTACCTCTACAACGCAGCGCCCTATGTCCTCACGCTCGCGATCATGGTCATCAACTGCCGTCCCGACCGAACCCTTGCCGGCGCGCCCGGCGAACTGAGCCTCACACGCTGATGTCATCTTCCGGAGAAACGCTCATGACCCGCTTCATCGAGGCTCGTCCCTATCCGTGGCCCTACGACGGCAACCTGCGCGCCGATAACACCGCGCTCATCATCATCGACATGCAGACGGACTTCTGCGGCATCGGCGGCTATGTCGACAAGATGGGCTACGACCTGTCGCTCACGCGCGCGCCTATCGAGCCGATTAGGAACGTGCTCAAGCTCATGCGCGAACAGGGCTTCACGATCATTCATACGCGAGAGGGGCATCGGCCGGATTTGTCGGATCTGCCTGCCAACAAGCGCTGGCGCAGCCGGCAAGTAGGCACGGGTGGCGTGGGTATCGGCGACGACGGTCCTTGCGGCAAGATCCTCGTGCGCGGCGAACCGGGCTGGGAAATCATCGAAGAACTCGCGCCAGTGGCGGGCGAAATCGTCATCGACAAGCCGGGCAAGGGCTCGTTCTGCGCCACCGATCTCGAACTCATCCTGCGCACGCGCGGCATCGTGAATCTCGTGCTCACGGGCATCACCACCGACGTGTGCGTGCATACGACGATGCGCGAGGCCAACGACCGCGGCTTCGAATGCACGCTGCTCGCCGATTGCTGCGGCGCCACCGACAAGAGCAATCACGACGCCGCGCTCAACATGGTGCTCATGCAGGGCGGCGTATTCGGCACGGTATCGGACTCGGCGTCGATGCTCGCCACGCTCGGACGCTGACGCCATGACGCCCGCTCGCCAAGCTCTGGGAGTCGAAGTGGTCGGCGCGACCAAGCGTTTCGGCGCGTTTACCGCGCTCGACGATGTCACGCTAAAAGTGCGCCCCGGCACCGTACATGCGCTGCTCGGCGAGAACGGCGCGGGCAAGAGCACGCTCGTGAAGGGACTCGTGGGATACGGCGTGCTCGATCGAGGCGAGATCGTCGCGGATAGCCGTCAAGTGAAGATCGCTTCGCCCCGCGACGCGCAGGCGCTTGGCATCGGCATGGTGTATCAGCATTTCACGCTGGCAGCGGGGCTTTCCGTTGAAGAGAATCTACTGCTCGCGCGGGGCCGGTTGTCGTGGAAGATCGACTGGCCGAAGGAACGCGCCGCGCTCGATGCCTTCATGCGCGGCATGCCGTTTCGTCTTGCGCTCGATACGCCCGTCGCGAGTCTTGCCGCTGGTGAAAAGCAGAAGCTGGAGATACTCAAGCAACTCTATTTGCAGCAACGCTTCTTGATTCTCGACGAACCCACTTCGGTGCTCACGCCGCAAGAAGCCGACGAAGTGCTGGGGTTGATGCGCGATCTTGCTTCGAGCGGCGCGTTGACGGTCCTCATGATCACGCACAAGTTCCGAGAGGTGATGTCTTATGCCGATGACGTCACCGTGCTGCGCAAAGGCAAACTCGTCGGAACGAGCCGAGTGGCGGACACGAATCGCGACAGCCTTGCCGCGATGATGATGGGCGGCGACGCGCCTCATGCCGCAACGGATGTCGAGCGTCCACCGCGCAAGCCGCTCGCTGTCGATGCACCCGTGCGTCTCGCGTTGTCCGGCCTATGCGTCGTGGATGATCGCGGACATATGGCCGTGCGTGAAGTGTCGCTTGCGGTGAAGTCGGGCGAGATACTCGGCATTGCAGGCGTGTCGGGCAATGGACAGAAGGAACTGATCGAAGCGCTCGTCGGCCAGCGCCGTGTGCATGCAGGCGAGATGCGCATGCATGGCGAACCCTACACGGCGACACGCGACGAGATGACCCGTCTGCGGGTTTTTGCGTTACCCGAAGAGCCGCTGCGCAATGCATGCGTGGCGGGCATGAGTATCGCGGAGAATCTTGCGCTGCGCGATTTCGATCGCGCGCCGATGAAGCAAGGCGGCTGGCGTCTGGACCGCCGTGCTATGCGTGAACGCGCGGAACGCTTGATTGCCGACTTCAACGTGCGCCCGCCCGTGCCCGCGCGCGCCATCGGCACGTTGTCGGGCGGCAATGTGCAACGCGCGGTGCTGGCACGTGAACTGGGGCAAGCGGTGGATGTGCTGATCGTCGCGAATCCTGTGTTCGGGCTGGACTTCGCATCGGTCGCGGATATCCATGCGCGCATTCTCGCCGCACGCGACACGGGCGCCGCCGTGCTGCTCGTGAGCGAAGACCTCGATGAACTGTTGGAACTCGCGGATCGCATCGCGGTGATCGCCGAAGGCCGGCTCGTGCACGAAAGCGCCGCGAGCACCGCGGATCGCGTCACGCTGGGGCGGCACATGGCTGGTCACGGTGACAGCACGGATAGCGGTGCGGCCGAACCCGTCACCGCGCACGCGTGAACAACAAGGAGCGTAACGAATGAGTTCGAGCGGACTGGGCGGTCTCAACAAATCGCCGCAAGGAATGGTGATAGGTCTCGTGCAATTGCAGAATCCCGACGTTGCCACGCCCGCGGATCTTGCGGCGCAGACGCGGCGTATCGTCGAGATGGTTGGCAAGGCGCGGCGCAACAATCCGGCGATGGACCTCGTCGTGTTCCCCGAATACGCGCTGCACGGCCTCTCGATGCGTATCGACGACGACATCATGTGCGATCTCGATGGTCCAGAGGTGCGGGCTTTCAAGGACGCGTGCATCGAACATCGCATATGGGGCTGCTTTTCGATCATGGAGCGCAATCGCGGAGGCAATCCTTATAACAGCGGTATCGTTATCGACGAACAAGGCGAGATCAAGCTCTATTACCGCAAGCTGCATCCGTGGGTTCCGGTCGAACCGTGGGAACCGGGCAATGTAGGCGTGCCGGTTTGCATCGGACCGAACGGTGCGAAACTTTCCCTGATCATCTGCCATGACGGCATGTTTCCAGAGATGGCGCGCGAGGCCGCGTATAAGGGCGCTGAAATCATTCTGCGCACGGCGGGCTACACCGCGCCCATTCGCCACGCATGGCGCATCACGAATCAATCGAACGCATTTCAGAACCTCGCGCAAACGGCAAGCGTTTGTCTCTGCGGTACGGATGGTTCGTTCGATTCCATGGGCGAAGGCATGTTCTGCGACTTCGACGGCACCATCATGGTCGAGGGCAGTCATCGGCCGGATGAGATCATCACTTGCGAAATGCGCCCGGACCTCGTTCGCGAAGCGCGCGTGCATTGGGGCGTGGAAAACAACATCTACCAGTTCGGGCATCGCGGTTATGTCGCCGTGAAAGGCGGTGCGCGCGATTGTCCCTACACGTTCATGCAGGACATGGTGCGCGGCGAATATCATCTGCCGTGGGAAGACGAAGTGAAGATAACGGACGGTCAATCGTGCGGTTTTCCCGCACCCGCACGCCATTACAAGGGCTGACCACATGCCGACCTTGAACGGCGCAAAGCCGTCCCCTTACACGTTCGATGCGAACACGACCGCGCTCGTCGTCATCGACATGCAACGCGATTTCATCGAGCCGGGCGGCTTCGGGGAAGCGTTGGGCAACGACGTGTCGCTGCTGTCGTCCATCGTGCCGACGGTGCAGCGTCTTCTCGAACATGCGCGCGAACAAGGCTGGTCTGTGGTGCATACGCGCGAATCGCATGCCGCCGATCTGTCGGATTGCCCGCCCGCGAAGCGCTTGCGCGGAGCGCCGCAGGCACGTATCGGCGATGAAGGACCGATGGGACGCATCCTCGTGCGCGGCGAGCCGGGCAACGCTATCATCGATGCACTCGCGCCCGTCGAAGGCGAACTCGTCATCGACAAACCGGGCAAGGGCGCCTTCTACGCGACGCGCCTCGCCGAAGAACTCGCAGAGCGTTCGGTCACGCATCTCGTGTTCGCGGGCGTCACGACCGAAGTCTGCGTACAGACCAGCATGCGCGAGGCCAATGACCGCGGCTATGAATGTCTTCTTATCGAAGACGCGACCGCGAGCTACATTCCCGCGTTCAAGGACGCGACCATCGACATGATTCGTTCGCAAGGCGGCATCGTGGGCTGGACCGCGACGCTCGCCGACTTAACGGAGAACCGAGCATGACGCTTGCGGTGAATCGCGCCGAGGTGGTTGCGGAAGTAAGCGCCGCGTTCGTCGCATACGAACGTGCGCTCGTCGATAACGATGTGGAGACCATGAACATGCTCTTCTGGAATGCGCCCGAGACGGTGCGTTACGGTATAGCCGAAGTTCAGCACGGCGGCGAAGCGATTCGCGCGTGGCGTGAAGCGGCCGCGCCGGTGCCGCCATCGCGACGGCTGCATGGCACGGTGGTGACGGCTTTCGGCGATGATCTCGCGACCGTGAGCACCGAGTTCACGAGCGACGTCACGCCCTTGCTCGGTCGCCAGATGCAAACGTGGGCGCGGCTGGGCGACGCATCGTCCGCGTTCAACGGATGGATCATCGTGGCGGCGCATGTCAGCCTCATCGACGCGCCGTAAAAGGGCGATAATCGTTGCATCATGATGGAGACACGGCATCGGCTCGCTTAAAACTCGCGGAACCGCAGCGCTCGCATTCGAGGCACCGGACGCGACGCTCACGCGGACTGTCCAGAGCGCCAACCCGCTAGCGGAACAGGTGTACCAGCTTCTCAAGCAGGACATCTTCAATTTCCGGCTATTCCCGGGCGATCGCTTTTCGGAGACCGACATCGCGCAACATTACGGCGTGTCGCGCACACCCATGCGCGACGCGCTGTTCCGCCTGCTGCGCGAAGGTTATCTCGAAGTTGGTTTCCGGCGTGGCTGGAAAGTGTCGGACATCAACTTCGACCAGCTAGACCAGTTGTATGACTTGCGTATCGTTCTCGAAGTCGCTTCGCTCGACAAGCTCGGTAATACGCCGCCGCCTTATCCTCATATCGATGCACTGAAGGAAGTGTGGTGCGTCTCGCCCGAAGCGCGCGAAAGCGATCCCGTCGCCATGTTCAACATGGACGAGAATTTTCATCGCGGCATTGTAAGCGCGACGGGCAACGCGGAAATCCTGCGCGTGCACGACGAAGTGACGGAGCGGATCAGGATCATGCGGCGGCTGGACTTTCTGAAGGCACACCGCACCAGCGCGACTTACGAAGAACACTCGACCATGCTGAATTACATCGATCGCGGCAGACATGGCGAAGCCGCTATGCTGCTGCGCGCGCACATCACGCAGAGCAAGCTGGAAGTGCGCAAGATCACTGTGTCGATGCTGTCCGAGGCGCGTGACCGAAAGCTGCCCTTCGTGAACTGAACTAACCTCAAGAAGCCATTCGATCTCACGGAAACGGCCAATGACGAAGGTCGTGCTGAAGACGGCCGCCTAAGCGCCTACTGGTATCGCGGGCCTGGCGTTTGCTGCATTTTCGTGCCGACCTTTTTCAAAGGAGCTCGACATGACATCCGTTCCCCGCGCAACTGCCGACGACATGGACGAACCGCAAGGTAAGTCCGCGACCCCCGACACCACACAGACGGACGTCGACACAGCAGAGAAGCAAAAGCACGAGGACAGCGAGAACGCACTGCCCTCGTCACAGGACAAAAATCCTGTGCCGCCCGACTCGACGCGCTGATCATGCGCTAGCAGGCGTGAGTGCTTGATCCGCTGTTTCGTCCGGCGCAAGCTTGTAGGCAACACTTCGCGCACGCACCCGCCGCGCGAGCTTCGCGCTTTGGCGCTTACGCACCAGCGTGCGCGCCGCGCGTGCCAAGGCAAGATCGATTGCGCCTCGCCAGTCACGCGCTATCGATGTTGCCACCACGGTATTGCTCCGGTCTATCTGCACCTCCACCTGACAGCGCTTGTCGACGCCGCCACGCGGGCCGTTGATATCGGAGAGACTGACGGTGGCCTTCGAAATCAGCCATGCAAGCCGGCGAAACACGAACTCACTGCGCGTCTTGGCGAGTTCGTGCATGGCGATAGCTTCAGGTTCACGCGATTTGAAAAGGACCTTCATGTATGCCTCCTCGTTGGATGTGAACCAGCGTAAGGTTTGACAAGCGTATGAAAAAGCAGGGTGAGCAGAACTCAAACTTCGGAAAAACCGAAGTTGCATTAGTCTAGGAAGCTGCCCGAGCCAGCACTTCCTGAGTCAAAGGATGATGCCTTCCACGTCGCGACACGATCGCGTAAATCTCTTCTTTCACTTCCTCGGAACGGCCTAGCCAGCGAAGACCGCGTAACAACGGCGTCTCGCCCGCACCGAATTCGGCCAGCGGAAACACGCCGAGCCCACGCGCACCGAACACGGCCATCAAGGCGCTATCCTCGAATTCGCCGACAATGCGCGGCACGATACGCTCCGTCTCCAGCCATCTGTCCAGACGCGCGCGCAACGACGAGTGTCCGGTTGGCAAAAGCATGGGCAATGCGGCGAGGCTGTCGGGAAATTGATCGACCGCGCTCTTGCGCACGACAGACGCCGGCCCATACCAGTCAACGGGCGAGGCGATCAACCGCTCGCTCGTCAAACGCAGATTGTGATTGTGCGGTGCAGGCTGGCTTGCGAGCACGAGATCCAGCCGATGCAGCGCAAGCTCGCCGAGCAGTTCGTCGGTCTCGCCTTCGTGACACAAGAGACGCAGCGCAGGACTGCCGAGTACGGGTTCGAGTAGCGCATGCGCCGCCAGCTTGGATATGCCATCCGACAAACCCACGGCAAGCCGTGCAAGCTTTCCGCTTGCGGCCTCGCGCACTTCGTCCGCAATATGCTGGCCAATCTGAAAAATTTCCTCGGCGCGGGCATAGGCCGCGTGGCCGGCTTCGGTCATCGTCACGCCGCGTCCCGATGGCTTCAGTAATTGATGACCGAGCGATTTCTCGAGTTCGCGCACCTGTGCGCTGATGGTCTGCACGGCCATGTCGAGCCGTTCCGCCGCGCGTGCAAAACCGCCTTCCTTGACCACGACCCAGAAGTAATGCAGATGTCGATAGTTGAGCATGCGATTGATGCCTCCATCCATGTATTCGAAAAAACCGAAGTATGGATTCGATTATCACTGATTTTTCCGATCACGTATTTTCGCCATCATCGGGGCTCGGTCACCTATCGACAACAATATCCCACTGCTCATGGAATACCTTCTCGCGCTCGCTACCGACCCCGCCGTCTGGGCCGCACTCGTCACGCTCATCGTGATGGAAGTGGTGCTCGGCATCGACAATCTGGTCTTCATTTCGATACTCAGCAACAAGCTGCCCGAAGCGCAGCGCGCACGCACGCAGCGTCTCGGCATCATGCTTGCGCTCGTCATGCGGCTCGTCTTGCTCGGCACGGTGGCGTGGATTGCGCAACTGACTCAACCGGTGTTCACCGTGTTCGAGCACGCGTTTTCATGGCGCGATCTGATCTTACTCGCGGGCGGTCTCTTCCTGGTATGGAAGGCCACCACCGAGATGCGTCATCACGTGAACAAGGACGCGCATGCGCCGGGCGCGGTATCGGGCGTAGCCAGTCTGACGGCATGGGCGGCCATCGGTCAGATTCTGTTGCTCGATCTCGTGTTCTCAGTCGACAGCATCATCACGGCGGTCGGCATGACGGAGCATCTGCCGATCATGTTTATCGCAGTGATTTTCGCGGTCGCCACCATGCTGTTTGCCGCACAACCGCTGTCACGCTTCATCGAGCGCAATCCGACCGTGGTCACGCTGGCCTTGAGCTTCCTGCTCGTGATTGCGATGACGTTGATCGCCGAAGGCTTCGGCACGCACGTACCGAAGGGTTATATCTATGCGGCGATGGGTTTTGCGGGCTTCGTCGAAGGCTTGAATCTGCTGTCGAGGCGCGGCAAGAAGAAGCCGCGCGAAGACGCGGCGCGGCTCGATGGCGTGTCGGGCTAAGCAACACGATCCGAGGCTTCGCGGCGGTTTATCCTCTTGCGAGCAACGCCGAGACTTCTTGCAGATCGAACTCGCGTTCGAGCGAATGCAGCAGCGAATCGTGGATCAGGCCGCTGCGATGCATCTTGAGTAGCTCGGCGCGACCGGCCGCAAGGCCCGCGAGCACGACATCGTAATGAGCACGGCGGGCATCGACCGGAAAATCATCCAGCGACTGGAAGCGTTGCGAGAGGCTCGCCCGATACGAGTATTGCTCGAAGAGACGCGGATGGATCACGTTGCCCTGCGCATCGTGGACGAGCGGGCGGATCGCTTCGAGTTGCGCCGCTTCCAGGCGCGACCACGCTTGCGGCTCGCTCAGATGACGCTTCGAGCGCTCGGGGCCGCCTTGAATGGCGAGGAGGGCGATCAACGGGCCGATAGTCGTGCCCTGCAGCAGCACCGTGACCAGAATGACGGCAAAGCCCGCGAAGAGAATGAGGTCGCGTCCGGGCATCGAATCGGGCAAGGACAACGAGACAGCCAGCGTTACCACCCCGCGCATGCCTGCCCAGCCGATGACCGTGGCCGCGCGCCAGTTCGGAACGATAGCGTTCGGCTCACCGTCCTCGTTGCGGTCCTTTCGCCCGGTGGCGTGCCATATCGCGCTTTTGACAGCTTCCACGGCATAGACCCACACGAAACGCGACAGGACCACGACGGCGATCACCGCGCCCGTCGCTGGCGCGAGCAATTCGAAGGCGTTGCCTGCGCCGCCCAGACGCGTCACGATACCGCGCAGCGACAGTCCGATCAGCACGAACACGAGCGATTCCAGCACGAACACGACCACTTGCCAGAACGCCGTGCCGCGCATGCGCTGCGCCGCCGAGAAGACGTCATGCTGATGCCAGCCGACCACCATCCCGCACGTGACGGTCGCGATCACGCTCGAAACGCCCAGCTCTTCCGCCGCGATGTAGCTGACCCACGCGGTGAGCATCGATGTCGTGATGACGAGGTAATCGTCCTCGAGCGCGCGCAACAGCCGCACCGCGATGAATCCCGCCACCACGCCCACGATCACGCCGCCGACCGCGAGCACGGCAAAGCTGCCAAGCGCACGCGGAGCGCTGAACATGCCGCTCAATGCGGCGGCCACGGCAAAGCGAAACAGCACGAGACCCGCGGCGTCGTTGAGCAGACTTTCGCCTTCGAGCAGCACCATGAGCCGTCGAGGCAACGCGACGCGTTCCAGCACGGCCTTCGCGGCGACGGCATCCGGCGGGGATACCACGGCACCGAGCGCGAAGCACGCGGCCCAGGGCAGGGCGGGCACGACCAGATGCACGGCATAGCCGACCGCGAAGGTCGTAAAGGCGACCGCGCCTATGGCGAGCAGCATGATGCCGCTGAGATTACGCTTGAAGTCGTCCCATACGAAGAAATACGCGCCATACATCAAGAGCGGCGGCAGGAACACGACGAGCACGAGTTCCGGGTCGAGCTCGAAATGCGGCGTGCCGGGAATGAATGCCATGGCCGCGCCGCCCACCAACAGCGCGGCTGCGGGCGGCAGATTCAGGCGCCGCGCCAGCACTTCCAGCGCGATGATGGCGATGAGCGAGACAAGCACCAGATTGAATGCCGACACAGCATGCATGAGTAGATTCCTGGCGGATGGTGGCTATGTTGTGCCTTGCACGGACGGAAATCCGTTAATCGGCTATCTTCGAGTCTTGGCGACCGGGCGTTTTCGCGTGCCGGCAACATCGTATCCGATTGGGAGCCTGGATGAAGCGAAACACGTCTGGAGTGGCAGTGGTGGCGGTGCTCGTGGCCGTCGTCGTGGCGGCAACGGTTTATATCGCGAGCTTCGGCAAGTCGTCGCGGCATGCCGAACTAAATGCCGAGCCGGCGCAAGCTCTAGCCATCGAAGCGTCCGCGCCGATGGCCAGCGGTGCGTCGGAGGCCGACGCGCGCACTGCGGCGCGTTAGATGTCGACCGACATACGACAGAAAGACGACAAACACGGGAACGTGTCTTGCGTGTTCGGCGTGATCAGGCAGACCGACCGACTCGCATTACACACAGGCTGAAGTCAGGCCAAAGGCATTCTCATGGGCCATCCATCCCAAGAAGTTCCGCCTAAAAAGATTCCCATCGATGCACGCGGCATGATCGGCAACATGAAGACGGCCGCTCTCGTGTCGTTGCGCGGCGCCATCGACTTCATGTGCTTTCCGCGCATCGATTCGCCGACGCTCTTTGCCGAGCTTCTCGATGGCGAGCACGGCGGCGCATTCGCGATCACGCCAAGAGAGGAGCAGGCGAACGTCAAGCAGATGTATCTGCCCGAAACGAACGTGCTGCTCACGCGTTTCATGACGCACGATGGCGTATGCGAATTGCTCGATCTCATGCCGGTGCCATCGGGCGAGGCGAGAGTCGATGCCGTGCCCAACTGCGTCATGCGTATCGTGCGGCTCATTCATGGAACCATGACGCTCGATGTGCGTTGCGCGCCGCGCTTCGATTACGCGCGCATTCGCCATGGCGCGCGCGCAGTGACGAAGGGCATCGAGTTCATTCCGGACGACAAGACCGCGTCCGTCCAGTTGCTGGCAAGTGTCCCGCTGGACATCCAGAATAACGACGCTTACGCCACGCTCGAATTGAAGGCTGGCGACGCCGCATGCTTCGCGCTCGGCGCAGGCGACGACTTGCAAAAGCTCGAATCGAACTTCGAGAGCATCCTTGCCGAGACCATCGATTATTGGAAGGAGTGGTCGTCGCGATCGACGTATCGCGGACGTTACCGCGAAGTCGTGTTGCGTTCGGCCCTCACGTTGAAGATGCTCAGCTCGGACGAGTTCGGCGCTATCGTTGCCGCACCGACCTTCGGCTTGCCGGAGTCGCAAGATGGATCGCGTCGCTGGGACTATCGTTTTACATGGATACGCGATGCCGCGTTCTCGGTCTATGCGCTGCTCAGACTCGGCTACACGGGCGAAGCGGAACGCTTCATGAAATGGATTGGCGAGCGCAATCGCGATTGCAGTTCGGACGGCTCCTTGCGCGTGATGTATGCCGTCGATGGTGAAACCGCGCTCGAAGAAGCGGAGCTCAGGAACTTCGCCGAGGCCACGCAGGCGAAGGTCGTGGTCGGCAACGAGGCGCGCGAGCAGATGCAACTCGATGTCTACGGTGCGTTGCTCGATTCGCTCTATCTCTACAACAAATACGGCGCGGCTATCTCGTATGAAGGCTGGAAGCATGTGACGCGTACCGTCGACTACGTGGTCGAGCACTGGCGCGAAGCCGATCACGGTATCTGGGAGTTTCGCAACGGCACGCGTCCGTTGCTGCATTCGCGGCTCATGTGCTGGGTCGCGGTGGATCGCGCGTTGCGGCTCGCGGAGAAGCGTTCGCTGCCTGCGCCGCTTGCAAAGTGGTTCAAGACGCGCGATGAGATTCATCGCGACATTCACGAGGAGTTCTGGAACGAGGAGTTGAAATCGTTCGTGCAGACGCCGGGTTCAGCGACGCTCGATGCCTCCACGTTGATGATGCCGCTCGTGCGTTTCATCGGTCCGAAAGATCCGCGCTGGGTCGGTACGCTCGATGCAATCGGCCGCGAATTACGTGTCGATCCGCTGATTTTTCGCTATACACGCGGCTCGACGCTCGATGGATTACCGGGCCTGGAAGGCGGCTTCAGCGCATGTTCGTTCTGGTATGCGGAAGCGTTGGCGCGCTCCGGCCGTGTGGATGAAGGCCGGCTCGTGTTCGAGAAGATGCTCGCATATGCAAACCATGTGGGGTTATTTTCTGAGGAAGTAGCGACCAATGGCGAGGCGCTGGGTAATTTTCCACAAGCGCTGACGCATCTGGCTTTGATCAGCGCGGCTTATCAGTTGGATCGGGATCTGGACCGGGTGCATGTGGCGTGGACTTGATGCTAGCTTGGCCACGGCGCGGCATCTGAGCGTGTGGCCAGCAACCAATGTCGAGGCTAGATTCAAATGATTGCCGCAGCCCCTGAGCAGGACATCAGGATATCGCCCATACAACAAAAAAATTTGCTAATTTATGTTATGTAAAGTAACGAGTTGCCCGCCATATCAGCTCGTCTGTCTTCAGCCAAAGCACCACGACAACCGCCAGCGCAAATCAACCTCGTCGCGCCGAAGCGGACAAATCCATCATCAAAACGGTCGCGCGAAACGTCAGCGACACGCCGATCACCCACAAACCGTGACCGACGTGCCGAAGCCCCAACCGCATCACCGCGATTCATCAAACGCCAGCCTCAAATCCCGCGCACTTTGCGGCAAATCACGACTGAACACCGCGCTGCGCGGCGACAAAAAGTACCGCACGTATGCAATGGCGGCAATTTGCCGGTCCCGTCCAGGCGTTACGTTGACATCGGCAAGCGCACCCACTTGCCAGCGCGAAGTCACCTGCAGCGCGCCCGCAAGTTGAACGTGCGCGTAAGGCCCGCGATCGTTGCTGCCGCTGCAATCGATCACCACGCCCAGTTTCGCGGCCTCGGTCGTCGAGCACGACCCCATCGATTGCTTCGAATAATTCCAGCCGCTTTCGATGTTTCCCGAGACCTGCCAAGACTGGCCTTCCTTCGATAGAAACTGAAGCGCCGCGCCCACGCTGGTCGATCTCTGCGGACTGTAATAGCCGCCCTGCGTCGGCACGAAGAAGTTCTCGTTACGCCGATAGCCCAGGTAATGCAGCGCAGGCCCGATGCTCAAATAGTCGAAGCCCGGCGCACGCAAATCGTAGCTCGCCGCGACATCGACGCCTAAGCCTTCGTTACCTTGGACCTCATGGCCCGTCAGCCAGTCCAGATGACCGCCCGCGCTGACGTTCCAGCGCTCGCCGATCTGCCAGCGCGCGCTGCCGCCCGTCGTGGCACGCGTGACGCGGCCCCATTCGAAGACGTTCGCGTTGGGATTCGTGCCGTCAAGACGCACGGTTTCGCCGCGCCACGAAAGCAGCGAATCGCGCACCGGCAGCGCCGCGGCATAGGCCGACCACGCGCCCCACGACGTCGTCTGGCCGACGCCCGCCTCGCCCTGCAACGATGCGCCGAACGGGCCGCCCTGCGTGGCGCCCGCCATCGCATGGACGTCGAGGCGATCATCGCCCAGACGCACGGTCTGTGTGAGCTTGCCCTGCAATTCTTCGGCGTTGACGTTGCCCGTGCCGCTGTTCAGAAACAACTGGCGATAGCGCAGTTCGTAAGAGCGCGATGCGTCGAACCATTCGGCATCGAGCGTCGGTGAAAACACCGTCAAGCGGTTCTCGCCGCGCGTGCCCGCGTGATTCGCCCAGCCCAAACCGGCGGTGATCGACGGCGCGTCGATGCCGGTGAGATCGGCGGGCAGATAGTGCGCGATGCGCTGCGCGTCGGCGTTGCCCGCAATCGCATTGCGCCACATGCGCTCTGCTTCGACGAAATGCTTCTGGTAATAGAGATGCTGCGCGTCGAGCGCCGCGGTGTACGCGGGCAACGGCCCCGTATCGGCGCTTTCAGTATGCGTCGCGCGATGACCACGCCCTTGCGCTTTCGAACTCAGCGCAATGCCCTCGGCGCTGTCGTCGTCATGATGTTGCTGATAGTTCGCCTCGAACACGCGCTCCGCTTGCGCATAGTCGCCCAGCGCAAAGAAATTCCAGCCGCGCAACGGCTCGACGCGTTCATCGGCCGCGCCCGCGTCTTGCGCGGCGTCGAGCGCCGTCAGACTATCGCGATAGCGCGCTTGCCGGTACGCATCGCTTGCACGCGCCATGGCAACTTCCGCGCGCAGCGCACGCGTACGCGAATCGGTGGCGAGCGAGGGTGACTCGATCAGGCGCTCGGCATCATCGAGATCGCCTTGCGCCATGCGTACTTGCGCGAGGCCCAGCATCGCGTCGTTCAAGGTCGCTTTGTCGCAGTCGCTCGCGAATTCGAACCATTGCGCGGCTGCGACGTAGTCGTTCTGTGCGAGTTCGAGCCAACCCGCGCGCATGGCGGACGGCCCATCGCGCGAGTCGCGGATCGACGGCGCGAGTTCGGCGAGCGTGCGCTTCGTGCTTGCCGCGTCCGTCGCCCATGTCGATGATGCATCGAGCACGCGCGCATTGCGCAGGCGCGCGAAATCGCGTGCGGCGGGCTCGCCGCGAGTCCCCTGCTTCCATTCGATGTCGATCAATACGTCGGCCTGTGCGGCGGGCAACTGCTGCGTCGCGCGCTGCAGCGTGACCACGCGATTCACATCGGACGTGCAAGCGGCGACTATCGGCCGATAGAGCGCGTAGACCGCTCCGTCATCGCCCGCGGCGGCGAGCAGTTCGCCCGCTCGCCATGCACGGTCGATGTGCGCGCAGCCGAACGCATCGGGGTCGCTGGCAATCTGCGCGCGCAGCAAGGCGACATCGCCCGCGAGCGAGCGCTGGATTTGCGCGTCACGCTGCTGACGGGTGCGTTCTGCGACGAGGCTCGCGGGCGGTGACCACGCAGGAAAACGCCGCTCGACGCGTGTGAGCATCGCGTCGAAATCGGCGAGGCGCCTTGCGTGCAAGAGGTTCCAGAGCGGACGCTCGTCGGGCGCGCCGGGCGCTTTGGTGGCGGGCGTGCGCATGCTTGAAGCGTGAGCCGCCGTCGGATCGCCGGACGGCGTGCGCGGCATTGCGTGCACGAGAACGTTCGTTTGAGCTTGTTGCTGGACTTCCTTGATGGTGCTCGTCGAGTTCGCGCTGTTCCTTGCGTTTGCCGCACTCGCTGCGCCCTTCACGCCTGGCGCACGCGTTGAACTGGCCGCGTTAGCCGCACTCGCGGCCACTCCCGGCATGACGCCACGCTCCGCCGAAACCACGTTCCCCTGCCCGCCTGCCGCGACCGCGGCGGACGGCAACGCGGCAACGCAAAGCAATGCCGTCGCGAGCCGCGCACCTACGGCCGGTGTAAAGCGCGCACGGTGGCGCGGGATGTCGCGGCCCATCCTGTATGGATCGCGCGGACCGATGACGCTCATCGACATGGCCGTTTCCCGCACGAGCAATTCGGCGAGCGTATTGCGCCGATCAGCTTCTCGAATCGACATGATGCTTGCGGTGATAACGACGCAACAGCAATGCCGTGAGCGCCGCGAGCATCGCAAGCGCCCCGGCCAGCACGCCGTAAGCCATCCCCGGATGCGCCGACACTTCGTAGCCGATATGATCGAACGCGCCGATCTCGCCGACTTCGTAGCGACGGCTCACGCGCGTCGTCCAAAGCGCGTCGCTGTCGAAGCTGACGACGCTCACGTCGCCATCGAGCGATCCCCAGTGCTGCGGCGCGATCAGCTGCTGCACGCCATGCAGCAGTTCGGCAGGCGTCGCGGCCGTCAAAAGCGTGGTCGTCGCGGTGGTTTTGCTCGCGGCGCTGCGATACTGCATCACGAGCAATTGACGCGACAACTTCATATCGCCGTCGAGCACCATGTCGGGCGCGACGTCCGCCGCGTAGGCCGGCTTGCCGAACACGCCCGCCACGCGTGCCCAGATGCTGTCGGCGAGCGTGGGCTCGGCCGGTGCGGGCTCGTTGCTCGCAAAGCGCATGGACTTGCCCGGCGCCCACGGTGCGCCGTTGAGCGCCGCGCGCGGCAACTCGGCGCCCGCGCCGACTACGATGGTCTGCCGGCCCACGCCCGGCACGCCCGCCGTGATCTGCGCGGCGGTCAGCGGCCTGCCCTGTTTCTGCGCGAGCTTGCCGAGGAGCGACCACGCGGCGTTCAGCGTGTCGTCGTCGCGCGCGTTGAGCTGAATCGCGAGATCGGCGCCATTGGCGCGGCGCGTGTATGGAAAGCCGCTTTCCGCGAAACGCCGAAGGTCCGGCAGATTCGTGAAGTGCAGCATGGGCGGCAGCTCGATGGTGGAATCGTCGAACAAGGACAGTTGCAGATTGGCCGACTGACGCAGCGTGCAGCGATCGGTCACGAGCGGCACGAGCACCGGGCGCAGCGAGAGCACGTTGGCGCCCGGCTGGAAGCGCTGCAACGGCACGGACACGCGATAGCGGTTGACCACCGCGCCCTGCTGCTGATCCAGCGCGACGGCCTGCACGAAGCGGTCGTTCAGGTACAGGTTCAGCACCGAGTCCGAACGCATGCGCGCGCCTTCGGCAAAGTTGAGCGTCAGCACGGCCTGCGCGTTTTCCGGCGCGTAGGCATCGGCGGGTAGGGTCAGCGCCACATCGGCGCTCGAGCCCACACCGAGCGTCGTGCTGCGGAAGCCCAGATCGCGCAGCGAGTACGGCTTCGTGCCGGACAGCGCGTCACCACCCTTCGCGCCGTCCATGCGCGCTTCCGTCAAACCGTCGGCCGTCATTTCGGCGCGGCGCGGCAGCGGCAGTTCCGCGTGCGAGAACACGCGCGCGGCCAGATTCACTTCTTCATCGGTACGTCCCGCGACGAGCAGCACGAAATGTCGCGGATCGTCGGGCTTCGGATAGACGCCGAGAAACGCGCCGCCGATACGCTCCAGCATGGCTGCATCGAGATACGGCGCAAGCGTGTCGCGCTTGCCGATCAGGAGTACGTCGGCGTTGGCGAGCGACGCGAGATCGAGGCCACGCAACATGCCCGCGCCCTCGCCCGCTTGCGCATCGAGCACGCGCAGATCGGCATTCCTGTAACGCAGCCGCAACGCGACGCCCTGAGCAAGCAGACCGCCGCTCGAAAGCTGCGAGTCCGTCACCGGATGGACTGCGTTGACGATCGCGATGGAGCGCTGCGCATTCTGCTTCGGATCGATCAGATCGTCGAGCGTGGCAAGCTGCGGCGGCGTGCTGGTGAGCGGGCGCAATTCCGTATCGACGGCAAAGGTCGACGCGCTGGTATCGACTTCGGTCCATAGTTCCGGCGCATTCGGTTCTTCGCAGTTCTCGGTCGAATGCTGCGCGACCTGGAAGGTCAAATTGTTATAACCGGCGCGCAGCAGTTCGGCGGGCACGCGAATGTCGGCAGTCAGTTCCGGCTGACGCGGCGAAAGAGGAAACTGTGCGATTGCGCGATCGTTGACGCGCACGACGAGCTGCGAGCGTTCCCCGAGCAAGGACACCGAGTTGGACGCGACCAGATGCAGCGTCGCGCCGCGCACCGCTTCACGCGCAGACACGGGCACGCTGACCGAACGTGAAGCGGACGCGCCGACGATACGCATCGGGCCCGACAGATTCGCGTAGGTCGCAAGCGACACGGGCGACGATGCCGCCGTCGCGTTGGCGGTGGCGTCGGCATTGGCCGCGAGCGGCGCGGATGCGGCTTTCGGCGCATGCGATGCCGCCTCTGCCGTCGCGCCGAAAATCGCGCACGCCGCCCAGCCGGCAATCATGGTTTTTCGAATGGCAAACATGGTGAAGATCCAGTCAAGACTTCGCTTGCGTGACGACGTCACGCAGATCACGCCGTCGCTGCGACAACCGTTTCGCGACATAGCGCAGGAGCGCGGTGAAAAAGGTCCGGTAGTGCGCGAGCGCGTGCACGGTGCCGAGCCGCACGACGAGGCCGAGACCTCGCCGGATGCCGATGCGTTTGTTGCGGCCGTCGCGGAAGCTGCGCCAGCGGCCGCTGTCGCCATAGACGAGCGACACGCGGTCGCTCAAGCCTTCGACGCTGCGATCGGCGAACTCGACGCCGACCGCGCACGTGCCGTCGCCGCGCTCGAACACACCGCGCACGATTACCGGCAAATGGCTGTGGCAACCACGCGCGGCATCGAAGGCATCGAGCGTCGCGGGCGAACCGCGAGGAATGGAAGACTCGGCGTCGAATGGCACGATGAGCTTCGCGCCGCCTGCCGAGAGATCGACGATATGGCAGCCGAACGCCGGAGAAAACGAGCGGACGGGTGTTGCCGCATCCGTGTTGGCGGACTCCGGCAGCAGAAGCGTGCCGGCAATGTCGGCGGGTACACGCGGCGCGACGCGGCGCTGACGGCGTTCGTATAGCACGCCGATACACGCATTGAGCAGCACGAGATTCAGCACGCTCCACGCAACCGACGACGCGATCACGCCGCGCTGCGTGTCGCCGTCGATCAGACGCCATACGCCGACGATGGCGGAAATCAGCACGCCGAGATACATCGCGTAGAACGGCCCGGCGAGTTCGGAAATCTGATCCGCGTCGCTTTGCTCGCCCTTGGGCGTCACGTTGAAGGTGGGCGCGCGCGGATTGAGCAGCACGGCGATCACGCCGCGCAGCGAGAACAACGACAGCAGCATTTCGTAGACTTCGGAGATGAGCGTCCAGCGATACTTGCCGAAGAGATAATCCGTCGTGAGGATCACGCCGGCCATCTGCGGCAGACCGTATGCAAAGAACTCGGGCAGCGTCGCGTTATAGAACTGCAAACCGAACAGCAGATACAGTGCGGGCGCGAGCAGAAACACGACGCGCGCATAGCAGAAGAACCAGAAGAACGCGTTTGAAAAGTAGCAGATGCGCTGCGCGAGCTTGAGCCCTTTCATGCGCAACGGATTGCGAAAGAGAAGAAGCTGGATCATGCCCTGCGCCCAGCGCACGCGCTGAACGACGAAGCTCGCGAAGGTTTCCGGCTGCAATCCGGCGATCAGCGGTTCGTTCAGATAGGCGCTCCGATAGCCGCGTGCGTGCAGCACCAGCGCCGTTTCCGCATCCTCGGTAATCGACGTGCCCGTAATGCCGCCAATCTCCATCAGACACTTGCGGCGCAGCACCGCCGCCGAACCGCAGAAGAACGATGCGTTCCAGAAGTCGAGACCGCGTTGAATCACCGAGTAGAACATCTCGTTCTCGGGCGGCATCTTGCCGAACATGCCGAGGTTCTTTTCGAGCGGATCGGGATTGCTGAAAAAGTGCGGCGTCTGCAACAGGAACAGCTCACTGTCGCGCTGAAAATGACCGACGGTCTTTTCGAGGAAATCGGCGGTCGGCACGTGATCGGCGTCGAAGATCACGATGAGTTCGCCGCTGGTTTTGGCGAGCGCCGCGTTGATGTTGCCCGCCTTAGCGTGCTCGTTGCGCTCGCGGCTCAAGTACTGTGCGCCATGCCGCGCGGCGAGCAGGGAGAGCGTCAAGGCGCGTTCCTGCGCGGCTGCGGCCTTAACCGGATCGGTCTGCGTGCGCTTTTGTTCGGTGCCGCCATCGTCGAGTAAGTAAACGTTCACGCGCTCGCGGTCATAGCGCATGTCGAGTGCGGCGCGCAGCGTGATCTCGAGCATCTCCGGCGGCTCGTTGTACGAAGGCACGTAGACGTCGACGGTCGGCAGCGGGCCGGCCGAGCGGTTCAACGGCACGCCTGGGCGCTCCAGCGCCCGGCTATTGACGAACAGACCGCCCAGCGTCAGCACGATGCCATAGAGTTCCGCGCCGTACATCATCATCATCAGGATGAAGTCGGCGAAACCGTTATAGCCAAGTGTCGAGGTGGTGCGCCAGCAGACGTAGCGCATCGAAAGGAAAGCGGAACACAAGAGGAAGAAGAGTCGCGTGTGTTCGATGAAACGCGAGCGGCGCAGCACGACCATCACGGCGAGCGTGGCGAACGCCAGGCAAAACTGCGCTTCGAGGTCGATGCGAACCATCGCCAGCACGGCGACGACCGCGAATGCCGCGACGAATGCCACGACGATTACCCAGGTCGGCAAGCCGCCGGGCCGTCGAGGCGGCGGCGCGTGTTCGACACCGACGCTCGGCATCTCGCGCGCGGGCGGCCGCAATGCACGCGGCGTGAAATTCAACCTGGTCGTTACACTCATTAATCTCGCCCGCGTTGATTCGATTCAAGGCACGGGTCCTTAAGACCGTGCGTTGCCCCATTGGCATCGGCGCGTTCCGCCCACACGGAGAAGAACCAAGGAGAACAAGGCGCCTGATTCACTTATCGGCAGGTCTCAAGAAATCCTGAGCAAACGTTTCCTGGGAAAGAGCGGTTTCGGTTTGAAAATGATTTTTATATGAAAGAAGTACCGACATCCGCTCGTGAAAAGCGTGGAAAGCACCTTTTCGGTGCTCTCGATATCGGGGGGCGCGCAGGTCGAATCGCAAACGCGCACTTTCGACGATCGGCTTGCCTAGTCAGCCCGCGCGTTATCATTGCCATCTCTCGAATAACAATGAAGACGACCGCCGATCATGGCTTCAGGCAGACAAGATGAAACCGACGCGGACTTCCGCCCCGACGGGGAAGCGGACGCGTCCACGGCAGGCGCCAACTATCTCGTGCCAGGGCTCGAACGAGGCCTGCGCATTCTCGCTGAATTTTCGGCGCGTGAGCCGGTGCTCGGCGCGCCGGAATTGTCGCGCCGCATCGGCATTCCACGGACGACCACGTTTCGCCTCTTGCAGACGCTCGAATCGCTCGGCTTTCTCGAACGCGTGAATGGCGACCGCAATTTCCGGCTGGGCGTCGCGGTCTTGCGACTCGGCTTCGAATATGTGAACTCGCTCGAACTGACCGACTTTGGCACACCGTTGCTTGAACGCCTGCGCGATGCCACCGGCCTTTCCACGCATCTGCTGATCCGCGATCAGTGTGACGTGGTCTTTATCGCCAAGGCACAGAGTCACGAGCGCATGTTCAGTTCGGTGAAGGTGCAGGTCGGCACGCGCCTGCCCGCTCATGCGACCGTGCACGGTCACGTACTCATGGGCGACCTGACGCGCGAGGCGCTTCGCACGCTTTATCCGGAAAAGCGGCTCGAGCAGTACACGGACCGCACGCCCGTTACCGTCGATGAACTGTACGAGCGCGTCCGCGAGTGCGCGACGCTTGGCTATGGTCTGAGCGAGGCGTCGTTCGAGCGCGGCATTTCGGTGGTCACGGCGCCGGTGCGCGACCGCGCGGGTGCTATCGTTGCGGCCGTCACGGCGACCGTGCCGCGCTCAGACATCGGGCGGGACGAGGAGAAGCGCCCGCTTATCGAAGCGGTGTGCGGCGCGGCCATCGACCTGTCCGCGCGGCTGAACTACCGCCCATCGCCCGACGATCCGACCGCGCGGCTCCTCTCCCGCTAGAACGAGTGATGAATGCCCGCGAGCACGATCACCTGATTGGCCGTGCTCGACACGCCCGCCGTGAAGAACGCCGCCTTGGCGCCCGACGTGGCGTGCTCGTAGAGCGCATTGACGTATAGCTGCGTGGACTTCGACAGCAAATAGATCTCGCCGATTTCGAATTGCGTCCAGCGTCCGCCCGCGAAAGTCGTGGTGGCCGCGCCGCCCGCGATCCAGTTGTCGGGCATGAGCTTGTAGGTGAGACCGGCATCGTAGGACTGGAACGTGTTCGAGAAGCCATTCGATTCCAGCTTCACACGCGTATAAAGCCCATGCACGAGAAACTTGCCGATCTCGTATGACGCGCCCGCGCCCATCACTTCCTGCTTGTCCGCCACGTAACTCGCGGATGCAACGCCCTGGAAGGTGTTGATGCCCGTCGTGACGATGGACGGGGTGCGGTTATGCTCGTTCGCGTAAGTCGCGGCCGCCTTGAACGGACCGTTTGCATACGAGACGCCAAAACCGAGGTTCCTGCCCGTGGAAAAGTTCGTCGTGTTGCCTAGGCCCATCATCGCGCCGGCGGAAAAGCCATAGAAGTTCGCCGAGCGGAATTTGACCGAGTTGTCGTACGGCACCACGCCCGTATCGGCGAGTTCGTCGAGATTGCCCGGATGGAACGCGTACCAGCTTGCCGCGAGATAGGCCGTCGAAAGCGGTCCGAGCATGTCGAAGCTGAATGGCGTCTGATGCCCGAACGTCAGCGTGCCCACGTTGTTCTGATCGAGACCGAGGTAGGCTTGCCGATTCCACAGCGTGTTGGCCTTCGCGAAGGTTCCGGTATTCGTATAAAAGCCGTTTTCGAGTTGCGCCACCGCCTTAAGCCCGCCGCCCAGATCCTCGACGATCCGAAAGCCCCAACGATCCGGCTGCATGTTGCCCTGCTCTTCCATCCACTTCGGATGTCCGCCCACGTTGTTCACGTACGCGATCCCGGCATCGAGGCTGCCGTAAAGCGTCACTGTACTTTGCGCCGCCGCGCCGGTTGCGATCCCGGCTCCGAGCAGCCCCGCTGCGATGATGTGCTTCACCCTTCGTCCTCCTAACCGTGTGGTTCAAGAGCGGACCCGTTCCGCTTCTTTCCTTTGCCGTTTCGTAGCGCTTGACCGCAACCCGGACGGCCTTCGATGACCGTGCTTCGGAAGGCATCGCGCTGATCGATGGTTACGTTCCATATATGGATCAACGTCCTGCCTATGGAAAGTATAGAGAGGTTTTTAGCGCGGAAATAATAATTTTGCGACGCGGTCGGCAACGTCAAACGGGACTGAAGAACTGTAACTCCGGCAGGAAAAATGCTTCTGAATCAAGGTCAAAGCGCACTCTAGGCGCGTTGGAGGCGAGATTGGATGCACATTTTTAAAACGCAGCTTCGGTGTTTTCACCTAGAGCGGCGGATTTTTATTTTGTCGCAGCAAAAGCACTCCTATAATGCCCATACATAAACTGATGTTCCTTAGGTGGAACGCAATACGATCCCAAGGAAGGTGAGAGATGGCAGAACAGTGGCGTTGCGCCGGTCATGCCGGCGACCTGTCGGAAGACGCGCCGATCGAGTTCAAGCTCGACGACGGCGCGGAAATCGGCATCTACAAAGTCGGCGATGAGGTGTATGCGCTCGAAAACGTCTGCCCGCACGCGTATGCGCTGCTGACGCAGGGTTTTATCGATGGCGACACCGTCGAATGTCCGCTGCACGAAGCGGTGTTTCACATCCCCACGGGCAAATGCATGAAAGAGCCCGGCGGACGCGACCTGAAGATGTATTCGGTGCGTCTGGCCGGTGAAGAAATCCAGATCAAGGTGGCGTGACATGGAAAAAATCGTGAGCTTCAATCCGCATCTCAAGCCGTGGCTCGCGCCGCAACCGAATAACGTCGCGGGCAAGGGCGTGATCGAGCAGCCCGGACAAACCGAAAACTTCGTCTGGCAGACGCGCAAGGCGGAACCGACCCAGTACGAGAACGATTTCGGCGATGCCCTCGAACGCGTGTTCGAAGCCGGTGCGCTGGAACTCGATCAAGTGGCCGCAGGCTTGAACAAGGATGGCTTTCGCACGCCGGAAGGCGCGGCCTGGACCACCGAGCGTCTCGCCGCCGAGTTGCGCACGCTCGCGGAATGACGCGGCGGCACTGACAAAACGACATCGAATCCGGAGCAGATCCCCATGACGTCCCTCAAGCAAATCTCGACCGCCGATCCCGTCCAGCGCTATCTGGATCGCGGTCTGCGTAATTACTGGTATCCCGTGGCGCCGAGCTGGCAAGTGGCGAATGCGCCTATCGGGCTCACGCGTCTCGGCGATCAGATCGTCCTGTGGCGCGATAACGAAGGCCATGTACATGCGCTCGAAGATCGCTGCCCGCATCGCGGCGCGCGGCTGTCGCTCGGGTGGAATCTCGGCGGCAGCGTGGCGTGCTGGTATCACGGTATCGAAGTGGATGGCAGCGGCACCGTGCAGAAAGTGCCGGCCGTTTCCGCGTGCCCGCTCGAAGGACAGAAGTGCGTGAAGTCGTATCCGGTGGAAGAGCGCGCCGGCGCGATCTTCCTCTGGTTCGGCGACGACGCCAATCAGGAACCCGCGCCGCTCGTGCTGCCGGAAGAACTCGTCGGCGAGGAATACGCGAGCTTTCTTTGCATGTCGCACTGGAAGTGCAATTACCAGTACGCCATCGATAACGTCATGGACCCGATGCACGGCGCATATCTTCACGCGACCTCGCATTCGATGGCCGAAGGCGACAAGCAGGCCGACATGCGCGTGCGCAAGACCGACACCGGTCTCATGTTCGAAAAGGTGAATCAGCGCGACGTGAATTTCGACTGGGTGGAACTCGGCGAAACCGGCTGTCTGTGGATGCGCCTGGCTATTCCCTACAAGAAGAAGTTCGGCCCGGGCGGCAACTTCGGCATCATCGGTTTTGCGACGCCCGTGGACGAAGACAACTGCCAGGTCTACTTCTGGCGCACACGCAAGGTGTCCGGCTGGCAGCGCGACGCATGGCGTTTCCTGTATCGCAATCGTCTGGAAGGGTTGCACTGGGCCGTGCTGGAACAAGACCGCTACGTGCTCGAAAGCCTTGCGCCCAACGCGCGCGATCACGAATTTCTCTATCAGCACGATGTCGGCATGACGCGCGTTCGGCGTCTTCTGAAGCAACGCGCGCAGCAGCATTTGGCCGCGCTGGAAACGAGTGCAAAGGACGCGGAGCACGTTCATGCGTGACGCGCTCAAAGGCCGCCGCGTACTCGTGACCGGCGGCGCTCGCGGACTCGGCGCAGCGTTCGTCACGGCGCTCGCCAAACAACGCGCGCGGGTCGCTTTCGGCGATGTCCTGCATGCCGAAGGCGAAGCGCTCGCGCGATCGCTCAGAGAAGCGGGCCACGAGGCGCATTTCATCGCGCTCGATCTGGCAGACCCGTCAAGCATCGAAGCGTGCGTGGCGGCGAGCGTGCAGACGCTCGGCGGTATCGACGGCCTCATCAACAACGCCGCGATCACCAACTCGGGCGGCAAGTCCGCGGAAGAGCTGACGCCCGCGACCTGGGATGCCGTCATGAACGTCAACGTGCGCGGCGCATGGCTGATGAGCGTGGCATGCCTGCCGCATCTCGCGGAGTCGGGGCGCGGAAGCATCGTCAATATCGCTTCGGATACAGCGTTGTGGGGCGCACCGAAGCTTCTTGCCTACGTTGCGAGCAAGGGCGCGGTGATTGCGATGACGCGTTCCCTCGCCCGCGAATTCGGCGGCCGCAACGTGACGGTCAACGCCATTGCGCCCGGCCTCACCGAAGTCGAGGCGACCGCCTACGTTCCCGCCGAGCGTCACGAGTATTACCTGAAGGGCCGCGCGCTCATGCGTGCGCAAGTACCCGACGACGTGAACGGCCCTGTGCTGTTCCTGCTCTCGGACGCCGCGCGTTTCGTGACGGGCCAGTTGCTGCCGGTCAACGGCGGCTTCGCGATGAATTGACTTCTACCTCATTCGAACACCTGGAGATTGACGATGGCCGATGCAGATATCGAACGCGAATCGTGGGAGCAGCCCGCTGGCGCGAGCTTCGATCAATGGATGACCACGCGCGTCGCGCGCCTCGACACGCGGCGCTACGACTGGGACGCGCTTAAGTTTCAGGCTGACTACGACCCGAAGTATCGCCGTGCGCAGATGCGCTATGTCGGCACGGGCGGCACCGGTGTCGCCAAGGACATGAACACGGTTCCCGCAGGCGGCTTCACGTTCTCGACGATGGTCATTCCCGCCGGCAACATCGGACCGAGCCATATCCACATGGACGTCGAGGAAATCTTCTTCGTATTGCGCGGCAAGATGAAAGTGGTTTGCGAGAAGGACGGCGAAACCTGGGAAACGGTGATCGGCGAGCGCGATCTCATTTCGGTGCCGCCGGGCGTTTATCGCACGGAGATCAATATCGGCGAGGAAGACGCGCTCATGTGCGTGATGCTCGGCGCGGCCAAGCCCATTACGCCGACGTATCCGCCGGACTCGCCGCTCGCCAAGCTCAAGCGTTGAGACCCGCCATGACCGCTCGCACGCTCACCCACCTCGACGCGCTCGCGCAGTTTCCCGAAGCGCGTATCCATACCGCACATGGTGTCACGGGTTATCGCAAGGCAGGTGCCGCGCACCTGCGCACCCTGCCCGTGGTGCTTCTGCATGGTATCGGTTCGGGCGCGGCGTCGTGGGTCAGGCAACTCGACGCACTCGGCGCGCATCGCCGTGTGTTCGCATGGGACACGCCGGGTTATGGCGTATCGACGCCCGTGGCAAGCGCGCAGCCGCATGCGGCGGATTATGCGCAAGCGCTTGCGGCATGGCTCGATGCGCTCGATATCCCGCGTTGCGTGCTTGTCGGTCATTCGCTCGGCGCGATCATCGCGGGTTCGTTTGCAGCGCGCATGCAAGGGCGCGTCGCGGGCTTGCTGCTGATATCGCCGGCGGCGGGATATGGCGCGGCATCGAAGGAAGAGCGTGAAAAGAAACGCGACGCGCGTCTGGCGATGCTCGCCGAACTGGGTGCGCAAGGCCTTGCACGCGAACGCAGCGCCAACATGCTGTCGCCCGATGCGGACGATGCCGCGCGCGACTGGGTGCGCTGGAACATGGCGCGCATCGTTCCTGCCGGCTATGCGCAAGCGACGCATCTGCTCGCCAACGCGGATCTTGCAGCGGACGTTGCACGTTATGAAGGACGCGTGGCCGTGGCCGTCGGCGCGCATGACGCGATCACGCCGCCCGTTGCGTGCGAGCGCATCGCGCAAGCGGCACGCGTTAGCTTGCAGGTGATGCCGCACGCGGGCCACGCAGGTTATGTCGAAACGCCCGGCGCTTATACGGCGCTGATCGAATCGTTTTGCACTAGCGCGGATCGACCATGAAAGACGAAGGACAAACAATGAAACCGGAGACGTTCGGCGCAGACGACGCCGACAAGGCCGAACCGACTTACATCGTGCCGGGACTCGAACGCGGCCTCAAGATTCTCACCGAATTCTCGCCCCGTGAGCCTGTGCTCGGCGCGCCCGAACTGTCGCGGCGTCTGGGCATTCCACGCACGACCGTGTTTCGCCTCTTGCAGACGCTCGAATCGCTGGGCTTTCTGGAGCGCGCGGACAAGGACCGCAATTACCGGCTGGGCGTCGCCGTATTACGCCTCGGCTTCGAATACCTCAGTTCGCTCGAACTGACCGATCTCGGCTTGCCCGTGATCGAGGCTTTGCGCGATGCAACCGGCCTCACGAGCCACATCCTGATTCGCGATGGCCGCGATGTCGTGTTCGTGGCGAAAGCGCAAAGTCACGCGCCGATCTTCAGCTCGGTGAAGGTGAATGTCGGCACGCGTCTGCCCGCTCATGCGACCACGCACGGTCATGTGCTGATGGGTGATCTTTCGCTCGACGAGCTACGCGCGCTTTATCCCGAGCCGCATCTGGAACGCTTTACGAAGGCGACGCCAGAAACGGTCGAGGAACTCTTCGAACGCGTGAAGGAAGACGCCGAACGCGGTTTCGCCACCAGCCAGTCATCGTTCGAGCGCGGCATTTCGGTGGTGACCGCGCCGGTGCGTAACGATACCGGGCGCATCGTTGCCGTCATCACGACGACGATCCCGCGTCCGGAGATCGATGCCGCGCTGCTCGAAAGCGGTCTCATCGACCGGGTTCGCGAAGCCGCCGATGCGCTCTCCATGCGTCTGAATTATCGTCCGGCCGCGCGGACCGCCGCGTCGAGCCGCTATATGAAGTCTCTGGGGTTGCAATGATTCAGATCGATCTCACGGATAAGGTTGCGGTAATCACGGGCGGATCGTCTGGTATCGGCTTCGCGACGGCACGACTCTTCCTGCGCGCGGGCGCGGCAGTCGCCATTTGCGGGCGCGACGGCGAACGTCTCGACGCCGCGCAAGCCGAACTCGCGCGCCAGTTCCCCGATGCGCCGTTGCTCGCGGCCCGCTGCGACGTGCTTGATGCCGAACAGGTGAACGCTTTCGCGGCGCGCGTCATGGAGCGCTTCGGCCGCGTCGACATGCTGGTGAACAACGCGGGACAGGGCCGCGTGTCCACCTTCGCCGATACCACCGACGACGCCTGGCGCGACGAGCTCGACCTCAAGTACTTCAGCATCATCCGTCCGACGCGCGCTTTCCTGCCGATGTTGAAGGAGGCGCCCTCGCCCGCGATCGTCTGCGTGAATTCGCTGCTCGCGCTGCAGCCCGAGGCGCACATGGTCGCGACGTCATCGGCGCGTGCGGGCGTGTTGAGTCTCGTCAAGTCGCTAGCGACCGAGCTTGCGCCCGAGCGCATCCGCGTGAATTCGATCCTCATCGGCATCGTGGAATCGGGACAGTGGAAGCGCCGCTATCGACACTATCTCGATGCGCAGCCCGAACCGCGTCAGAGCTGGGAGCAATGGACCGCCGAGCTCGCGCGGAAGAAAAACATTCCGCTCGGCCGCTTCGGTCTTCCCGAAGAAGCCGCGCAAGCGCTCTTTTATCTTGCTTCGCCGTTGTCGTCCTACACGACCGGCAGTCATATCGATGTTTCCGGAGGCTTTGCCCGACATGTCTAAAACCACCACGGTCGGCGAACTGATCGCCGCGTTTCTCGAACAATGCGGCGTGCGCACGGCGTTCGGCGTCATCTCGATCCACAACATGCCGATCCTCGACGCCATCGGCCGGCGCGGCAACATCCGCTACGTCGGCGCACGCGGGGAAGCCGGCGCGCTCAACATGGCCGACGGTCTTGCGCGCGTGTCGGGCGAACTGGGCGTGGCGTTCACCTCGACCGGCACGGCGGCGGGCAATGCAGCAGGCGCGATGGTCGAAGCGCTGACGGCGGGCACCGCGCTGCTGCATATCACCGGTCAGATCGAAACCGAGTATCTCGACCAGGACCTCGCGTATATCCACGAAGCGCCGGACCAATTGGCGATGCTGCATTCCATCTCCAAGGCGGCGTTTCGTGTACGCACCGTGGAGACCGCGCTGCCGACCATCCGCGAAGCCGTGCGCGTCGCGCTGACCGCGCCTGCGGGTCCGGTGAGCGTCGAGATTCCCATCGACATTCAGGCGGCGCAGATCGAATGGCCGGCGGACCTCGCCGCACCGCACGTCGGCATGCTCACGCACGACACTCTGCGCGTGCAGCAACTCGCCGAAGCGTTGACGCAAGCGAAACGCCCGCTCCTGTGGCTTGGCGGCGGCACGCGTCACGCGCGCGCGGCGGTCGAGCGTCTGGTGAAGCTGGGCTTCGGCGTGGTCACGAGCGTGCAGGGGCGTGGCGTGTTGCCCGAGGATCATCCGGCCACGCTCGGCGCGTTCAACGTGCATCCTTCCGTCGAAGCGTTTTACAAGACGTGCGACGCGCTCGTGGTCGTCGGCTCGCGTCTGCGCGGCAACGAAACGCTCAAGTACAAGCTCGCGCTGCCATGGCCGCTCTATCGTATCGATGCCGACGCACTCGCCGACAACCGGGGTTACCGCAACGAACTCTTCGTGCATGGCGATGCCGCCACCGTGCTCGACGAACTCGCCACGTTGCTCGAGGGCCGCTTGCGCGTCGATCAGACGTTCGCGGGCGATCTTGCCGCCGCGCGGGAAGTCGCGGTGGCGGAAGTATCGAAGGGACTCGGGCCGTACAAGCGTCTGGTCGATTCACTGCAACGCGCGGTAGGCCGCGACTACAACTGGGTGCGCGACGTCACCATCTCGAACAGCACGTGGGGCAATCGGCTGCTGAAGATTTTCAACCCGCGCGCGGGCGTGCATGCGCTAGGCGGCGGCATCGGTCAGGGCATGCAGATGGCCATCGGCGCGGCGCTTTCGTGCGCGGCGAAGAAAACCGTCGCGCTCGTCGGCGATGGCGGTTTGATGGTGAACGTAGGCGAACTCGCCACCGCCGTGCAGGAAAAAGCCAACGTCATGATCGTACTGATGAACGACCAGTGCTACGGCGTCATCCGCAACATTCAAGACGCGCAGTACGGCGGTAGGCGCATGTTCGTCGATCTGCATCAACCGGATTTCGCGCAGTTTTGCGCGAGTCTCGGCCTCGCGCATCGCCGCATCACGTCGCTCGATCAGGCCGATGAGATCGTGCGCGAAGGGCTTGCCATCGACGGTCCCGTGCTCGTTGAAGTGGACATGCTTTCGGTCGGCTCGTTCGCGACCGCGTTTGCCGGGCCGCCCGTGAAAAAGGAAGAGCCGAAGGAGCCGGAATATGCGTGATCCCCGACATGTCCATCAAGCGATCGATGTCGCGATGATCGGCTTCGGCGCGATCGGCCGCGCGGTGTATCGCGCGCTCGATCACGATCCGCATGTGCGCATCTCGCATGTGATCGTGCCGGAGCGCGATCGCCACGATGTGCGCGCCTTGCTCGGCGACGGCGTCGATGTCGTATCGCATGTCGATGCGCTTTCGCATCATCCCGAGTTCGCACTCGAATGCGCGGGCCATGCGGCGCTCGTCGACCACGTGGTGCCGCTGCTCAGGTCGGGTACGGACTGCGCGGTGGCGTCCATCGGTGCGCTGTCCGACGTAAACCTGCTCGCCGCGCTCTCGCACGCCGCCGACGAAGGCGCGGCCACGCTCACGCTGCTTTCCGGCGCGATAGGCGGTGTGGACGCGCTGGCATCGGCGAAAGAAGGCGGCCTCGACGAAGTGCAATACACCGGCCGCAAGCCGCCGCTCGGCTGGCTCGGCACGCCCGCCGAAGGCGTCTGCGACCTGCACGCGCTGACGGTCGAGACCGTGATCTTCGAAGGCACGGCGCGCGATGCGGCGCGGCTCTATCCGAAGAACGCGAACGTCGCGGCAACCATCGCGCTCGCGGGCCTCGGGCTGGATGGCACGCGCGTCACGCTGATCGCCGATCCGACAGTCGAACGCAACGTGCATCGCATCGTGGCGCGCGGCGCGTTCGGCGAGATGTCGCTCGAAATGTGCGGCAAACCGCTGCCGTCGAATCCCAAGACGTCCGCGCTCACCGCGTTCAGCGCGATTCGTGCGTTGCGCAATCGCGCTGCACGCTGCGTCATTTGAGGAGCATGTAGAACCATGAATCATCCCGACACTTCGCTCGTTTCGTCTGGCGAGATTTTTCTCGGCGGCGAGTGGCGCAAAGGCCGCGGCAACGGTTACGCGAGCATCTATCCGGCCGATCAGTCCGTCAACGCGGAGATCACCACGGCGAGCGCCGACGATGCGCTCGAAGCCGTGGAAATTGCAGATCGCGCGTGGCGCCGCGACGACTGGGCCGGCCTCAAGCCGCATCAGCGCGCGGCGGTGCTGCATCGCATCGCTGCCCTGATCGAAGCGCGCCACGAAGCGCTCGCGCAATTGCAGCGCCGAGACAACGGCAAGCCGATCAGCGAAACGCGCGCGCTCGTGGCGAGCGCCGCCAGCACGTTCCGCTATTTCGCATCGTGTCTCGAAACACTCGAAGAAGCGCTGACGCCCCCACGCGGCGACTATCTGACGATGAGCGTGCACGAACCGCTCGGCGTTATCGCCGCGATCACGCCGTGGAATTCGCCCATCGCCTCCGATGCGCAGAAGCTCGCACCCGCGCTCGCCGCCGGCAACGCGGTCGTGCTCAAACCCGCCGAAGTGACGCCGCTTGCTTCGCTGGCGCTGGCGCGCATCTGCGAGGAGGCGGGCGTGCCGCGCGGCGTGGTGAGCGTGTTGCCGGGCAAGGGATCGGTGATCGGCGACGCGCTGGTGCGCCATCCGCTCGTCAGAAAAGTCGCGTTCACGGGCGGCACCGAAGTGGGCCGTGGCATCGCGCGACTCGCGGCGGAGAAGTTGATGCCGGTATCGCTCGAACTCGGCGGCAAGTCTCCGACCATCGTCTATGCCGATGCGGACCTCGATCACGCGGTCAACGGCGTGCTATACGGCATTTTCAGTTCGTCGGGTGAATCGTGCATCGCGGGTTCGCGCTTGTTCGTCGAACGCAAGGTATATGGCGAATTCATGGCGCGGCTCGTGGAAGGCGCGCGCAAGCTGCGTGTCGGCGACCCGACGCGCGAGAGCACGCAGATGGGTCCGCTCATCACGGCGCAGCATCGGGAGACCGTGGAACGCTTCGTCGCGCTCGGTCAGTCCGAAGGCGGCCGTGTGTTGTGCGGCGGCGAACGTCCCACGGGCGAAGGCCGCGAAAAAGGCTTCTTCTATTTGCCGACGATCATCGAGGGTTTGAGCAACGACGCGCGCATGTGCCAGGAAGAGATCTTCGGCCCGGTGCTCGCCGCCCTGCCCTTCGACGACGAAGACGCGCTCATCCGCGCTGCGAACGACAGCGTGTTCGGTCTTGCCGCAGGCATCTGGACGCGCGACTACAAGCGCGCGTGGCGCACGGCCCGCACGCTTGCAACCGGCACCGTGTGGATCAACACCTACAAGCAATTCTCGATTTCGACGCCATTCGGCGGCTGGAAGGACAGCGGCATGGGACGCGAAAAAGGCCATTTGGGCCTGCGCGAATACATGCAGCAAAAGAGCCTTTACTGGGGCTTGAACGACGCCCCGCTGCCGTGGGCGAACTGAAGAGAACTGAAGAGGCGGCTATGACCATCCTTGGCATTGAAAGCATCACTTACGGCGTGAACGATCTCGACACCTGCCGGCGCTTTTTCGCGGATTGGGGTCTGCGCGAAGTCGCCCACGACGAGACGCGCGCGCGCTTCGAAACGCTCAACGGTTGCGCCGTGCAACTCGCGCTCGCCGACGACCCCGCGTTGCCGCCCGCCTTCGAAGCCGGTCCAACGCTGCGCGAAGTGACCTGGGGCGTCGCCACGCGCGAGGAGCTCGACGCATTGCGCACACGCTTCGCGGGTCAGCCGGGTCACTTCGAGACCGATGACGCGGTCGCCTGTATCGACCCGAACGGCATGTCGATACGCGTGGTCGTCACGACCAAACGCGCGCTCGACGTGAAGGGTTCGCCTTCGAACGTGTGGGGACAGACGCTGCGTGTCGATACACCGAGCCCCGTCTACGATCGCGCCGAACCCGTGGAAGTGGGACACGTCGTGTTCTTCACGAACTGCGTGGCCGAGCAGGAGAAGTTCTATCACGAGCTGCTCGGCTTCGAGACCTCCGATCGTTACCCGGGTCGCGGCGCGTTCATGCGTTGCGCGCCGCACGGCGGGCACCACGACATCTTTCTTCTGCAATTGCCCGATGGCAAACGCGGCCTGAATCACGTCGCCTTCACCGTTCGCGACATCCACGAAGTCTTCGGCGGCGGCCTGCATATCAGCCGCTGCGGCTGGGCCACGCAGCTTGGACCGGGGCGGCATCCGGTTTCATCGGCGTACTTTTGGTACTTCAAAAATCCGGCGGGCGGTCTCATCGAGTATTACGCCGATGAAGACATGCTCACGCCCGAATGGCAGCCGCGCGATTTCGAGCCAGGTCCGACGGTCTTCGCCGAATGGGCCGTGGATGGCGGGCTGGACGGCCACACGCGCCGTCAGAAGGACGCGAAGGCGCCGGAAGGCAAGTTCATGACGGAGCGTAAAAATGGCTGATTCGAACGTGCTCGACGCGCCACGCACCGTGGTCGTCATCGGTGGCGGACAGGCGGCCGGCTGGATCGTCAGGACCTTGCGCAAGGAAGGCTTCGATGGCCGGCTCGTGATGATCGCCGATGAAATCCATCTGCCGTACGAGCGTCCGCCGCTTTCGAAGGCCGTGCTCTCGGGCGATGCGGACATAAGCACCGTGCGTCTCGTCGATCACGATGCCTTCGCTTCGCTCGATGTCGAAGCGTGGCAGCCGGAATGCGCGGCATCGATCGATCGCGAAGCGCGCGTCGTGCGGACGGCGAGCGGCCGCGAAGTGCATTACGACCGCCTGGTGATCGCGACCGGCGGCGCGGCACGCCGTCTGCCGGACGCGCTGGTGAAGACCTCGCATCTTGCCTACTTGCGCACACTCGACGACGCCGTCGCGCTCGGCACGCGTATGCGCGAGTCGCATGGCAAGCGCCTGCTCGTGATCGGCGGCGGCTGGATCGGTCTCGAAGTGGCGGCGACCGCGCGCAAGCTCGGCGTCGATGTGACGGTGATCGAAGGTGCGCCGCGTCTATGCGCGCGCTCGGTGCCCGAAGCGGTATCGGCGTTTCTGTTGCGTCTGCATCGCGATAACGGTGTCGACGTGCGTTTGAATGCATCGCTCGTATCGCTGAACGATCATGCAGGCGGCGTGCGCGCGCATCTCGCCGATGGCAGCACGCTAGACGCCAATTTTGCGGTAGCGGGCATCGGCCTGAATCCGCACACGGCGCTTGCCGAACATGCGGGTTTGGACGTGAACGATGGCATCGTCGTCAACGAATTCGGCGCCACGTCGGACGCTTGCGTGTTCGCTTGCGGAGATGTCGCCAATCATCCAAATGCGTGGCTCAAGCGTCGCGTGCGGCTCGAATCGTGGGCCAATGCGCAAAATCAGGCTATTGCCACGGCACGCGCCGTACTCGGGGTGCGCGCGCCGTATGCGGAAATTCCGTGGTTCTGGTCGGATCAATTCGACGTCAATCTGCAGATTCTCGGCGATATCGCGCCCGGCTACACACATGTCGTACGTGGCGATCTCGAAGCGCGCCGAGCTTCGCTCTTCTTCTTCGATGGCGACGCGCTGCGCGGCGTGATTGCGATCAACGCGGCGCGCGATCTCAAGGTCGCGAAGAAATGGATGAGCCAGGGACGCGCGGTGGACCTCGCCGCCCTCGCCGACACCGCGAAAGCGCTCGCCTGAGACAACCATCACCCCTTTACCGAATCACCCAGGAGCAGGCATGAGGACCATGGGCAATACGGTCGCCGAGCACGGCGGCACCGCCACCACTGCCGAGGGCGCGGCCGCAGCCGCCGCTTCCCCGGTGACGAAAGGATCGATCATCGCGCGCATCGAGAGGCTGCCCGCCAATGCGATGCAGGTGCGCGCCCGGATTCTGATCGGCGCGGCGACTTTTTTCGATGGCTTCGATGTCATCGTCATTGCGGCCACGTTGCCGCTTCTGATACAGAAGTGGGGGCTGACGCCGGGGCAAGTGGGCTTTCTGATTGCGTCGGGATCGATCGGGCAACTCGTCGGCGCGTTCCTGTTTCCATCGCTGGCGGAACGTTACGGGCGTGTGCGTTCCATTGCGTGGAGCTCGGGCATTATCGGGCTGACCAGTATCGCGTGCGGCTTCGCGCCTTCGTTCGCGGTGTTCGTGGCGTTGCGTATCGTGCAGGGGCTGGGATTGGGCGGCGAATTGCCGGTGGCGGCGACCTACATCAACGAGATCACGCGTGCGCATGGACGCGGACGTTTCGTGCTGTTGTACGAGATCGTGTTTCCCATCGGACTATTGGCATCGAACGGGCTTGGCGCGTGGATCGTGCCGCGCTTCGGCTGGGAAGCGATGTATATCATCGGCGGCGTGCCGCTCGTGCTGTTCTTCCTGTTGCGCACGCTGGTGCCGGAATCGCCGCGCTGGCTCTCGGAACGTGGTCGCATGCGCGAAGCGAGCGATGCGCTCGGCGCCTTCGAGGCCTCGGTGAAAGGCCCGTTGCCGCCGCTTGGCAACGTCGCCGAATTCGATGCCATGGCGCTGCGCCATCCGAAGCGCCGCCGTCTCGATCTGATCGGCCCGGCGTATCTAAAACGCACCATCGCGGTCGCGATGTTATGGATGACGTGCGGGGTGATTCAGTACGGTCTCTCGACGTGGCTGCCTACCATCTACAAGACGGTTTATCACGCACCGCTGCAACTCGCGTTGAACCTGGCCGTCGCGGCTTCCGTGCTCGGCGTGATCGGCTCGCTCACCTGCGCGTTGATCGTCGACAAGGTTGGGCGCAAGCCGGTCATCAACTGGTCGTTCGTTCTGTGCTCGATTTCACTGGTGCTTGCGGGCGTGTTCCAGCATGAATCCGTCTACGTGGTCGCGACGTTCTGCGCGCTTGGGCTTGGATTCATGGCGTGCGGCTTTATCACCGCTTATGTCTATACGCCGGAACTGTATCCGACCAGCATCCGCGCATTCGGCTGCGGACTTGGCGGCGCATGGCTCAAGGTGGCCGCGATCTTCGCGCCGGCGCTCGTCGGCAAGACGCTGCTCGGCGGCCAAATGGACCTCGCCTTCTATGCGCTCGGCGCGGTGCCGTTGCTGGCCGCGCTGGCGGTGCATTTCCTCGGAATCGAAACCAAGGGCCAGGTGCTGGAGCAGTTGGAGGCGTGAGGCGCTCAGGCGGCGGTCATTGGCTTGAGATTCGCCATCGGATTCCAATGCCCGCCAGTCGGTGAAACGAATCAACGGCCGCAGATGGAAGCGGCCGTTGCGTTTAATCGTCGAACCAGCAGTGCTCGTTCGGATCGACGCTCAGAAAATCGATCATATCCCTCAGGAAATCCAGTTCAAGCGCTTCGAACTCGCGCGTGCCTGCTGCGACGTCGTCGGGATTGAGCTTGCCTCGCGCCTTTCGCAGCGCGGCGACAGCTAAAGCGACGGATTGAGTATTCCCGTGCAAGGCGCTGCCGGGAGCGAATGGGAGAGAGGTTTTTGAGTTCATGTTCACGATTACGGCAGGCTCGCGTGAAACGTGAGGCCTGTTTTCTCGAAAGCGCTGATTTTTTACGGCACCCGATGCGTAAGCCTAACTTGGCGCGCATCGTCGGCTTTACTTGCTTGCGTTCGACGCGACGGTTTCTTCGCCAAAGGCCGCATCTGCTTCAATAGATAAAGCTTCGATGATGACAAGATAATTCACTCACGTTCTACAACGTAAAACGATAAAAATGTGATCCCTCGTCGGTCGCTATTAGACATTAGTTCTATTATGTTGGACGCTTGGCTATAAATCCGAGCAGCGACACCACTTCCCGATCAGCGCATCACGCAATTACGCTCGACGACTCAGAAGCCAATCCCTTGCTAAAGTACGCCTCATCCACTCATCTCCATTCCAGAGAGGCACAATGGTTAAAGCTCCGACTCGAAGAAGCGCACGCGCCCTGTGCGGTTTTGCCGTCTCCCTTCTCGCCGCGTTCATCGCCGCGCCGCAGACCGCATCGGCTCAAAGCAAGACCCTCGTCTTCTGTTCCGAAGGCAGCCCCGCCGGATTCGATGCCGCCCAGTTCACCACCAGCACCGACTTCGACGCCAGCGCGCACGCCGTCTACGACACGTTGGTCGAATTCAAACGCGGCACGCTCGACCTTACACCGGGCCTCGCCGAAAAGTGGGACGAGTCGTCCGATGCCAAGACCTTCACCTTCCATCTACGACGCGGCGTGAAATTCCAGTCGACATCGTGGTTCAAGCCCACGCGTGATTTCAACGCCGACGATGTAGTCTTCACGTTCAAACGCATGATCGACCCGAACGACCCGTTCCAGAAGGCGCACCCGGTGAGCTTTCCGTATTTGACCGATCTCGGCTACGACAAGAACATCGCATCGGTCGAGAAGCTCGACGACAACACCGTGCGCTTCACACTAAAGACGGCCGATGTCGTTTTCGTGCGCAACATCGCCATGGAGTTCGCGTCTATTCTTTCCGCCGAATATGCCGCGCAATTGCTCAAGGAAGGCCGGCCGGAGGACATGAATCAGAAGCCTGTCGGCACCGGCGCTTTCGTGTTCCGCGATTATCAAAAGGACGCGACCATTCGTTACGACGCGAACCCAAGCTATTGGAATCGCAAGGACGTGCATATCGACAAGCTCGTCTTCTCGATCACGCCCGATGCCGCCGTGCGCGAACAAAAGCTCGCGAGCGGCGAGTGCCAACTCACCTCGTTCGCGCGCCCTGCCGATATCGTCGAGGCGAAAAAAAATCCGAAGCTCACGGTGTTGTCGGGCGTGGGCTTCAACGTTGCCTATGTGGGCTACAACACGACGCACAAGCCGCTCGACAACGTGACGGTGCGCCGCGCGCTGGACATGGCGATCGACAAGCAGGCGATCATCAAGACCGTCTACGAAGGCGCGGCCACGCTGGCCACGAACCCGATGCCGCCTTCGCAATGGTCGTATAACAAGGCGCTGAAAGACGCACCGCACGATCCCGCGAAGGCGCGCGAGTTGTTGAAGCAAGCGGGCTTTCCCGATGGCTTCACCATTACGCTATGGGCCATGCCCGTGCAGCGCGGCTATAACCCGAACGCGCGACTGATGGCGCAACTGATTCAATCGGATTGGGCGAAGATCGGCGTAAAGGCGAATATCGTCAGCTACGAATGGGCCGAATATAACAAGCGCGCAAAGACCAATGGCGAGCACGACGCCATTCTCTACGGCTGGCTAGGCGATAACGGCGACCCCGACAACTGGCTCGGCACCACGCTGGGCTGCGATGCAGTGCATGGCAGCAACATGGCGAAATGGTGCAACAAGCAGTTCGACGATCTTTTGGCTAAAGCGCGCCTCATAACAGATCAAAGCGCGCGTACGAAGCTTTATGAAGAAGCGCAAGTCGTCTTCAAGGATCAGGTGCCGTACACACCGCTTGCGCACGCCAATACGTTTCAGCCGATCTCGAAGCGCGTGCACGGTTATCTGATCAGTCCGCTTGGAGGCCATCGTTTCGACGGCATCACGCTGGATTGATTCAACTGGCGACCGCTTCGCGCAAGGCCTGCAAAAAGCGCACATAAGCGGTCGCACCAGGGTCAGCGTGGCCGATGCTGCGTTCTTGCACCCATGCCGCGCGCCCCTTTTGCGATTGCTTCGAGGCAGTAGCCGTTACCTGCGCTTGCGCAGTCGCGATCATGGCATCGAGCAACTCAGTCGCGCTGCCTTGCGATGCTTCGAGCGTATCGAGACTCGGCACGAGTGCATCGAGCACGGTCTTGTCGCCGACCTGACTCTTGCCACGTTCGATGATGCGCGCAGCCACCGCGCGTCCGATGCCAAGCGCCTCGTCGCGGCTCACCGTGTCCTTGCCGTTCATCGCCTTGCCTGCCGCGAGCAAGCCGCCGCCGACGAGCGCTGCAAACGTAGATGGATTCGCTGTCGAGAACGCCTTGCCCGCAGCGAACAATACGTCGGTAAGCGAGGCGTCATCGTTCAAAGCGGCAAGCGCCTTCACGATGGCAATGGACCCTGATTGCACCGTGATGCCGAGATCGCCGTCGCCCAAAGCGGCGTCGAGGTCGCGTAACTCGTCGGCATGCGCGGGCAGCGCGCTTAGCGCACGCGTCAAAATGGCGCGCAGTTCCTGGTTCGATACGCTCATTGCGCACTCCTCTTACGATGCGGTGCCGTCGCGGAAAAATGGCGAACTCGCGGGCGCTTCGAGCAGCGCTTCGAGTTCGTCGTCGAGCAGCATCACCGTGATCGATGCCCCCGCCATTTCCAGACTCGTTACGTATTCGCCGACATACGAGCGCGCTATTTTCAGGCCCTGATCGGCGATGAGTTGCGAGGAACGGCGATACAGCAAATACAGTTCTTCGAGCGGCGTCGCGCCGAGGCCGTTCACGAGTATCGCGAGCTTCGATCCCTTAGGCGCGTTCAAATCGCCGAGAATCTGACCGATAAGCCGCTCGGCGATGGCATCGGCCGTTTCGAGCTTGCCGCGATGCGTTCCCGGTTCGCCATGAATGCCGATACCGATTTCCATCTCGCCATCGGGCAATGTGAAGGTCGGCTTGCCTGCCGCGGGAAGTATCGTCGGCGAGAGGCCCACGCCCATGGTCCGGCAATGGGCATTCGCCTTGGCGCAAATGCGCGTGACCTCATCGAGCGAATCGCCGCGTTCAGCGGCGGCGCCCGCGCATTTGAACGCGAACAACATGCCCGCGACGCCGCGCCTGTCGGCCGCACGTTCCTTCGGCGCGGATGCTACATCGTCGGTCAACACCACTGTCTTGATGTCGATGCCTTCGGGTTCGGCCAAGTCGGCGGCAAGGTCGAAATTCAGGACGTCGCCGCCATAGTTGCCGTATACGTAAAGCACGCCCGCGCCGCCATCCACTGCCTTGGTCGCTTCGAATATCTGTTCCGCCGAGGGCGATGAAAACACGTTGCCCACGGCCACGCCACTGCAAAGCCCCACGCCGACGTACCCGAGAAAGCCGGGCAAATGTCCCGAGCCGCCGCCTGTCACGATTCCCACTCTGCCTTCCTTGGGCGCGTCCTTGCGCACGAGCGCGCGTTTGTCGTCCGTCGCGCTCTTGATCCACGCGGGATGAGCGATAAGCAAAGCCTCGATGATTTCATCGACGAAGACATCGGGCTGGTTAATGATTTTCTTCATGTTGTGCTCCTCCGGTTTTAGGGTGCGTTGCAGGAACACGTCTAACGCTTGCGCCGCTGACTAAGCGCGTCGAGCAAGACAGCCGCGAAAATGACCCCACCTTGAATGAATTGCGTCCAGAAGGGATTCACGCCGAGTAGCGACAAACCCACGTTGATCACGCCGATCAGCACGACGCCGATAAAGGTGCCCACGATCGAGCCACGTCCACCCGCAAGCGATGTCCCGCCAATCACGATAGCGGCGATCACCTGCAATTCGAGTCCGTTGGCCGCGGACGGCAAGGCGGAATTGAGCCGTCCGGCAAGCACGATCCCAGCGATGGCAGCAGTTACGCCGGCCAGCATGTAGGTGAAAAAAACCACGCGGCGCACGGGAATACCGGCAAGACGCGCGGCTTCCTGATTGCCGCCGACTGCAAAGACCTGATGCCCGAACGTGGTCTTGCGCAAGAGCACATGGCCTATGGCGAAGATCACGAGCATGACGATCATCGGCATGGGCAAGCCCGCGACGGTCTTCGCGCCGAAGGCCGTGAAGGCGGTGGGGAAATCGAACTTCGTGCGACCATCGGAAATGGCGAGCGTGAGGCCGCGCGCCATGGCCATCATCGCGAGCGTGACGATGAAGGGCACGAGGCGCAACCACGACACGGCAAGACCGTTGAGCGCGCCTGCCGTGGCCCCGACCGCAATTGCGACGCATAACCCTCCAACGCCGAGACCGACGGCGCCTGGGCTCGATCCTGCCATGACCGTGGCCGCGACCATGCCGCTCAACGCAACGAGCGATCCGACCGAGAGATCGATCCCCGACGTGATGATGACGAACGTGCCGCCTACCGCCGCAATGCCCACCACCGAGACCTGCACCATGATGTTGGTGAGCGTGCTGGTCGTCAAAAACTCGGGCGATGCAATCGACAAGGCGATGCAGATGATGACGAGTGCGGCAAACAATGGCCCGATGCCGCTCCTCAGTTGGCGAATCACGCGGCGCGAGAGCGCCTCCGAGTCCTCGCGGTTGGCTGCCGTGGAGGTCATGCGCCTGCTCCTGTTGTAGCCCACTGAATGACAGTTTCAGAGTCCGCTTTGTCGCGCCGTAGCTCCGTCACGATGCTGCCGCGATACATCACGAGCACGCGATCCGACATGCCGAGCAACTCCGGCAACTCGGAACTCACCATGACGACCGCTGCGCCCGCACGCGCCATCGACACCATGTGTGCGTAGATTTCGGTCTTCGCACCCACGTCGATGCCGCGTGTGGGTTCATCGAGCATGATGACCACGGGTGCTGTCGCCGTTGCGCGGCCAAGAATGACTTTCTGCTGATTGCCGCCGGAAAGCGTGCCGGTGATCTGCAACACCGAAGACGAGCGAACGCCGAAGCGCGTGCTTGCTTCCTGCGCCAGCTTGCGTTTCTTGGCGCGGCTCACGAAGCCGCCGCTCGCAAGCGCTTTAAGGCTCGACAGTGCGATGTTCTCTTCGATGTTGGCATCGAGCACGAGCCCTTCGAGCTTGCGGTCCTCCGAGGTATAAACGAGGCCGTGACGCACGCCTTGAGTGGGCGAATGATTCGTGACCTTCTTGCCCTTCACGAAAATCTCGCCACCGGTTGCGGGCAGCGCGCCAAAGATCGTCTTGAGCAATTCGGTGCGTCCTGCCCCGGCAATGCCCGCTATGCCCAGGATTTCGCCCGAGCGTACCGTAAAGCTCGCATTGCGCAGCAACGGCGCGCTAGCGAGATTGCGCACTTCGAGCACGACATCGCCATAAGGACGCGGCTCCCACGGATAGAACGATTCGAGATTGCGCGCGACCATTGCCTGCACGAGTTCGGCTTCGGTCCATTGCGACATCGGACGCGCGCCGACCGTCGCGCCATCGCGCATTACGACGGCGGAATCGGCGAGTTCGAACACCTCTTCCAGATGATGCGAAATGAAGATGATGCCCATGCCCGAGGCACGCAGCCGCCGCACCACGGCATAAAGATTGGCGATGTCCTGGCTCTGCAGCGCGGCCGTGGGTTCGTCCATGACGAGGATTCGGGCATCGCGCGCCACGGCTTTTGCTACTTCCACGAGCTGCCTCTTGTTGAGCGGCAGATCGCCGAGGCGCATCCACGGCGGCACGTTGTCGAGTCCCACGCGATCCAGCGCTTCGCGCGCAAGCTGGTTGGCCTCGCGTTGCTTGACGAAGCCGTTCCTTGCAGGCATGCGGCCAAGGAATAAATTTTCCGCGACCGTCATGTCGTTGATCAACGAGAGCTCCTGATAAATCACGGCCACGCCTGCATCGATCGCCGCGTTGGTGCCGCGCGCAAGCGGTACGCCGTCGATCTCGATCGTGCCTTCGTCCGGCTCATACGCGCCAGACAAGGTCTTCACGAGCGACGATTTGCCCGCGCCATTCTCGCCGACGATAGCGAGCACATGGCCCGTTCGCAGTTCGAGGCTGACGCCGCGCAGCGCCTTGACGCCAGGAAAGCTCTTGACGATGCCTTGCATGCGCAATAGCGGCGCGGACGCTTCGAGCGGCGCCTGCGCTTGCGCTTCCGTTTCGACTGTCATGTCGTGCATTCCGTTAGCGGGCAACGCGCTAGAGCTCAAACGCTTGAACGCTTGAAGTCTTAAGCGTGTGCCCGCGGCTTGCCTTACTGTTTGACTTCCTCTGACCACAGCCCGTACTTCTTGGTCTCATCCGAATCGATATTCGATTTGTCGATGAGTAAAGTCGGCCAGGCATAATTCGCCGGAACGTCCTTCTTGGCGTTGTAGTCCGCGATGAACTGCAGCGACTTGGCGGCCATCTGAATGGGGTTCTGCGAGATGGTCGCGTCCTGCTTGCCCGAGCGAATGGCGGAAAGCGCCTGCGCCGTGCCATCCGCGCCGATCACGAGAATGTGCGCTTTATCGCCGAGCGGCTTATAGCGGCCCGCATTGTCGATAGCCTTTTCCGCACCCACGGTGTTGTCGTCGTTGGCGCCGAATACCGCGTCGATTTGCGGATATTTCTGCAGGATATTGGTCATCGCGTTAAGCGACTTCTCCTGATCGAATGCGCCTTCCTGACGCGCAACCACCTTGATGTCGGGATACTTCGCCATTTCGTCGCTAAAGCCTTTCTCACGGTCGGTGGCGGCGGTCGTGCCGACAAGGCCGATCAAATCCACCACATTCCCTTTAGCCGAACCGTAGCGTTTGGTCAGTTGATCGGCAATCCACTTGGCGCCGGTTTGACCGAGCGCGACGTTATCCGACGCAACGAACGAAGTTACCTTGCCGCCATCCGACCCACGATCGAGCGTGAAGACCGGAATGTTCATCGAGTTGGCTTTCTCGACAGCCGGAATGATGGCCTTGGAGTCGATAGGATTCAGCACGAGGGCAGTCACGCCTTGACTCAGTAAGTTGATGGCGTCGTTGACTTGCTGTTGCGCGTCGCCATTGGCATTGGTCTGGACGAGATCGAAGCCTTGCTCCTTGGCGCCCTTCTCCACGCCGGCCTTGAGCCCGACAAAGAACGCATTGTTAAGCGTTGCAATCGAAAAGCCTATTTTCGCCTTGCCGCCCGCGGCAGCGGCCGGCGCCGGTGCGCTTGCGGGAGCGCTCGCGGCTTCGCTCGAACTCGCGCCCGAACTGCTGGCGGTCGAACTGTTGTCGCTCTTGGAACAACCGCTAAGCGCGGCCGCCGCGCATAAAAAAACCGCGCCGGTCGATTTGCCGAACGTGCCCCATCCGTCGAATCTTGCTGAATTCCAGGCCATAGCTGTCTCCGTTGTAGGATTTATTCATTACGATGCAAACGACTATTTCCTCAAGGCAAGCGCGCTAAGAATCTTTCTTGTCGCGCCGGCCATAAGTCTTGAACTTCTCCAGCACTTCATCCATCTGCTCCTCCGAAAGAAGCGGCGGAGCACCCAACTGACAGGCGAGAAGATATTGCTTGGCAAGCACTTCCACTTCATGCGCGAGCCACACGGCGCGCGCAAGATCGGTGCCGAGCGCGATCACACCATGATGCGCGAGCAGACACGCTCGCCGGTTCAGAAGCGCGGCTAAGGCGTGATCGGAAAGAGTTTGCGTGCCAAAGAGCGCATAAGGCGCGCAGCGAATGGAATGTCCGCCGGCGGCCGCGACCATGTAGTGCACGGCGGGAATATCGCGTTCATGAATGGCAAGCGCCGTGGCCGCTATGGAATGCGTATGCACGACCGCGTGCATGTCTTGCCGTGCTCGAAGAATGTCGCGATGAATGCGCCATTCCGAAGACGGGCGAGCCGTGCGCAGCACGCTCGCGTCATCACCGACATTTAACGGCAGCCACACCATCATGTCTTCGTGCATTTCACGCGCAGGAACGCCGCTGGGCGTGATGAGAAAGCCGTCGTTGAAGCGGGCGCTGACGTTACCCGAGGTTCCCTGATTGATAGCGAGCCGCTCCATTTCGAGCGAGGTCTCGACAATACCCCGGCGCAGCGCGCCTTCATCCACCGTGCTCATGCGGCATTACCTTCGGCTGCGAAGAAACCACGCAACGAACGTTCGAAAGGCGCTTTCACGATACCGCGCTCCGTGATGAAGCCCGTGACGAGTTCATGCGGCGTGACATCGAATGCGGGATTGCGCGCGTTGATGGCTCGCGGCGCAATAGGTTGCCCTGCAAGCGATGTCACCTCTTCTTCGCGACGTTCTTCTATCTCGATCTGCGCGCCGGTCGGTGTGCGGAAGTCCAGTGTGGACGAAGGACAAGCCACGTAGAACGGTATGCCGTAGTAATTCGCTGCGATGGCCACGCTCAGTGTGCCGATCTTGTTGGCGAAGTCGCCATTTGCCGCAACCCGGTCCGTGCCGACGATCACGAGGTCCACCAGTCCATGCGACATGATCGACGCGGCCGCGCTATCCACGATCAGCGTTACATCCACGCCCGCCTGCTGCAGTTCGAACACGGTCAGGCGCGCGCCTTGCAAAAGCGGCCGCGTCTCGTCCGCGAACACCTTGAACGCAATGCCTTCGCGATGTGCGGCATAGATCGGCGCGGTGGCCGTGCCTAAGCCTGTGGTGGCAAGCGCACCTGCATTGCAATGCGTGAGCACGCCGCTGCCCGGTTCGATAAGCGGCAGACCATGCATGCCGATGCCTTCGCATAGCGCCTGATCTTCCGCATGAATCTGTTTGGCCTCATCCACCAAAGCTTCGTAAAGCGCCTTCGAGTCGCTTGCGTTGCATGCGCGCGCGCATTGCAGCATGCGTCTCAATCCCCAACTCAGATTCACCGCCGTGGGGCGCGCGGTATCGAGCCAGCCCGCGCGCCGTTCAAGCTCGGCACGAAATTGCGTCAAGGGCAAGTCGCGCGCGTCCTGCATGGCGACGCACAATCCGTATGCTGCCGCGACGCCGATGGCGGGCGCACCCCGCACGCGTAATTCGTGAATGGCTCGCCAGACGGCGGCTGCATCGGCGACATGCTCCACCACGATTTCATGCGGCAGGCGCGTCTGATCGAGCAGCAGGAGATCGCCATCGCGCCATTCGATCGTCGGGGCAAGCGTGGGGAACAAGGACTGCGCAACCATGGAAGCTCCGAGTGGACTATGCATGTGTGATTGTTTCGCGCTGAACCTCGCGCGCAAGCATGACGACCTGTTCGATACTGCCAAGCGTCGCGCGCTTGACCAGCAGGTCTTCCGCGCAACGCAGACAGCGCACTTCGATACGCGCCCTCGCCTGAGCATCTGGAATGCGCGTGATGTCCGCGACCTTCGCCATGCCGACAATGCGCCGAATCATCTTGCAGCCAGCGAAGCCGAGCGTATCCGCTAGCAGCCGACGCATGAAGTGCGTGCGATAACCTTCGACAGATCGCGCTTCTGCGTGACCGCCTATAAAGCCGCGTCCGCTACGGCTTTCGTGCTCGCGCCACAGCTTTAGAAATTGCGCGCTAAAGCCATTCCAGACCTCGGCCACTTGAACGAGCAACCATTCCTGATAGCCGGAAGGATCTCGATCGTCTATACGGCCATGCCAGTCGCGCGAAAAATACGCGAGCAGCAGGTTTGCGAGCACCGCGCCGATATCGAAGCCCATCGGTCCGTAGAACGAGAATTCCGGATCGATCACGAAGGTTTCGTCTTTGTTGACCATGATCGAGCCGGTGTGCAGATCGCCATGCAGCAAGGTCTCGGCGTGATTCATGAACGCCCATTTCATGTCGCCCGCGGCAATGCGCAACGCTTCGCTGGTCCTCAGTCGTTCAAGCGATGACGCAGGCAATGCGGCGCTGTACACGTTCGACGGATGATCTTCGAAAGGAAACGTAAAGACGAGGTCCTCGGTGATTTTGCACAGCTCGGAATTGACCGCCGCGCTCATGGCCTCTTTCTTGATGTCCGGCGCAAGAAACAGATCGGACCCGTGGAAAAGCGTTTGCGCAAGATACGTCGACAGATGCGCGGCGAGCTTCGGATAGACGACGCCATCCATCAGGCCTTGCCGCAAAATGCGATGCGAGGCAAGCCTTTGCATCACCATCAGAAAGCGCTTGCCGTCAGCGTGATACACCTTCGGCACATGCCGCGGACATAGCGCACCGAAGCGGCGTAACGCCGCTACCTCATGCTCCATGCGCTGACACGACAACGGCCACGTCTTGCCGACTAGTCTTAAAAAAGGCGGCGCCTGCTTGACGACGACGCTGCGTTCCGGCGCCTTCGTGTTCGTCACGAAGTACACATAGTTCAGGTTGCCGTCGCCGACTTCGGCCACTTCCAGATCGTGCGGCTCGCCAAGCAGCGCACGTATCTCGGGAATTGCGCCGAGATACGCGGCAAGCTCGCTTGCGGTAAAAGCCTCGAACTCCATCGGTGTCTCCTCCGATGTTGCTTCTGGTGCGCGTCTAAACGCAAGATTGTCTTAGCGACGCTTGCGCACCAGATCGAATTTGAAAATGCTCGTGTTGTAGTAGTCGTTGCTATAGCAGAGCGGTTCCCCGCTCTGATCGAAATCCACTTCGTCCAGCAGGAGAAACAAACCGAAGCCGTCTCCGAGTTCCGGCAGATCGCGCGGCGTGAGGATGGTCGGCTGTATCGACGTATGCGTATGCGACAGACGCCGGCCCGTGCGCGCAAACATGCCGAAAAGCGATTCGCCCACTTCACCGTCCGCTGCATCGAAGAGCGTCTTCGGAATGGTGTCGATGCAATAGGCGGCTACGGCGTCGTCCGCGCGGCGCACGCGTTCGATACGTACGCACGGCGCCCCAAGCTCGATGCCGAGTCTTTCCGACAAACTCTCCGATGCCGCAATGGTATCCATCTGTATGCGACTCGTTGAAGGCACGGCGCCGACGCTCTTGATCATGTCGGTTACGGACATCAGATCATCCAGACCGCCCTGCAACTTCAGCGAAATTTGTCTGATGAAGGTGCCGCGACCTTGTACCCGAGACAGCAGACCGTGCGAGATCATCTGAGCAACGGCTTCACGCAAACTCGAACGGCCTACCCCGAGCAACTCGCAGAGTTCCAGTTCCGTAGGAATCTGATCGCCTGGCTTGAGCTTGCGCTCACGGATCATGGTCAGGAGCGACTCTTGAATCTTGTCGCTCATTGAGCGCTCTACGCTTAGACGCATGTTGCTCTCTTAGGTAGCATGCAGTCAAATATACATCAGACATCAGATGTTTTTCTTAGGACTTTCCCTTGGATATTTTGTAGGCTCAATAGCTGGCGATACCGATGAACGGCTATGCGGTTGCAGCAAGACCATATTCATTTGCTTGCCGCGTCTGACTTGTTGGCGCGTTGCACTGCGCCAAGAATTCATGGCTTCCACTGGTACATCAGAATCTTGGCGCGTGCATCGTCTTCCAAAAGAATGTCGTATTCACCATTGGCCCTTAGCGTGGCGCTGATACCCAGTTCCACATCGACATAGCCGCTAGTCCAGCCTACGTTCGCGCCCGGCGACATGCAGCCAACGTGTGCGCCGGTGCGCGCGTCGTACACATAAACCTTCTGCGTAAAGAGGCCCGCAACAAAGAGGTAATTGCCCGCTGTCGCAAGTCCCACGGGCGTGATTACGGGGTTGGTCGTCGTGTCCCAAGGCAGCGCGATGAGATAGGTCATGACGCGCGGCCCGCGAGTCCAGTTGTCGTAACGCGCGAGATATGGGCCGGCCTCTTTCCAGCGCGCGGCATCATAGGGAATGGTTTGCGTGAAGCCCGATATATACATCGTGTCGGTCTCAGGCACGTAAAGCACTCGGCCAATGCGGGTGAAAGGCGCTGGCATCGTATAAGTCTTCGCCGATGCATAGGTGTAAAGCGGATTGCCCAAGGCATCGAAGCCCTGCAGCGGCATTTCTCGTATGCCGCTCGTCGGGGTACCGAACCATACGTTGCCAAGGGAATCGACCCAGATGAAGCTGTTGCCTATCAGACTCCCCGTCGATGGATTGCCTATGAATTCGCTCGTGTCGAGATGGCCATCGCCATTGATGTCGCGCCACATCCATTCGCCATAGGCCGGTTGATTCGCTGGAAAACCGCCTGAAATATAGGACTCGGCGAACATGACCGATGGTATTGCCGTATAACCGTGCGCGGCGTCGAAGCGATGCACATAGAGCTGATGCGAATATGGATCGAGCGTGAATAGATACGGCCGGTTGCCGTTCAGGCGCCGTACCATCGGCTGGCCACGCACCGCGCGTCCGATGTGAATCGAAGGGTCATCAGGAAAAGTGAAGCGGTCCACGGTATGCGCCGTGTACGTCCATTGCTTGCCGGGCGCCTTGCTCCAGTCCATCGTGAAGACTTTCGAGCCGGTATAGATGGTGTTCGGCGCGCCGGGATCGAAGCTCGCGCCATCGACGAACACGAGACCGTCCAGTTCCCATGTAATAGAACGTGTGACGCCTTTGAAAGCCTGCAGCACCGCGCCCGTTCCCACCGAGGCAGAGTTCAAAGCTCGCGGGCCTTCGCCGTTTTGTCCAACGTACAAATTGCCGGCCTGATCGAAACCGATACCCGTGACCGAGTTGAAGCGCCCTGCTTCGATCGTGCCAGCGGTCGCATGATTCACGCCCTTGAGCGTGCCGACCGCAGTTAGCGCCGCGTTCTTTCGGAAAGGCAAGATCTGCTGGCCCACGCCGTTATCCGCGATATAAAGATCACCCGATGGAGTGACCGCGATATCCGCGGGTATCGTTCCTAGGGGGAGTATCGGCACGCCGCCGAGTATCGCGCCTGTCGTCGAATAATGTGCAATGGCGGGGTGTCCGTTGAACGTGCCTGTAATGACCCAAAGCGTGCCGTCTATATCGAGTGCCATGCGTCCCGGTAATGTCACGTTGAACGCGCGATTACGCCTCATCGTGTTGGCATCGAACACAACGATCTGATTGCTCGACGCGTCGGAAACAAAAAGCTCGCTATCGTTAGCGGCCAGGCCGCGAATGCCCGCGTCCGTTCCGGCCGGCACAGTCGCCACGATCAGGAAACTGTTCTTGGTAGCATTCGCGCTGTTGCCGGCGCCGCCCGTAAAAGACGCGCCCTTGGCGATGTTGGCGATCGTGCGTCGCGTAATGCCGAACCACGTATAACCGTTGGGCGGATAATCCGCGCCGACGAGGCCACCGCCTTGATTGCCGATGGACATCGCCGCATAGAGGTATGTGCTGTTCGATGCAATGGCGTCGCCGCCCGCCGCGCCCCAACCATGCGTCGCGCCCGCCACCGCGATTCGGTCGCCATTGCGATACGCCACGATCTCGGCGCCGCTTTCATCCCACGGACTATTGGTATAGACGGTTCCTTCCGGTGCAACGCGGATGGCTTGTATGTCCTGCTGCATCCACTTGCCATCGCCGAAGCCAAAAGTGTTGCCGATCCAGGACGTGGTGTAATTGAGCGGCGACGTAGCCGCGCGCGCGCCGCTGGCAAGGCTGAACACCATTAGCCACACCGCTAGGAAACATGAAACGTTCATCACTTGCACCCCGGCAAACCGCCGCAAAGCGAAATCGAGTTACGACCCTAATGATATGAAGAAAAGGCCTGTTTTCTTCTTAACGGCGGTCGGTACGAATGCTTGAATCCGGTTTATTGAGGCGTGTTCAATGTGCAAGAAGGCGAGCAAACAACGGAGAGGTCGAATGATAGATGGCGTGGACAGGAAACATCTCGAACGATGCATCGAACTGGCTAAAGAAGCGCTCGACCAAGGCGATGAACCCTTTGGTTCGCTACTGGTGGCGAGCGACGGTCACGTGCTCTTTGAGGATCGTAACCGCATCAGCACGGGCGACAAGACCTTGCATCCTGAGTTCGCTATTGCAAAGTGGGCTGCGGAAAATATGAGCGAGCCCGCGCGCAAGAATGCCGTGGTCTATACATCGGGCGAGCATTGTCCGATGTGTTCGGCGGCGCATGCGTGGGTGGGGCTTGGGCGAATCGTCTATGCGAGTTCGACCGCGCAGTTCACGCGCTGGCGTGAGGAACTCGGTGCTGGGCCCGGCCCTGTTCGCGCGCTGCCCATTGAAGAGGTGATCGACGGAGCAATCGTGGATGGCCCCGTCGACGACCTTGCAGAACGCGTGCGTGCACTACATGTCGCTTATATGCAGAAGCATCAAACGCGTTGATCGGTCAGTGCGCTGCTATGGTTTCGCTGTTGCGACACGCCTGGAACTTCGGTCTGCACATTCGTCTGCGTGATGACCGACTCGCACAACGCGATCACTTGCGGAAGACTTGCGGCATTGAACAACGAATGATCGACATCGGCGTAAGTTGCGACACGCACTGAACGAAGCCGCTTGAGTCGGGCGCCCAGCTTGCCGCAATGCGCGGCGAGCAAGTCCAGGCCCGCATCGTAGGCGCCGTAGACCAGCACCGTGTTCACGCCTCTAGCGTCGAGCGCGCGAATGATCGGCATGGGTGTAGTGGCCTGCTCGGGCGGCGTTTTGCTCAGGCTGTCGAGCCTCAATACATCGACGACACGTGAACGCGCACGCGTGAGCATGTAGCCGCCGATAAAGCCCATTACGCGAAGCAGATTCTTATCGCCGCGCAAAATGGCTTTCCACTTCTGCGGATCGAGCATGGAGAACGCATAACCCGCCATGGAGTTGCGTGTGGATTCGCGCAACGCTTCGGGCGTTTTGTCCTCGGGACGCTTGAACGTAGGGATATTCACCGAAATCACGCCGGTAATAACGCTCTCGCTGACCGCTGCCTTCAAAGCGTGATACGCACCTGAACAAATGCCGAACGCATAAATCGTCTTGTAGCCTTGCCGGGACAACCAACGCGCGGCGACGCCAGTGTCTTCAGTTGCGACCACGTTATAGATTCTGCCGAAGGGCGTGTCTGACTGCACATCGCCCGAAGGAAGCGGACTGTCGCCACGGCCGCGTGCATCGAACCGCAATGAAGCAATACCACGTGATGCTAGCTCGCGTGCAATCCGCACGGAAAGCCGGCTATCGCCTACGCGTGAACTCGCCGCCGTATTCGTCATGACAAACACAGGGCCACGCGCTGCACCATGACGCGGCTCGCACAGCACGCCTACGAGTCCGTGTTCGTCCATTCGCACGGGACGCTCGACAGCCTCCGGCGTTTCGATGACGAGATCTGGCCACACGTCATGTGCCGCAGCCGATGTATTAACGGGGCCTGCTTCGAGCGCGCCGTTTGCAATCCACTCAGTGGCCGTTGCCAAAGCAGCCTTGGGCAATACCGTGAATGCCGACTCTTGAATGAAGCCGAGCAAATCTTCAAAGGGTTGTGTCTGCGTATCGACGCCAAGCCCACTGAGCGCATCCAGCAGCGGGTCTTTCGAGCTCGTTCGTGCGTGCATCAGCAATACGCGATTGGCGGGCGCATCAGCCGCACTTTTCACTTGCGACGCGAGATCGATCTTTTCCAGTCGGGCTCTAAAGGCATCGTCATAAACCTGACCCAGCACGTTGAGCGGACCAGTCTTGGGTTGCGCTTCGCGAAGGGGCGGTGCGAGCTGGTCGAGCCAGGTCTTGCGCACCGCGCCGAGTTCGCGGATATAAGTGCGTCCGCTCACGACTGGCGCAAGCAAGGCGAGATCGTCGACGGGACGCTTGAGCGCCGCAGCCAAAGCGAACGCGGCACCGACCCGAAAGCCCGCTAGCGTGACGTGCTCGATACCCGTCTGTTCCTTGAGGAAATCGACGGCTGAACCGATGTCATCCACCGCCGAATCGAACAGATCTTGTCCTGCTTCTAGATCGGCTGAATCCCCCGTGCCGAGATAGTCGAAGCGCAAGACCCACAAGCCGCGGGCCGCAAGAGCGTCTGCCAGGTGACGCAGGCCGCTATAAGTCCATACATATTCGTGGCCATAGGTGTTGCAGAGAACGACGCCGCGCGTGCCGGCGCCTGCGTGCAGCCATCCGAATCTTTTGCCGAAAACCACCGGTCTCATTTGTATTTTCCTCGTCTTTGGCGGTGTTCAGACGTAAGCAAGGAGTGCCTTCGAAACCGCCAGCCTGCATGCGTCATTATTATGCTTGGACAACTGCAGGCACAAAGGGAACGGGCAGCAAGTGCTATTCCCATCGACACGGGACTCCAGCTAGTCCTAGTCGGGCGTTGCGCAAAGCTTCTCTCCGGGCTTTGCGCCGCCATGCAGCGAGGGTTACTTGTCACCAATTATATTAAGCCCGCTTAGCACTTGCGATGTGCCGACGCGAATTTTGTTCAAACGGACTATCTATTGGCGATCATTGCATGGGGTGCATAATGTCTTGTCTGGCAAATGCGCTTAACTGCAAACAATCCGCGCGGCATCGCACAGAGCTTTTTAGGGTTTGCTTATATTTTTTTGGCTTTTGGCTTTTGGCTTTTCGCAAAGCGGCGAATCATCCGCGCCTATGAGGTTGCGATAAGGCGCGTGCCGAGCGAATGAGGTCGTCAAGCATGAGATCGCGTTTCTCTGGATCGGTGTCGCGACTCGTCATGAAGCAGAGCGCCGCGACGGCCAAACCAGAACGATCGCGAACGGGCGCGGCCATGCAATAGCGAAACGTATGCGACAAGCCTGTCGTGCAGCAGAAGCCCTGCTCCCTTGCGCGTTCCACATCGGCGAGGAAGTCTGTGAAATCGACTCGCTTGCCGTTGTCCAGAACGAAGTCTTCATCAGGAATGAGCGCGCGAATTGCGTCGCCGCTCAAATGACCTAGCAATAATCTGCCTGATGCCGTCCAGGGAATGGGGACCTTGACGCCAATATCCGAACTGATATTGAAAGGTCGAGAACTGTTTTCTGAAAGCACGACCGTATATTTGTCGCCTTCGAGCATGCACAGTTGCGCGGTCTCGTCGTGGCTGCGCACGAGCGCGAGAATGGACTGATGCGCGCGGCTGATCAAATCGTTGTGCACCGCGTAATCGGAGCCGTAGTAATGCATCTCGCGGCCAAAGAAGATGCTGCCGTCGGGGCCCGCTTCCAGTAGACCCGCCTCGCTTAAAATTGCAACCAGTTCGTAGATGCTTGAACGCGGCGCGCCAGTCGCTTCGATCAATTCGCGCATCGCAAGCGGCCTGCGAGCTAGATGCAATTGCTTCATGATCGCCACGACCCGATCCACCCCGCGCGCACGCGACGTTTCCACTGTCGACATCGGCCGGGCTCCGCTCAATGATCCAGCACGCGATGCAGAAACTGCCGCGTGCGTTCGTTCTGCGGATTCACGAAGATTTGCTCGGGTGCGCCCTGCTCTGCAATCACGCCCTTGTCCATGAACACCACACGATCCGCCGTCTTGCGCGCAAAACCCATTTCGTGCGTGACCACGACCATCGTCATGCCATCGCGCGCCAGTCCGCGCATGACTTCGGTCACTTCGCCGACGAGTTCCGGATCGAGCGCGGAAGTCGCCTCGTCGAAGAACATGATGCCTGGCTCAACGGCGAGTGCGCGTGCAATGGCCACGCGTTGTTGCTGGCCGCCCGACAATTGACTCGGGTAATGCGTCGCACGATCGGCGAGGCCGACACGGTCGAGCGCATCCATGGCGCGCTTCTTGGCATCGGCGGGACTCATTTTGCGCGCCTTGATGAGTGCAAGCGTGACATTGCCGAGCGCGGTCTTGTGCGGGAACAGATTGAACTGCTGAAACACCATGCCCACATGTCCACGAATTTCTTTAGCGCGACGTGCATCGTGCAGCGGCACCTGGTTGACCCACACTTCGCCCGCATCCGCGGTTTCAAGGCCGCTCATGATACGCAACACGGTGCTCTTGCCCGAGCCCGATGCGCCGATCAAGACAAGCACTTCGCCAAGCCTCACATCGAGATTGATCTCCCGCAGCACTTGCGTGGCACCGAACGACTTGCTCACGCCCGCGAGGTTGATGATCGACGCTTCACTCATGACAGCACGCTCCTTCTACGGTCGTGACGGCGCACCCACTGCGACAGCGGAAAGCACACGATGAAATACAGTACGGCGACGAGGCCATAAATCTCGACTGGCTCGCCCACGCGATCGACGATCGCCTGGCCGCCGTGCATCAACTCCGACATGCCGATCATGCTAACGATCGACGTGTCCTTGATAAGCGAGAGATATTGCCCGACCAGCGGCGGCAAAACGATCCGGCCGGTCTGCGGCAAGACTACGGAGAAGAACGCTTGCGTTTTGGATAGACCGAGAATCTGCGAGACTTCCCACTGTCCTTTAGGGACCGCCTCGATGCCTGAGCGAAATACTTCGGCGATATACGCGCCTTGATAAACGCTCAAGCCGACGACTCCGGCGGCAAAGACATCGATGGCATAGCCGAAGTAGGACACGCCGAAATAGATGAACATCAGTGTGATGAGCACTGGCGTGCCGCGGAAGAGTTCGGTGTAGAGCCTTGCAATCTTGTCGGTGCCCCAAGGCCCGAAAGAACGAAGCACGGCGGCCAGAAGACCGATTACCGTACCGCCCACGATCGACGCGGCCGACAAGGCCAGCGTCATCAAGAGCCCTTGCAAAAGGATCGACAGGCTCGTCGTCAATAAATCGCTCGACATGTCTCGCTCTCCGATTAAGTGCGCGCGGCAGGACGGCGCAGCATGAACGATCGGCGCGAAGGCTTCCTGATGACGAGCGGCGGATGAAAGAGCCTCAAGCCAATCTGCCCTGCAGCCCAGGAAAGCAGGTTGCTGAGCACGAGATAGGCAAGAAGCGTGACCGTGAAAGTCTGTACGTAAAGCAGCGTGCGCGAATTGATGACGGTCGCCGTACCGCTCAACTCGGGCAGTGCAATCGCGGAAAGCAGCGACGTGCCGAGCAAAAGCTGGATCAGGTTGTTGACGATAGCCGGATAAACAGCGCGCGCCGCTTGCGGCAAGACCACTTGCGTGAAGATCTGCGAGCGCTCTAGTCCGAGAATCGATGCCGCTTCGAGCTGACCCTTGGGCACCGACTGGATGCCCGCCCGAAACACTTCCGCCAGATAAGCGCCTACGTTCACCCCTAGTGCGATCACGCCTGCTGTATAAGCATCGAGCGTAATGCCAAGGGACGGCAAGCCGAAGAACACGATGAATATCTGCAGCAGGACCGGCGTGTTGCGGATGACTTCGATATAAACGCTTGCGATTCCGCGCAGCACGCGGCTCTTGGACCCGCTTGCAAGCGCCGTCAAAAGACTGAGCGCCATTGCCAGAATGAACGCCAGCAGCGTGATTTGCAGCGTGAGCCATGCGGCATGCAGGAAGTCGCTGAAATAGCCAGCAAGCGTCAACCATTCATAGCCCATAATTTTTCCTCACGTTGGACGTCACGCAACCGGCGTCACGGTCAAATTAATATTGCGGGTTGAGCGGGAAACGCGGCTCTTGCCCGAACCATTTTTTATAGAGCTGCGCGTTCTGCTTGGACGCGTTGATCTGGAACAGGAACAGGTTCAGATAGTTGAGCCAGACCTGATCGCCGGCCTTGACGCCGAACGCGTTGTATTCAAGCGGCACGAGGGCTTCGTCAGTGACGGTAAGTTCCTGATCGAGCGATGCCTGGTATGCAAGAAAGTTGTTGTCTTCGATCATCGCGTCAGCCTGGCCTTGCTTGACGGCGAGAATGGCGGCTTGCGAGCTGTCGAATTCCTGAATCTTCACCTGCATGTTGAGTGAGCGCACTTCGTCGCCGTTGGTCGAGCCTTTGACGGTGGCAATCGTGCGGTTGCTCATGTCCTTGATGGATTTGATCCCGCTCGATTTCTTGACCAGCAGCGCTTCACTCGCCACCACGTACGGATTGGTGAAGGCAATTTCCTTGGCCCGTTCGAGATTGCGAGTGAAATTGCAGAACACGACATCCACCTTACTCGTCTGCAGATTTGGAATGCGGTTGGCGCTGGTGGTGTTGACCACTTCGAGCTTTACGCCCATTTGTTTAGCGAGTTCCTTAGCGAGATCGACGTCGTAGCCGTCCGGCTGGCCGTCCTTGTTATAGAAACCGAAGGGCGCAAAGCTCAAGCAATCGCCTACGCGCAAGGTGCCGCGTTGCAAAACGGTCTTAAGCGTTGAGCTTGCCGCCCCATCCTGCGCTGGTGCTTCGACTTTCGAACAGGCCGCCAACGCGACAAGGCCGGCAATTGCAACCCAACGAGCAAAGCGCGCGCTTTCTCTAACAAGTTTCATGTGTGCATCTCGCAAGAGGAAAATCCGTTTGAGGCTTGTCCGATATATCGGACACGTATCCGACGCGGCAGATGGGAGGCAAGTCTTCCACTAAAAAAAACTTGAGGCAAGCGGGTTTACGCGTGGATGGATTAGACGCTCGCAAAGAAAAAGGGCAGACAAATTTCTTTGTCTGCCCTTCGTGGTGGTTCAAGCGCTTGCTAAAGATCCAGCACCAGCACCCTGCTCGTCGCACGCGATACACACGCCGTGAGAAATTCGGTCTTTTCGTCGTCGCCGAGAATGCAGTCGTTGTGTTCGACTTCGCCTTCGAGATAGCGCACTTTGCAGGTGCCGCATAGACCTGCGCAACAAGAGGTTTCAATCGGTACGCCTGCCAGTGCCAACGCGTCTGCAATGCTTTCTTCCTTAGATACCTCGATCTCTTGTCCCGTACTCGCAATGCGCACGGTGAAACTGTCAAGTGCATCGTTGGCGGCTTCATCGTCGAGATTGCGCTCCGGCGCCTTGAAATGCTCGAAGTGCACCGTGCCGGTGGGCCAGTGTCCGGCGGCATCGGCGCATGCCTTCATGAAGCCGCCTGGGCCGCAGTAATACACATGCTCGCCTTCGCGCGGCGCGTCGAGCAACCGGCGCAGATCGAGGCCCGTGGCCGGGTCGCCGCCATCGAAATGCAGGTGCAGCTTTCCGCTTGCGCGCATCGATTCGAACTCGTCGGCAAACGCGGCGCAGCTTGCGTCCCTGGTGCAGTAATGCATCTCGTAGTCGATGCCGGCGTCGTCCAGTTCATGCGCCATCGCCTTGAGCGGCGTGACGCCGATACCGCCTGCGATCAGTAACACGCGACGCGCGCCATCGACGAGACTAAAGTTATTGCGCGGAAGACTCACCTTCACGATGTCCTGTACGCGCAGTTGCTCGTGCAGTGCTTTCGAGCCACCGCGTCCGCGCTCATCGCGCAGAACGGCAATCACATAGCGATGCCGTTCGCGCGGCGCATTGCAGATGGAATACTGACGGATCACGCCGCCTGCAAGATGGATGTCCAGATGCGCGCCAGCCGTGAACGGCGGCAATGCATGTCCCTCAGGGTCGACGAACTCATAGGAGTTGATGCCGCGTCCTTCGAAGCGGACTTGTCGCACCATCAATTGCAGCGTCTGTGCCTGGCGGTCGGTTGATATGGGTTGTGTCGACATGGTTGCGTCTCCTCGATCGATGAGCGGCGGGCTTGCGAAAGCGCTCGGCATTGGTCAAAGCGCCTTCGCCATAAGCCGCTATTGCTTCATCGATTGCTCGAGTTCCTCGAAGCTTTGCCGCACGAAGTTAGCGCGCTCATCACCCTTCATCGTCTCGCTCTGCGCGAGAATGGCGACGATCTTCTTGGTGACGGCGCGACGACGCGTGACTTCTTCTTCAACGGTCTTGCCCTCGGGAATTTCGAACACGTTGCCCGAGCAGAAGCTGTTGGGCGAGCCGGCGTTCTCGCGAAACCAATCGGCGAAATTCTGCGCAGATGCCGCCGGGTTCGAACCGCGCACCGCATCGCGCAACATCTTGCGGAAGAGGAAGAGGCCCGCATCGAACTTCGTCGGATTCTCGAGCGCGTGCACGGCAATGGGCCGCTGCGAAATGATCGCTTCGTAATCGCCCGGTGCATATTGCGCTTCCTTATAAGTCTCGCGCTCGCGATGGTTCGGCGGAATCGGTACGATATCTTCGATCTTGTACTTGCCAAAGCGTTCCGGACGACGCATGGCGACTTGCCCTTCGAGAAAGTCGATCGACTCGTAGCCGACCATTTCCTTCTTGCCCACACCGCGTGTGTCGATGCCCGGACCCATCACGCGCCAGCCGATCATCTTGCTGTTTTGATCGTCGACAGGCACGGTCCAGCGCACGATATGAAAGCGGCTAAAGAGCTTCTTCTTCGAACCGTCCTCCGACGTATAAGCATGCAGACTCAAGTTCGGCAGCACCTGATGCTGCACACGCACGAAGAGACGATCCTTGTTCACGCGGCGCGCGCCCGCACAAGCGAGGCTTCGGCCTTGCTGCACCGGTTGAAAATGCATATCGGGAGCGACTTCCATCGAGGCCGCGCCGACTTCATCGAACGTCGTGCCCTGGAAGTTGCCATTGACGACGTTCTTGGCCGCATGCAGCGCGGTCGGGTGATAGTTGTCGGCGGCGTTGTCCTGCACTTGCAGCCAGTTGCAATGCTGGAAGTTGCTGTAGGGGACGAGTTCATCGCCGGGCAGCACCGTGTAGTCGCCTTCCCATTCAGGGAACGGCGGCTCGTTCTCGGGCGGCCCCATATAAGCGAACACCAGGCCGTTACGTTCGACGGCTTTATAAGCGCCTTGACGAATCGAACAGGCATACTTCTCGGCCTCTTTTTCCTCGCCCTTAGGGAACGGTACGTGAAGACACGCGCCATCCACATCGAACACCATGCCGTGATAGCAGCACATGATGCCGTGTTCTTGAATGGCACCGTACTCGAGCGATGCGCCGCGATGCACGCAATGCGCGTGCAGCACACCAATCCTTCCGCTGCCGTCACGGAACGCCACGAGCTCTTCGTTGAGTATTTTCAGGTAACGCGGAGTATCGGTCAGCTCGATCGACATGCAGATGGGATGCCAAAACGCGCGCATGTACTCGCCCATCGGCGTGCCGGGACCGGTCTCGGTCAACTCCGGATCGTGGCCCGGCACCTTGCTCGTGTAGTACCCGCCGAAGGGAATCAGCTTCTTGACGGCGGGCGTGGCGCCGCCACTGCTCTTCTGCCCTTCCAGCTTGTCTGATTTGATCGTCATGGAGAGTCTCGTCCTGATGTGGGGATGGATATGGTCCGCTGCTTTTGATGGTTGAAGTCCGAACTTCGGTTACCGAACTCCGTACTCTGTATACAAAGATTAACGACGGACTGCTGCGTTGTCTCTATGGGTAAACGCGAATGTGGACTAGCATGCGTGGCTTCGTTCGTTGACCGCCGCACTGGCGGGCTGTAACCTTGTCGTATTCCGTATCCAGAGATTGAGCTCGACATCATGCCCGCCAAACTTCTCAAGCTTCAGGCCCGCACGGACTACGTGGACGAGGTTTACAAGGTCTTGCTCGATGCCATCAGTTCCGGCTCGCTCGCGCCTGGTACGCGCATCACGCAGGAAGAGATCGCCGAGCAACTCGCCGTATCGCGTTCACCCGTGCTGCAGGCGCTGCGGCTCTTAAAAAAAGATGGGCTCGTGCAGGAAGCGCCCGGTCGCGGTTTGCTCGTCACCCCGCTCGATCCCGCGTGGATCAGCCATCTCTACGAGATTCGCGGTGCACTGGATTCGCTTGCCGCACGCCTCGCGGCGGAACGTGGAGCGAAGCTCGACAAGTCGCTGATCGCGAACGGCCGGCGCGCGTCGAAAAGCGACGATGTCAAGGCGATGATCGATGCGGACATGGCGTTTCATGGCGCCATCTACGAAGCCTCGGGCAATCCGCTGATCGCCGATACCGCGCAGATGCATTGGGTACATCTGCGTCGCGTGATGGGCGCGGTCTTGCAGGCATCGGGACAGCGCAAGTCGATTTGGGATGAGCACGCAGCCATTGCGGCGGCAATCGCGGAAGGCGACGCGCAACGCGCATCCGAACTCACGGATCTCCATACCGCGAACGCGCGCAAGAATCTGGTCGAGCGTCTGGGTCTTGTATTGAATGAACAGAGGCAGGCGGAAGCAACGTGAACATGAATCGGCATCGCGCGAGAAAGCCCTGCATTTGCAGGGCTTTTCGTGTTGAACTGCTTTCATCGGTCCGTGCGACGGCGGCTATTCACCAACGCAGCCGGTATCGTAAAGACCATGAGGGCGCCTATCACGCAACTTACCGCAAGACCAAGCACACCATTGCCGGTCGAACCCGAATGCGTTTGGATGATGCCAATCAGCCACGGGCTCACGACACCCGAGATGCTGCCCACCGAATTGGCAAGCGCGAGCCCTGCGGCTGCCGCACCGCCGCTGAGAATCGCGGGCGGCAAGACCCAGAACTGCGAGATGGTCGTGACCACGCCCATGGTCGCAATCGTGAGCGCGATCATGCCGAAGAAGGTCGAGTGCGCATACACCACGCTGAAATACAGACCGATTGCGCCGACGATGCCCGCGCCCGCCAGATGCCAGCGACGCTCGCCGAGCTTGTCCGAGCTATGACCGACTGCCAGCATGGCGATGGCGCCGGCCGCATATGGAATTGCCGTCAGAAGACCGATGTTGAGCGGATCGGAAACGCCGCTTGCCTTGACGAGCGTCGGCAGCCAGAAGCTCACGCCGTAGAGGCCCATCGTGAAGAAAAAGTAAGTCACGCTCAGCAGCAGCACCTTGGGATGCAAGAGGCCATCCTTCACGGAATGCAGTGCATGTGCGGGCTTCTCATCGCGAAGATTCGCTTCGAGCATGGCCTTTTGCGAGTCACTGAGCCACTTTGCATCGGCGACTTTATCATCGAGATAAAAGAACGCGACAATGCCGAAGAGCGCAGTCGGAATGCCTTCGAGCAGAAAGAGCCATTGCCATCCCGCGATACCGTGCATGCCGCCCATATGACTCATGATCCAGCCCGACAGCGGTCCGCCAACGACGCCCGACATCGGAATGCCAGTCATGAAGAGCGCGGTCACCTTGCTGCGCCGCGAGGCCGGAAACCAGTACGTGAGGTAGAGCAGGATGGCTGGAATGAAGCCAGCTTCGGCCACACCGAGCAAAAAGCGCATGATGTAGAAGCTCGTCGGGCTGGTCACGAACATCATGCCGGCGGATATGACACCCCACGTCACCATGATCCGCGCAATCCAGCGTCTAGCGCCTACGCGCAAGAGGATCAGATTACTTGGTACTTCGAACAGAAGATAGCCGATAAAGAATACGCCCGCCCCGGCTCCATAGACCGCTTCGCTGAAATGCAGATCATTGAGCATCTGCAGCTTGGCAAAGCTCACGTTGATGCGATCGAGATAAGCGCAGAGATAACACACGAAAAGAAATGGCAGCAGGCGCCATGTCACCTTTGCATAGGTGGACGACTCGTCGCCCGCCAGGTACGCAACCGGACTATGGGAACTCATTGTTGTGTCTCCGTTGTGGGGCAGGTGCGGCGTCGCATGCATCGCGTGCCTCTTGCCGGTGTCGTGGCCTTGAACGACCGTTATGGATATGTCTCGACGGCTTCCATGTTCGTGGCGCGCACAACGAAAGACAAACGATGCCTGTTCATAGAACCATGACACGCATTCATGCATAAGGAATTGCCATGAGGCGCATCCCCAACTTCGTTCTCTTGCGCGCATTCGAGGCGGCCGCGCGGCTGGAGAGCTTCACGCTTGCCGCAAGCGAACTGCACCTCACGCAATCGGCCATCAGCCATCAGGTGAAGGAGCTGGAGCAGTACTTCGGCAGGCCGCTTTTTCATCGACGCAACCGGCGGGTAGAGACGACCTCCGAAGGACGCCGGCTTCATGAGAGCCTTGGACGCGTGTTCGATGTGATCGAAGCCGCGTGTGGTGAGGTTGCGCTCGAACCCCAGGCGCAAGTGCTAGCCGTGCACTGCGCGCCGAGCTTTGCGGCGAAGTGGCTCGCGCCCCGTCTGCCCGAGTTCATGAGCGAGCATCCGATGGTGACCATTCGCCTGTCATCGGATGCGGAGCCGGCCGATCTCGCGCGCGTGCGTGAAGTCGATGTCGCGATCTCCTATGGCTTCGCGCATGAGCGTCCCGGTGTGATCACGCGCGCGCTCGGAGCGGAGCGCATCGTGCCGCTTTGTTCGCCTGCGCTCGTGCGCGACGACGTGCCCGTTGCCGAGCAGATCCGCAAGCTGACGCTCATCGACTCGCAACTCAGCCGCGTGACCTGGCCGGGATGGTTTGCATTGAACGAACTGGAAATGCCGCGCGGGCCGAGACCATCGTTCGACCGTGCCGCACTCGCGATATCGGCGGCGGCGGATGGCATGGGTGTCGCGCTGGAAACGACACGGCTCGCCGAACGCGAGCTTGCGCGTGGCGATTTGATTGAACTCGGGGCAGGCATCTTCGCGCCGCTTGCGAGAGAAACGCACTTCCTTTCCTATCGCGTAACCGAGCGCAATGTCGAAAAGGTGAAATGCTTTCGCGACTGGGTGCTGATGAAAGCAGGCCTCGACGAAACTGTCGAAGCCTGAGTAAATCGAGCCGCTTGTTTCAGGCTGCGATAGCCTGCTTCTCGCCTTTTTCCTCGATTGCTCGCGCATGTTCGAAAACGCGCTCGCGCTCACGCGCAACCAGCGCCCGTTTGCGCGCGAGAGTTTGTCGCTGATACTTCGGGTCGCCCATCAAGGTGACGTACTCGTTGTATCGATGCCTGAGATAACGCTGGAAAAACTCAGCGCCGGGCAGGCCGCAATCAAGCGCCATGAGCACGCCGTAGTCCATATCCCTTAGATCGGCCAGGGCGCTTATGGCCGTTTCAAGCGCGGCGTAGCGTTCTGCGAGCGGTAAGCCTTTACCGCATAACGCGTGAAAGCGTTGATAGGGAAATACACAGCCATGCGACGCGCAGCGCCGCAAAGCTCTCGCAAGCCGTAGACTCAGTTCGGTTTCCACATGCCCTCCCTGTCTGTTGCGCAGATCGCAAGCGCAAGATTTCGCCGCCATTATTCGAGCTATCGAGAATGGCGAACCTTTGCCTGAAAATCATTCTTTAAGCCAAGAAAACGCGCGGCATTCACTTCGGGCCGCATTTTTTCGCGATTAGAACGGCGAAAAAATACCATGCAGGCATTTGCACTGGCTTACGGAAATAAGCTTGACACGCAATATCCCATAGTGTGCGTGCCCGTTGCCAAAGATCGAGATGGAAAGCACAACGTTGTCGATTGCCAATGCGCCTAAAGAAAACCAGGCGCAAAAAAGACTTAATAAGGTAACGGGTGACCGCTTTGAGACTCGGAGCGCTAGTTTAAACATGCAGATGCAGTACATGCTAGCAAACATATTGTCGAATACCAAGAAAACTTTTGCCGAGGAAAGTACCAATGGCTTACACGAAAATGTCATCCGGAATGTTTTGCTTGCTGCATCTTAGACGCGTGCACCAAGGTTCATGATTATGCGGGGAATAAGACGAAGGCCGGAGGTCTGCTTTAGAAAATGACCTGACTAAAAACGTCACCAATGTCGACTGCGCCGCAGGCGATCTTAAGGATGGTTTAAGCGTTCAGGGCTAAAACATCACGAAACACGTTCAGTCAAGCAACGTCCACGCGGATGGTCAAACCGGGCAACGCTCAAAGCGCTTTGCTTCAGGCTTAAGAGCGTAGGTGATGACCGTCCCATTTGGCCCGGCAGCGATGCCGGGCTCTTTTTTAAGCGTTTTTATTCGATGGGTCGGGCAACTGCGGAGCATGCTCGCCGCTCCTGGCACTGCTTGCGGGAAGCTCGAAGCTAAACGCCGCGCCCGCTTGATCCAAATCGATGAGTCGAATCTGGCTGCCATGCAACTGAAGCATGCGCTGCACGATCAGCAAGCCAAATCCGCCGCGATGCCTGCCTCCCGAAGCGAAAGCGCGCTGAAAGAGCACGCCGCGCACGTCGGCTGGAATGCCGGGACCTGTATCGCTTACCGTGACTTCCACGTGGCCGTTTGAATGTGCAAGCCTAACCGTGACCGTACCGCCTTCCGGCGTGTGATGAATCGCGTTGTCGAGCAAATTCGTGAGGATTCGCTCGATCATGCCAAGATCAGCCGATACATTTGGCAGGCGCGGCTCGATATGCGCATCGAGTCGCACTTTGCGCGCATCGGCGGGCAGTTCGAATTTCTCGAACACATCTTGCAGCAGATCGGCGAGCGAGAACGACTCCGCTTCGGGATGCACCATGCCGTGTTCAAGCCGCGCTAGTTCAAAAAGCGATTGCGCGAGATGCCCGACCTTCGCGCTCTGCGCAAGTGCGATCGACAGATAACGGCGACGGTCTGTGTCGGCAAGAACATCGGCCTTGAGCGAAAGCGTTTCCAAGTAGCCATGCAAGGAAGAAAGCGGCGTGCGCAAGTCATGTGAAATATTGACGACGAGTTCGCGTCTTTCACGATCCTGCCGCTGCAATTCGCGCCATTGTTCGCCAATGCGCGCGGCCATTTGGGCAAAGGCGCTTTCGAGCACCACGATTTCGTCCCGCTCGTTCTCGCGTGCCGCCACGTGCAACGGTACAGGCGATGGCTCGGCCGATGCCCCGCTTGCATCGAACCTGCGCATGGCATCGGTCAAGCGGCGCAACGGACGCGTAATGAGCCCGAAAGCGATCACGCCCGCAACGAGTCCGAGCAAGGTCACGAGTCCCATGGACAGAAGCGTGGTGCGCAAGACCGCGCTCGCCGAGGCTTTCGCCGCAAGCTCGTCGTGCTCTTCGCCAAGCAAAACCACATAGACATAACCGAAAGACGGCTTGCCGGGCGTGGCAAGCGGCGCGGCGCTAAAGACTTTGCGCTTGTCGATGCTGCGTGGATCGTCGCCCAAAATGGGGAGCGGCGCGCCATTGATCAGACGATGCACGGGCGCAAGATCGACACGATCGCGCTTCAGATGACCGGGAGGCGCATCGTCGGCACGAACGCGGCCTTCATTGTCGAGCAGGTAGACTTCGACGCTCGGGTTCACCACCATCAACTGGCTGAAGAGACGGCGCACGGCGGGCGCGTCGATATCGCCCGCGTCCATCAGCGCGCCATCGTGGGCGATATGCGCTGCGAGCCCGTGCGACAGGCTCTGAATGACTTCCTTCTCGCGCAAATCGCTAGCGCGAATCTGCAACCATGCCGATGCGCCGCAGCATGCAAGCAGCAGCACGCAAAACACAGCGAAAAGCCGTTGCGACAGGGTGAGCTTCATGAACTTCACGATGCGCTGTCCGTCGCGAGTTTGTATCCGCGTCCCCAGACGGTCACGATCCGGGCAGGCTCGGTGGCATCTTTTTCGACCTTGGCGCGCAAGCGGTTGATATGCGTATTGACCGTGTGCTCATAGCCTTCATGCGCATAACCCCAAACCGCATTGAGCAGATCCATGCGTGAAAATACTTTACCGGGATGCTGGGCGAAGTAATAAAGCAAATCGAATTCGCGTGGTGTCAGTTCTATGCGCAGCTCATCTACCCACGCTTCGCGCGCAAGCGGATCGATAGCGATACCCGCGACTTCGAGACGGCCTGTATCGAGGCGCGAATTCTTGGCGACTGCATCGACGCGACGCAAAAGCGCCTTCACTCGCGCCACCAGTTCAAGCACCGAAAAAGGCTTGGCAAGATAATCGTCCGCACCGAGTTCGAGACCGAGAATGCGATGCACCTCGCTGGAACGCGCGCTAGTAATGATGATCGGGGTATAGCGCGTCATGGCGCGCGCACGCCGGCAGATTTCGAGGCCATCCACGCCGGGCAGCATCAGATCGAGAATCAACGCATCCCACCCGCCTTGTTCGAGCAAGCGCAAGCCCTCGACGCCATCCGCGGAATGCACGACCTCATAGCGCTCGTCGCGCAGATGCAGGCTCAGCACATCGGCGATATGCATGTCGTCTTCCACAATCAAAATGCGTTTAGGCTGGTCCATGAGGAAATTCAAAAGAATTAAAGCGCTAGCCCGGATATTGTGCAGAAAAGCGGCGCGGCCAAGTATCACATTTAATTTAACTTTCGGTGAGGACTCGGTAAGCCGCGCACGCCTAAGATGGGGCTCATCTGATCGAGCGAAGGAAAAGACATCATGCTAGACCGCCGCCGCTTTCTGCTGACGGGCACCGCTGCCGCAGCCGCGTTTGCCTTGACGGGCCGTCTGCGTGCGCTGGCCGCGCCCTCGCCGCAAGAGAAGTTCGAAATCACGCATAGCGACGACGAATGGCGTCGCATGCTCGATTCCATGCAATACGACGTCCTGCGTCGCGAAGGCACCGAGCGGCCCTACACGAGTCCGTTGAATGGCGAACATCGGGCCGGCACTTTCTCGTGCGCGGGTTGTGCGCTTGCGGTGTTCTCTTCAAGCACCAAATTCGAAAGTCACACCGGATGGCCGAGCTTCTGGGCGCCGCTCGATCACGCTATTGCCACGCGCCAGGACGGCTCGTTCGGCGTCTTGCGCACCGAAGTGCATTGCCGCCGCTGCGGTGGACATCTGGGCCACGTGTTCGACGATGGACCTAAGCCGACCGGTGTGCGCTATTGCATGAACGGCGTCGCGATGAAGTTCACCGCTGGCACTGCTTGATTGGCCACCTCAACGCTTATTAACTTTCTAAAAAGACACGACCATGCTGCTCATCGTTCTTGCCTATCTCGGCGGCGCGCTGACGATACTCAGTCCGTGCATCCTGCCTGTCCTTCCCTTCGTGTTTTCTCGCGCGGATCAGCCGTTTGTTAAAAGCGGCTTGCCGTTGCTGCTCGGCATGGGCATCACGTTCGCGTTGGTCGCGACGCTCGCCGCGCTTGGCGGCGGCTGGGCCACGCAAGCAAATCAATATGGACGCTGGGCCGCCATCGCACTTCTCGCCGTGTTCGGACTTGCTTTACTGTTGCCGCGCCTGGCCGATCGCATCATGCATCCGCTCGTCAGGGCCGGTAACCGACTGACGGCTTTCGCCCAGCGCGGCGATGGCAAGGCGAGCTTCGGCGGCTCGTTCCTGCTCGGCATCGCAACGGGTCTTCTGTGGGCACCGTGCGCAGGTCCGATTCTCGGACTCGTGTTGACGGGTGCCGCATTGAACGGCGCAAGCGTAGGCACCACGCTGCTCCTGCTCGCTTATGCCGCGGGCGCCGCGACTTCGCTTGCCGTGGCGCTGCTCATCGGTGGCCGCGTATTCGCCGCGATGAAGCGCTCGCTCGGCGCGGGCGAATGGATACGGCGCGGCATCGGCGTCGCGATGCTTGCAGGCGTCGCCGCTATCGCATTGGGCCTCGATACGGGCGTGCTTGCAAGGGTATCGACAGTAGCGACGGCGGGCATCGAACAAAAGCTCGTCGACCGGTTTTCGCCTCGCAATAACGCCATGAAAGCCGCTAATACCAATGCCGACGCCGATGCACCGCGCATGATGCGCGCGAGCGCGGCGCCTTCGACTGCGCCGACGGCTTCGTTGCCCGTGGAAGGCACGCTGCCCTCGCTCGATGGCGCGGTGCAATGGCTCAACACGCCGCCGCTCACGAAGGACGCGCTGCGCGGCAAGGTCGTGCTCGTCGACGTGTGGACGTATTCATGCATCAATTGCCTGCGTACCTTGCCTTATGTGAAGGAGTGGGCAAAAAGGTATCGTGACCAAGGGCTCGTGGTGATCGGTGTGCATGCGCCTGAGTTCGCGTTCGAACGAAACGTCGACAACGTGAAGAAAGCCGTGCATGACCTGGGTGTGGACTATCCGGTAGCCATTGACAATAACTTTGCGATCTGGCGCGCGCTCAACAACGAATATTGGCCGGCGCATTATTTCGTGGATACCGAGGGCAAGATCCGCTATCACCATTTCGGCGAGGGCGACTATGCGCATTCGGAAGAGGTGATCCGCCAGTTGCTGGCGGAAGCGGGTCACGGTAATGCACCCGTGACGAAGCAGCCCGACACCAACGAAGATATCGCGGTACAAGGCGCGATGATGCAAGCCGATAACGCGGACGTGCGCTCACCCGAAACCTATGTTGGCTATGCGCGCGCCGAGCAGTTCATGTCGCCTGGCGGCCAGACGCAGGATCGTGTGCATGACTATGCCCCGCCCAAGGCGCTCGATGTGAACGACTGGGGTGTTGCCGGCCCGTGGAAGATCGGCTCCGAGCACGCGACGCTCGCGGGCAAGTCGGGACGAATCGTTTATCGCTTCCATGCGCGCGATCTGCATCTCGTGCTCGGGCCTTCGCCGGATGGCAAGCCCGTACGCTTTCGCGTCAGTATCGACGGCGCGCCACCCGGTGCTTCGCATGGTAGCGATGTCGCAGCCGATGGAAGTGGTACCGTGACGCAAGAGCGCCTTTATCAACTCGTGCGGCAAGCGGGCCCTGTCAAGGACCGCACCTTTAGCATCGAATTTCTGGATTCGGGTGTCGAGGCTTATGCCTTCACCTTCGGTTGATTCATCGAGGAGCCATCATGGCGAATAAATTCAGCAAGACAGGCAAGGCCCTTAGCGTGGCTGCGCTGGCTGCAGGTGCTTTCGCGTTGCAGCAAACCGCGCATTCGAGTGAAGACGCCAAGGTCATTCCTGCACCCGCGCATGACGAGAGCGTAGGCGCCACCCACACGGAGACGGCGGTATTTGCCGGCGGTTGCTTCTGGGGCGTGCAAGGCGTGTTTCAGCACGTGCGTGGCGTTAAGGAAGTGGTCTCGGGCTATACGGGCGGCAATGCCGACACCGCTCAATACGAGCGCGTAAGCGAAGGCGATACGGGCCATGCGGAGTCGGTGCGCATAACCTACGATCCTGCCGAAGTGACTTATGGCCGGCTCTTGCAGATTTTCTTTTCGGTCGCGCATAACCCCACCGAGTTGAATTACCAGGGACCGGATCACGGCACGCAATATCGCTCGGCAGTCTTTCCGCAAAATACGACTCAGCGCGATGTCGCTACCGCATATATCGCGCAACTCGATGCGGCGCATGTTTATTCCGGCAAGATCGTGACTCATGTCGAGAATTACAAAGGCTTTTATCCGGCCGAGGCTTACCACCAGAATTACTTGACCGAACATCCGGAAAGCACGTATATAGCGATTAACGATCTGCCTAAGGTGGGAAATCTCAAGCAATTATTCCCGCAGGCTTATAGAAACGACGCGGTGCTCGTAGCGGTCGCGTCGAAATAAACGTCTTAGCGCGGTGCGCGCGTTTCGAGCCAGGCGTCGACGTAATCGAGAACGGCAGGCATATTCCGCCTGCCGAAGCCAATGCGAAAATGTGCGTCGCCGTAATCGAGCAAGGTGGAAGGAAGCACCAGCACGCCCGTGTCCTGCAGCAACTCGGCGCAAAAGCTGCTGGCGCGCTCCTGCCTGAGCCGCACGAAGCCGATCGTGCCCGCACGCGGCCGATGCCATTCGAAATTCATGGCGTGGCGCGCCATGAATTTATCAAGCACCCGTAGATTTTCACGGACGATAGAAACATTACGCTCGATGAGCGTGCCCGAATGACGCGCGGCGATGGTTGCAAGACACTCGCTCGGCGCGCTGTTACTGATCGTCAGATAGTCCTTGAAGGCGCTCATGCGTTGCAGCACTTCGGCGCTCTGCGTTGCAATCCAGCCGATGCGCAAGCCCGCCAGTCCATGCGTTTTCGATAACGCACCGAGCGTGATTGCACGCCCGTAGACATCGCATGCGGCGGGAAGGCGGTCGGCACAGTCGTGTTCGAGGCCGCGATAGACCTCATCGCTGAAGAGCCACAGTCCGTGCTTGCGCGCAAACGAAACGGTAGCGTCGAACACCTCGCGCGATGGCAGATACCCGGTCGGATTGTGCGGCGAGCAAAGGACGATGGCGCGCGTTTGCGGCTTCAGCAGCGCTTCGAGATCGGCCGGATCGAGCGCCCAGCCGCCCGCTTCGTTTGCTCGCCACGGCGATACCCTTACGCCCAGCGCTTCAGCCACCGAGTAATGCGATTGATAGCCGGGCATGTGCACGATGACATGATCGCCCGCCTCAAGCATCGTGTTCATGAACGAAAAGATCGCTTCCTGAGCGCCCGTATGCACGATGATCCCGCTTGCATCGATGCACTCATACATGGCCGCCAGCTCGGTTCGCAAGTCCGGTGCGCCCGGATATTCCGTGTAGCCGAGCCAGGTATCGAACAAGCCGTCGCTTGCTTGCGGTTCGAGCGCGAGCAGGTCACGCACCGACATCGATTCGGGATCGGAACTGCACAGCAAATGCCGTGCGGTGAATTCGTGCTGTGCGAAGTAACGTTCCAGCTTGAAAGGTGTGAGATTCATGGCGTGGGCTTGATCATGGTCGACGAAAGCCGTAGTCTCTCGCAGTAAAGGCCCATGAAGCCAGCTAATCTTTCTAAGTTAGATTAAGGAACGCTAATGCTCGACTACGCCTCGCTCGATGCCTTGCTCGCGGTCGTTCGCACCGGTTCGTTCGAGCGCGCGGCAGCGTTATTGAGCGTCACGCCTTCGGCTGTCTCGCAGCGCGTGAAGTTGCTGGAAGAACGCGTGGGCAGCCTGCTCGTGCGACGCGGACAGCCGTGCGAGGCAACCTCCTCAGGCGCGCTATTGTGCCGCCATACCGAACGCGTGCAATTGCTCGAAGCCGAACTGGGCGGTCGCATGCCCACACTACCCGGCACGACGAGCGGGAGCCGCACCAGGCTGCGCATCGCGGTGAACGACGACAGCATGAGCACATGGTTCATCGACGCCACCGCTGACTTCTGCATCGAACGTGCGCTGTTGCTCGATGTGGTCGTGGACGATCAGGATCACACCGCAGAGCGTATCCGTGCGGGCGATGTACAAGGCGCCGTCACCACGCAAGCCGATGCCGCACCGGGCTGGCGGTCGGTCAAGCTTGGTCGCATGCGTTATCGGGCTGTGTGTTCGCCCTGTTATTTCGAGCGCTATTTCGCGGAAGGACTGACACGCGAGGCATTGCGTCGCGCGCCGTGTGTGAATTTCAACGAGAAGGACGAATTGCAAAAGCGCTTTGTTCGCCGCGTTGCTCGTGCTGATATTGCACCGCCCGCGCATTTCGTTCCGCACGGCGAAGGTTTCCTGCGCGCGTGCACGTCCGGACTTGCATGGGGCATGTGTCCGCAGCGGCTGGTCGAGTCGCGGCTCGAAAGTGGCGAACTGGTCGAGCTACTGCCGGGGACGCGACTCGATATCGATCTTTACTGGCAAAGCTGGCGCTTGGCCTTAGGCTGGCTCGACGACTTCACCGCCGAGCTACGCGCCCGGGCGAAGTCGTCGCTGAGTTGAGTCTTAAGCGCCCTGCTTTTCGATGGAATCGACACGGTCGGGATAGAACGCGAGATGGTCCTTGATACCGGCGACGGCATCGTAGGGTTGCTCGTAGGTCCAAACGGCGTTGACGCCTTTTTCGCCCAGGCTCGTGATGCTGTAGTAGCTGCAAACGCCTTTGTAAGGACAGTACGTCTCGTGTGAAGTGCGCGTGAGTTGCGACATGTCGGCGTCGTCGCGTGGCAGATAAAGCACCTCGCCATATGAGGCTTCGCGCAAGGATAGCGCTTTGCTTGTGTCGGCGATTACGCGGCCGCCCGCCTTCACAACGACATGCGCAGGACTGGGCTGGACAGTAATCGGATGATCGGGACCGGGAATCTTAACGGTGCGTTCCATGGCTTCTTCCTGCCGTTTTCGAGGGGAAAGCCATGGTAGCGCGGTTGTATGAACCGCGCAGAAACGGACGGCGGTAGCGCCGTTAGAGCGCTACCGCGAGCGTCGCTTAGTGGCCGAAATAGGTCGGCTTCGAGCCGTCGTTATTTACGGGCGGCATGGCGCGCGAGCCGGTGGATGCGCGGTAGTAATCCGAGCCGCCATAAGCGCTATCGTTGGCCGACGCTGCACCATTCTGGCGCGCGGCGCGGCCTTCGGCGGCCTGTACATCCGCCGGATACGTCGTGCGGTCGCCTGCCGCGGGGTTATAGCCCGCCGCTTCGACCTGTTGCAGGTCTTGCTTGACTTGCGAGCGCGTCACGGCCGAATTGGTGTCCGACTGAGCGAAAGAAAGAACCGGCGCCACCACAACGGCAGCAACGGCCACGACTTTGATGATCGACTTCATGGTGAACCTCCGGGAGTTGTAGCGCTGACAGTTCTGCGCCTGCTACATTTGAGCATCAGGCGTGCCTGGCTCCCTTCGGCATTCAATCTGCCTTGCTCTCCACGAGCTTCACCAAAACATGCAGCATGCGATTAGCCGGCGTCGCCACACCGAGCGCATCGCCACGTCGCACGATCAACCCGTTCAGATGGTCGATCTCGCTGCGCTTGCCACGCATCACGTCCTGAGCCGTCGACGAAAACTGGTTCGGCATGGTCTCCGCGATACGGCGCACGGCCGCATCCACATCGCCAGGTAAGGTCACGCCTTCGGCACGAGCGACGGCCGTGCATTCATCGACGATATCGCGCATGACGCGCGTCACGCCCTCGCCCTTCACGATGCGTCCATAAGGCAATTGCGAAAGCGCTGAAAGCGCATTGTAGGTGCAGTTCAAGACGAGTTTGACCCACAGCGCGCCGCGCACGTTGTCGGAGATGTCGGTGGGCACGCCAGCGGCCACGAAGGCGTGCGCGACTTCTTCGCTCGTACTCGATGGCTCGATCACCAGTTCACCACGCCCGTGGTGCTTCATATGTCCCGGCCCTGCCATTTCGGACGCGACATAGACCACGGCCGCCGCCACTTCTTGCGGCACATACTCACGCAAGCGCTCGGCGTTCTCGACGCCGTTTTGCAGCGACAAAACCAGCGCATCGCGTTCGAGATGCGGTTTGAGTAACGCGGCGGCGCTTTCGGTATCGGTGGACTTCACGCAGAACAGCACGAGCTTCGCTCCTTGCACTGCGCTCGCTTCGGTGCTTGCCGCAAGCTGCACATGTTCATCGAAGGTTTGTGTTTCGAGACGAAGACCATCGCGCGTTATGGCCTCGACGTGCTGCGGCCGCGCGATCAGCACGACCTCATGACCCGCGCGCGCGAGCATGCCGCCGTAATAGCAGCCCACTGCGCCTGCGCCCATGACGGCTACTTTCATGTCCCTTCCTCGCTCTGTTGCGTTGTCGTTGACCGGTGACGCCGAGCAAATGCAGCGTCTATCGGTTCGGAAAATAACACATCGGCAAGCGTTGGCGTTCCAGGTCGATACATGGCGGCAAGCTACTCGAATGCTTCGCAGACCGCATCGAGCTTGCCGACACGCTGTTCCTCGCAAACGCTTGCGCGAAAAACACTGTGTGCGGACGCACTATAGTCAGTCGTTTTCGTGATGAACCATATTGTTAAAACGTACGTGCGGGAGATACGCTCCGTCAAGCGGATCGACGATGCTGTTCATAAAAGGACGACCGCTACGGGATGGCTGATAACGGGGAGACCAGGTTGCGGCGAAGAAGCCGTGATCACCCAACGAAGAGTGGTACCGAGAGCAGAAACAAAAAGCAAAGCGGCAAGCCGCTCGGCGACGGGCGAGGCGCGGCAGAGGCTTGGGCGTTTTCACGAGAACAAAAACATGAATCATGGATATGAAACATCGCTCGTCAAGCGCGTGGTGAATCAGCTTGTCGCGAGCATCGTCAGCGGGGAATACAAGGACAACGTATTGCCTCCGCAAGTGATTCTTTCGAAGAAGCACGGGGTAAGCCGGACCATCATGCGCGAGGCGCTCAGCATTCTGATCTCGCGACGCATGCTCGATGTGCGGCCTAAGACCGGCACGCGTATCAAGCCCGCGAAAGAATGGCTCGTATTCGATGAAGAAGTCGCCGACTGGCGTTTGCGCGCCATGCCCGATCAGGAATGCATGCGCCGTCTGATCGAGTTTCGCGCACTCGTCGATCCGCCCGCTGCCGCGCTCGCCGCCATACGCGCGAACCGGCATCAGCGTATTGGCATCAACGCGGCCTTTCAGCGGCTCGTCCATGCAGGCCCTTCGGAAAGCCTGCAATCTTCCGCTGAAGAAGCGTTGCAAGCCGCCATCATCGAAGCGAGCGGCGACGAATTGCTGCAGCAAATGGGTTGCGTGGTGCGCGTCGGCATCCGTGCGATGAAGGCAACCGTTCGCACGCAGACTGTCTCCACCGATGCGCAACTCGGCGATTATGGCAAGGTCGTGCGTGCCATCGAGACCGTCGATAGCGAAGGCGCGCGCTCCGCCATGTCGCAGGTGCTTTCGCGTGCGGCGTCGGTCTGGCTGGAAGAGACCGTCTGAGGCACTGCAGGAAGTTCGAAAGCCGTTGCCTTCCCGTGGACCGTATCTTGCGCGCGATTCGTGCGGCTTACATACGGCGTCGGCGTGACTACAATGGGTGAATGCCCTTTTCACGCTGAGCGTTCCATACTGGAAACACGGAGGCAAACATGGCGGAACTCGATAAGGAAGCAGTCGTCGGCGTGCTCAACCGGATTCTCGAATCCGAACTGGCGGGCGTCGTGCGATACACCCACTACTCCTTCCTGGTCTTCGGCTTCGGCCGGATACCGATCGTTTCGTGGCTGCGCGAACAGGCGGACGAATCGTTACTGCATGCGCATCAAGCGGGCGAATGGATCACCACGCTCGGGGCCTATCCGTCGCTTGAAATCGGTCCGTTGCTCGACAACCATACGTTCGATATCGCGACCATTTTGCGCGAATCGCTGCAATCGGAAAAACTCGCGTTGGATCTGTATCGCGATCTGCTGAAGATCGTGGAAGGTCAGTCGGTCGCGCTCGAAGAATATGCGCGACAGATGATTCAAACCGAGGAACTGCATGCCGGGGAAGTGGACAAGATGTTGCGCCGTCCCGGTGAAGTGGATACCGCGCCCGAACGGCGAACGGGACACGCATAAAAGAAAACGCGCCGGCCGCATCCACATGCATGCGGCCAGCGCGGTGTCGGCTCGTGTGCTTATTTCGGCTGCGCGACCGTGCGCAGATACGGCTTGAGCGTCTTGAAGCCTTCCGGATACTTTTTCTTGGCGTCATCGTCCGACACGGAAGTCGGGATGATCACGTCTTCGCCCGGTTTCCAGTTCACCGGCGTGGCGACCGTGTGCTTGGCGTTGAGTTGCAGTGCGTCGAGCAGGCGCAGCACTTCGTCGAAGTTGCGTCCCGCGCTCATCGGGTACGTAAAGGTTGCCTTGATCTTCTTGTCCGGACCGATTAGAAACACCGCGCGAATGGTCGCGTTATCGACCGCGGTGCGCGGGCCACCGCCGCTCGCGTTTGGATGAATCATGTCGTAAAGCTTCGCGACATTCAGGTCCGCGTCGCCGATCATCGGATAGTTGACGGCCGTGCCCTGCGTTTCCTCGATGTCCTTCGCCCATTGCGAATGGTTCGTTACCGGGTCGATGGAAAGGCCGATGACCTTGGTGTTGCGCTTGTCGAACTCGGGCTTGAGCTTTGCCATGTAGCCGAGCTCGGTAGTGCAGACAGGCGTGAAGTCCTTCGGATGCGAGAACAGAATGGCCCACTTGTCACCAATCCATTCATGGAAATGAATCGTGCCTTGGGTGGTTTCCGCGGTGAAATCGGGGGCTTCGTCGCCAATGCGGATGGACATGTTTGATCTCCGTGTTGAAGTAATTCGAACCGCGCCTCGCTCGTCGTGATGACCGTGACGAAACGGCTTTCGATACGAATGCGCAATTCACTCGATGATTATAGTGTGCTTGCGATTCTCCTCGCGCGGCGGTCGATGGTCGCTCATCGACGTTTTCAAGCTTTGGTTATCTGTGCGCAAGCAAAGGCGTCCCAATCGAACCGCGAACGTGCGTTCCTTAAGTGTTTATCACGAGACGATATAAGCTAATAACCGCTTCAAGCCTGGCGGCTCTCGTGATCGCGCGCTTCCTCGGCGCTTTCGTAGATATAAGGCGCGACGCCGCGACGCTTGAGCGCATCGCCGAGTTTCATGCGCAGGAAACTGCTCGTGGTATAGCGCGTGACGCCGTCGTAGTGGTCGCCCACGAGTTTCGTCACCATCTCCGAATAGGCATCGAGCATATCGGGGCAAATCGAGAAATTGTCGTAGTTGACAATGGCATGTGGGCGCACCTTTGCGTTCGCTAGTTGCTTGGCAACTTCGCGGCGAATAGCTTCGACATCGCCAAGATTCTTCACTTCGTGCCCTTCGAAATTGATGAAGAACAGGTTCTTGCGCGCGTCGTAGCTGAAGCGCTCCGCGAGGTTCAAACCGAGCAGCGTGTCGCGCAATCCCATGGGCGTATCGCGAAAAATGCGTTCGTCCATGAGGCGCGGCGGCGCGTCGATCACCGGCGCAAAACCCATCTGCGCGACGATGTCCCGCTCGATATCTACACCGGGCGCCACTTCGATCAGCGCGAGCCCGTCTTGCGTCAATTCGAACACGCAGCGCTCGGTGATATACAGCACCGTCTGCCCGCGCTCGAACGCATACCGGCCGCTGAACGTGCGATGCTCCACGGCATCGACGAACTTGCGGCAATCGCCTTCGCGGCGAATCACGAGCTTGCCGTCTTCCAAGCCGACATCGAGCTTGCCTGCGTTGAACGTGCCGACGAACACGACTTTCTTCGCCGCCTGGCTGATGTTGATGAAGCCGCCCGCGCCCGCGAGTTTCGGCCCGAACTTGCTCACGTTCAGATTGCCGTCGCGGTCCGCCTGCGCAAGGCCGAGGAAGGCGATATCGAGTCCGCCGCCATCGTAGAAGTCGAATTGATACGGCTGATCGATGATTGCCTGCGTATTGGTCGCCGCGCCGAAATTGAGTCCGCCTGCGGGAATGCCGCCGATGACGCCGGGTTCGGTCGTCATCGTGAAGAGGTCGATGACCTGCTCTTCGTTCGCCACGCTTGCAATGCCCTCCGGCATGCCGATGCCGAGATTCACCACGCTATTGGCCATCAATTCGAACGCGGCGCGCCGCGCGATGATCTTGCGCTCGGTCAGCGCCATGGGTGCAACCGAACTTGCCGCAACCCGCAGTTCGCTCGAATAAGCCGCGCTATAAGGCTCGCCGAAGGTCTGCCAGTGATTGTCGGAACTCGCCACCACCACGCAATCGACCATGACGCCGGGAATCTTCACTTGCCGCGAGTTGAGCGTATTGGACTCCGCGAGCCGCTCGACCTGTGCGATCACGATACCGCCAGAGTTGCGCGCGGCCATCGCAATGCTGAGCGCTTCGAGCGTGAGCGCTTCCTTTTCCATCGTGACGTTGCCGTTGAGATCGGCGGTGGTGCCGCGCACGATGGCGACATCGATCGGGAAGGTCTTGTAATACAGATACTCCGCGCCGTCGATCGACATGACGCGCACGATATCTTCCGTTGTGCGCGCGTTGAGCTTGCCGCCGCCATTGCGCGGATCGACGAAAGTGCCGAGGCCGACCGTGGAGAGTTGCCCCGGCCGATGCGCGGCAATATCGCGAAAGAGCTGTGAAATCACGCCCTGCGGCAGATTGTAAGCTTCGATGCGGTTATCGATGGCGAGCTTCTGCAACCCCGGCACGAGTCCCCAGTGACCGCCGATCACGCGCTTGACGAGCCCTTCGTGCGCGAGATGATTGAGGCCCTTGCCACGGCCATCGCCCTGACCTGCCGCATACACGAGCGTGAGATCGGCAACCGGTTCGCTGCCCTCGGCGTGATCTTCGAGAAAGCGCGCTTCGAGCGCAATCGCCACTTCCTCCGCGAAGCCGATACCGACAAAGCCGCTCGTCGCGATGGTGTCGCCCGCATGAATCAGGCGCACGGCCTCGCGCGCGGTTACGATCTTGCCGCGCTCGACGAGCCGCGTGGACGAGGGAAACGGATGGCGTGTCGGTGCGCTGCTGGCGGTCATGGCGTCTCCTCGCTTGTGTCTTTCCCGGCGCGCGTCAGTGTTCGCGCGCGCTCGCTCGTCTTCTGCGTCTAAGCGTACTTGATCTGGGCGACGGCACGCAATTCGTCGGCGGTCGCCGTGCCATAGCCGAAGAATTCCAGGTACGCCGGGATCATCTCGAACAGCATGTCGGTGCCGACCTGCACCGAGCAGCCCTTGTCCTTGGCCGCGCGCAAGAGCGGCGTGTACTCCGACTTCATCACCACTTCGCCGACAAAGGTCGTGGGCGCGATGCGATCGATATCGAACGGCAACGGATCGCTCTCCTTCATGCCGAGCGGCGTTGCGTTGACGATGACATCGAAGCCTGCAGGATCTCTCGTGTCCGTACGCACGATGAGTTCCGGATAGTGATCGCGCAAACGCCCGGCGAGCCCTTCGACCGAAGCGGTGTTGGTGTCGAAGATGGCGAGTTCCGCCACGCCCGCCGCCGCGAGAGAAGCCGCAATCGGCGAGCCCACGCCGCCGCTGCCCAGCACCAGAACGCGCGCACCCTTCAACGCGCGGCCCTTGCGTTCGACGCCGCGCACGAAGCCGGCGCCATCGAACTGGTCGCCGAGCAGCGTGCCGTCTTCGCGTTTGAGGATGGCGTTGCATGCGCCCGCAATGCGCGCGGTGGGGCTCACTTCGTCCATCAGGCCGACGGTCGTGATCTTGTGCGGCATGGTGACGAGCGCGCCGCGCAGGTTGGTCAGCTTGAACAACTGCGGCACGAAAGCGACGTAATCTTCCGGTTTCACGCCCATGGGGACGACCACGGCATCGATGCCCTGTTTGTCGAACCAGGGGTTGTAGATCATCGGCGCCTTGAACGCTTCGGTCGGAAAGCCGAGATGGGCAATTACGGTGGTCTTGCCGCTGATCATGGCGACGCTCCTTCGAAGATGAGCGCGCAACGGTGCGCGCGACGCCTCCATGATAGTGCGACTTGCCTGCCCGCGGTTCTTTAATGGCTCGCGCCGAGATAGGCCGCCTTGACCGAAGGATCGTTTTTCAATTGCTCGGCGGGGCCGTGCGTGGCGACGCGGCCGTTCTCGAGCACGTAGCCGTAGTCCGCCACGTTGAGCGCCGCGGCGGCGAACTGTTCGACGAGCAGCATGGTCACGCCCTCGTCTTTCAGGCGCGCGATGATGCGGAAGACTTCATCGACGAGAATGGGCGCAAGGCCCATCGAAGGTTCATCGAGCAACACGAGGTCGGGGTTCAGCATGATGGCGCGGGCCATCGCGAGCATTTGCTGTTCCCCGCCCGAAAGCGTGCCCGCCAGCTGATTGCGGCGCTCCTTCAGGCGCGGAAACAGTTCGATGGCGCGTTCGAGATCGGCGGCCACGTCGCCTTTCGGACGCGCCCAAGTCAAGCGCGGAAACGCGCCGAGCAGCAGATTGTCCGTGACCGACATGGTCGCGAAAACGCGTCTTCCCTCCGGCGAATGAGCGAGGCCGAGGCGCGCGATCTTGTGCGAATCCATGGCGTCGATGCGCTTCGCGTCGCTGCCGATGCCCATGGTGATCTCGCCTTCCGTCGGCCGGATCATGCCGGAGATGGCGCGCATGGTCGTCGTCTTGCCCGCGCCGTTCGAGCCTATCAGCGTGACGACTTTCGCCTTCGGGACATCCAGGCTGATGCCGTGCAGCACTTTGACCTTGCCGTAGCCTGCGTGGAGATTCTTGATTGTCAGCATCGCGTGTCGCTTCGTCGGATGATCGGGTTGGCGTGATTGGCGCGTTGCGTTCATACGGCTTCCGCCGCTTGTCCGCCGAGGTAAGCCTCGATCACCTTCTCGTTGGCCTGTATTTCGGCGGGCTTGCCCTCCGCGATCTTCTGCCCGAAATCCAGCACCGAAACCGTGTCGCAAACACTCATGACCACATCCATATGATGCTCGATGAGCACCACGGTAATGCCGTGATGCCGCACCTTGCGAATGATCGCGACCAGTTCGCGGATATCCGGCGCGGTCAGGCCCGCAGCGGGTTCATCGAGCAGCAGCAGTTGCGGGTCGAGCGCGAGCGCGCGGGCTATTTCAAGCAGACGCTGCTTGCCGTATGGAAGATTGCGCGCTTCCTCGGCCGCTGCATGTTCGAGTCCGACGAAGCGCAGCATATTGAACGCCCGTTCGCGCGCCGCGCGTTCTTCACGCTTGTAGCGCGCACTCATCAAACCCACATCCGCGAAGTTCGAACGGAAGGTGTGATGCAGGCCGACGAGCACATTCTCCAGCGCCGTCATCTCGCCGAAGAGCTGCACGTTCTGAAAGGTCCGCGCGATGCCCGACAGCGCGATCTTCGACGACGTGCGTCCCGCGAGCGACTCGCCTCGATACTCGATTGCACCCGCGGTCGGCACGTAGATGCCCGTGAGCACGTTCATCATCGTGCTCTTGCCCGAACCGTTCGGACCGATCAGGCCATGGATGGTACCGCGCCTGACCGTCATGTTCACATCGTTGAGCGCCTTTAGACCGCTGAACTGCATGAGCACGCCGCGCACGTCGAGAATGGTGCTTGCTCCTTCGGTCGTGACGGCGGCGACGGCGTCGTCCTGCTGGGTCTGCATCGCCAGTTCCTGCGTGTCGACCTTCGTCACGCGCACGCGGCCAAGATTGAGCGTCTTGCGCACGAAGCCGACGATGCCATCTTGCAGGTAATACACGACGAGCAGAATCATTAGGCCGAAGATGGTGAGACGCCAGTCGGTGAGCGCTTCTATCCAGAAGGAAAACGCCGCAAGACCGGCTGTACCGATGACGGGAATCGCCACGCGTTGCAGCGTCGTGGTTTTGCGAGCCAGGGCGAGCGCCGCGCCCGCAACGACGAGCACCGCAAGCGCGGTTGCCACGACGCGGAAGTTGGAGATGTCGTCGAGCAACTTCGGCAACAGCACGATCACCGTCGAACCGATGATCGCGCCCGTGCGTGTCTTGCGCCCGCCCATGATGATGGCGAGCAGGAACAGAATGGTCAGCTCGAAGTTATACGTGTTCGGCGAGATGTACTGCTCGGAGTACGAGTAGAGACAGCCCGCGAGCCCCGCGAATCCCGCGCTGATGACGAACGCATAGACCTTGTGCCGATACACCGACACGCCCATGCAATCCGACGCAATGGGGCTATCGCGCAAGGCTTCGAAGGCGCGCCCGAGATGCGACTTGAGCACGCGATGCACCACGATCAGCGACACCACCAACAGTGCCGCCACGAGCCAGTAGTACTGGATTTCGTCGAGCTTGTGACCGGCAATGGTCGGCTTGGGAATCTTGAGACCCATCGGACCATTGGTGAGGAAGTCCATCTCGTTGATAAGAATTTGGATGATGGTGCCGAACGCGAGCGTCACCATGGCGAGGTACGGACCCGACACGCGCAACGCGGGCAACGCCAATATTGCGCCGAAAGCCGCCGTCACCACGATGGCAAGCGGCGCGGTCAGATAGAACGGCAAGCCGAGCTTGATGAAAAGCACGCCTGCCGTATAAGCGCCCACGCCGAAGAGCCCCGCATGGCCAAGCGACACTTGCCCCGTGTAACCCACCACGATATCGAGCCCGAACAGAAGGATCGCATAGATCATGATGGTTTCGACGAGGTGGATGTAATACGGATTGCCCGATACCACCGGAAAGATCGCGACTGCGGCGAGTCCTGCGAGCGCCGCGACTATGTTCTTTGCTTTCATGTAGGCGGCCTCAGACTTTCTTGATCGCGGTCTTGCCGAAGAGGCCCGCAGGCTTCACCGCAAGCACGATCAGCAACAGCACGAGTCCCGGCACGTCCTTGTAGCCGGTCGAGATATAGAAGCCCGTCGTCGTCTCCGCTATACCCAGGATCATTCCGCCGACGATGATGCCCATGCCGCTCGACAAGCCGCCGATGATCGCGACGGCGAACGCCTTGAGGCCGAGCACCGCGCCCATGGTCGCGCCGGTAAGTGTGAGCGGCGCGATCAGCACGCCCGCGAACGCCGCCGTCAGCGACGACAACGCATACGAGAACGTGATGACGAGCCCCGTGTTGATGCCCATCAGCGCGGCCGCATCGCGATCGTTCGCGGTGGCGACCACGGCCTTGCCGAAGATCGTCTTGCGATTGAAGAACTCCACCGCGAGCATCATCACGAGTGCGCCGCCAACCACGAGCAGTTCCATCGGCAACACGTTTGCGCCAAACACCTTGAGCGGCGCTTCGGGCAAGGGCGACGGAAAGCGCAGATCGTCGCGGCCCCAGACGTTTTCCGCAACGTTCTTGAAGATGATGCCGAGCGCGATGGTCGACATGATCCAGCCGAACTCCGACTTGATCTTGATGGCGGGCCGCACGCCGATGCGCTCCACGGACGCGCCCTGCACGAGCCCGAAAAGACACACGAGCGGGATCATGAGCCAGTAGTTCACGCCCGCCGAAACGAGCGTGAGGCCGACGAGCGCGCCGAGCATGAGAGCATCGCCCTGGCCGAAGTTCAGCGTGCCGGAAGTGGCGAACGTCAGTTGATAGCCGAAGGCGATGACGGCGTAGATCATGCCGAGCGCGATGCCGCTATATATGAGCTGGAGAAGGATCATCGTCGGGCGTCAGGGCGGCGGGGGATGCTCGATTGAAAAAGAGCCCGATCTGCGACCGGGCCCTGGAGAGACAACAGCGGCGGCACGGCGTTAGTTCGACGCCGTCGTCTGCTTCGTGCGAAGCGTGCTGCCGCCTTTCTTGTCCGCGTCGTAGGCGTAGATCACGCGGCCGGCCTTCACTTCGCCGATCACCGGAACGTTCGAACTGATCGCTTCGTGATCGGTCTTGGTGAAGGGCTTGTCGTAGACCATGACCACGCCTTCGACCTTCGTCGTGAGGTTTTCCAGCGCTTCTTTCACCTTCGGACCATCGGTCGAGCCGGCTTGCTTGATGGCCGCCGCGAGCAGATAGATCGAGTCGTAGCCTTGCGCCGCCGACACCGGCGAATCGATACGATCGCTCTTCGGCTTGAACTCCTTCACGTAAGCGTCGATGAAGGTTTTGCGCTTGGGCGTGTTGGCTTCCTGGATGAAGGTCTGCGGCATGCGCGCGCCTTCGCCGTTGTTACCCGCGTTGTCGATGTAATTGGCCATCGAAAGCGTCCAGCTGCCGATGAGCGGCACCTTCCAGCCGAGCTTGGCCATGCCGTTCGCGATCTGCGCGAGTTCCGGCCCGATACCGTAAGTCAGCACCGCTTCCGCGCCCGCTTCCTTCGCCTTGAGCAACTGGGCCGTCATATCGACGTCCTTGATGTTGAACTTCTCGACCGCGACGGGCTTCACGCCCTTGGCCGACAGCGCCTTTTCCAGATCCTCGCGGCCGAGCTGACCGTAGTTGGTCGAATCCGCGAGAATGGCGACCTTCTTGAAGCCGCGCTTGGTGATGGCTTCCTCGACGATCATCGGCGCCTGGATGCGGTCGGCGGCGGCGTTGCGGAATACGTAGTTGTCGGGCTGATCGTCGAATTGCTTCGTCACGACCGTGCCCGTCGCCACGTTGTTGAAGACCGGAATCTTCGCTTCCTGGAAGAAGCGTTGCGAGGCGAGCGCCACGCCCGTGTTGATATAGCCCACGACCGCGACCACTTTCTCCTTGTTGATGAGTTCCTGCGCGATCTGCACGCCGCGTTCGTTCTTCGCTTCGTCGTCGCGTTCCACGAGCACGATCTGCCGTCCCAGCACGCCGCCCGACTTGTTGATCTCGGCGGTGGCGAGACGCACGCCGTCGCGCATGGAGACGCCCATCGAGGACGAACCGCCGGTAAAGGGACCGTCCACGCCGATCTTGATCGGGTCCGCGGCCTGCGCGAGGCTCGCGCTCAATGCAAAGACGCCGAACGCGAGCGCACCTGCGATGCGCTTCATGTGCATGCCCATATCTGTCTCCGTCGCTTGAATCGTTATGTGATGAGGTCGGCTTTGCGCATGCCCTCGCCGCTCGTTCGTTTCGGTGCATCGCTCGAACGGCAATTTACGAATGCGGTGATCGATATTAGAAAATTGTAAGGATCAGACCATATTCGGACATACCCGAACAGCACGAGCGTTAGCGCACTCCCGACGCGACGTAATGTGCGACGGGATGGAATAAACCCTTAGTCAGGTAGATTGCAGATGCGTAAGCGCATCAGCGCGTGCCGCAAAAAAAACGCGCGGCTTCCCTAAGGAACGCCGCGCGCAACTTGCGCACGATTGCTCGTTTGATCGCGGCCCGGCTTAACGTGGCGAGCCTGCCTCGATAGCCTGCACGAACTGACGCATGACCGAGCCGGAGGCATCGGTGACGGCCCAGAAGGTCATGCCGTCGCGATTCCAGCGTGCGAGCGCATAACCGTCGTCGGATTGCGTGACGGCGGCCGCCCCTTCCTTCGTGTCGAGCGATGCGCCGCCCTTGCCCGAGGGAAACACGTACACGTCGATCGGATGCTTCAGATAGCGATACACCACCACCGCCACCGGCCGATGATTGACGTAATCGAGCCTGCCGCCGACCAGCGCGAAGCCCGGCCCGGCCGGATCGATGACGGGCGGCGCATAGTCGATACGTCCGTTGAACCACGGCTTCACCGTATGCTTGTCGCTCGACAGCACGTCGATAGGCCGGTCCGACATCAGTGAACGCACGTGACTCGCGACGATCTCCTGTGCGAGCGGATCGCCCGCACCACTCACGCCATGCGGCACGGCCTGAAACCACAGCATCGCGCCGAGCACGAGCGCGGCCAGCGTGCCGCCCGCGAACGCGCCGCCGAAGAACGGCACGGGCGTGGCGAACCATCGCCACGAACGGGCCGAGCGTTCGCCCTGCTCGTCCTGCTGGTTTCGTTCGCGCGCGCGTTCCCGCACCTTGACGTCTTCCGCTTCGGCCCGGATGCGCGAAAGCACCTGAGCACGCAAATGCGCGGGCGCGCGATGAGTCAGCGAGCCGTCGATGAGCCTCGTTGCGAGCGAGGCGGTGTCGTTATTGTCCATTGCCCGACTCCTCAAGACCCGGCCCCGTGCGACGCACGAGCCGCATGCCCGGTTTGTCCTGCGCGGCGTGCACGGCGAGCGCCAGCAACTTGCGGCCGCGCGCGAGCCGTGACATCACCGTTCCTATCGGCACGCCCGTCACGGCGGCCACTTCCTTGTAACTCATGTCTTCCAGCTCTCTCAGGACCAGCACTTCACGAAACGGAATGGGCAAGGTTTCGAGTGCGCGATGCACGATATGCACCTCGTCCTTGCGTACCGCAAGCGTTTCCGGGTCTACGCCCGCTTCCTCGGACCAGCCGGGCAGCGCTTGCTCCCCGGCGATTTCTTCGTCGTAGGGCGTCGCGTCGGCGAGCTGCACGCGGCGGCGCCATTCCGTGAACCACGTATTGCGCACGATGGCAAAGAGCCATGCACGCGCGTTCGCTTCCTCGCCCTCCTCGAAGCCGCTGAAGAAACGAAAGGCGCGCAGATAGGCTTCCTGCACGACATCGTCGGCGTCGCTCGGACTGCCGGACAGCCAGCGCGCGAGGTTGTACGCGGCATCGAGATGCGGCATGAATGTCGCCTCGAAACGCGCGTCCACGCCCGCCGCCTGTGTTCGGCTTTCCGCGGACTTATCTGCTTTCGACCTGGGCCACATCGCGCGGGTCTCCTTGGGAACAGGGTTCGACGTTTTCGTTACCTTGCAACGCCCTCGTCACATGTACTCGCCCTGGGCGCGGTTTATTCCCGCCGAAGCGGCGTAATCGAAAAAATAAAATCGACGAGACGAATCGGGAATATCGCGACGCTCTCGCCGGTTCGATGGACGGATGCCGCGCAGCTTCAGCACTCGAACATGAACGCGCCGGCTTCACGCCCATGCATCGTGCCGCCATGCGCGTGAGCTTCAGGAAACCATGAAACGCGGCCGCATTGTTCGTATTCAAGGAGTGCGCATGACACACGACCCGAAAGACCTGCCCGACGCGCAGGAACTCGACGACCACGGCAAGCGCCGGCGCACTGCATTGTCCTGCATGGCCTGGGCCGGCGCGGGCGTGCTGTGGACGGTGAGCGGCGGCGTGCCGGTGTCGAGCATCATTTCATCGGCGCAGGCGGCCGAGAAGAAGACGAGTTCGTTCAGCTTCGTGCAGATCAGCGACAGTCACATTGGCTTCAGCAAGGACCCGAACACGGAACCGACGAGCACGCTGGAGGAAGCGATCAATCGCGTAAGCGCCATGCCGAAGCAGCCCGCGTTCATGATTCATACCGGCGACGTCACGCATCTGTCGAAGCCCGCCGAATTCGATACCGCCGACCAGATCATCCGCAAGGCGGGCATGCAGGTGCACTACGTGCCGGGCGAGCATGACGTGCTGGTCGAGGACGGCAACCCGTTCTTCTCGCGTCTTCCCGCGCAATACGGCAGGAGCGGCGACCGGCACTGGTACAGCTTCGACGAAAGCGGCGTGCATTTCATCGGCCTGACCAATGTCATCGACCTCAAGGGCGGCGGTCTCGGCTTTCTCGGCGATGCGCAACTCGCCTGGCTCAAGGCCGATCTGCAAGGACGCTCGAGCAGCACGCCGATCGTCGTGTTCGCGCATATCCCGCTGTGGGCGCTTTATCCGCAATGGGGCTGGGGCACCGACGACAGCGCACAAGCGCTCGCGCTCTTCAAACGCTTCGGGTCCGTCACGGTGCTCAACGGCCATGTGCATCAGGTAGCGCAAAAAGTGGAAGGCGACATGCGCTTCTATTCGGCCATGTCCACCGCGTTTCCGCAGCCTGCGCCCGGCGCCGCATCGGGGCCCGGACCGATGAAAGTCGGCGCGGACAAGCTGCGCTCCATGCTCGGTCTGCGCGAAGTCACGCATGTGCAGGGCCGCGAATATCTCGCCGTCGTCGATACCCCGCTTGCAGGAGATAAGGCATGAACGTCGCCACGCTCGCGAGCTATGTCTCGCCCTCCAGATTGCGTCCTCTTGCCGGACGCGTCGCGCGTCAGGCCGCGCTTGCGCTCGTCGTCAAGGGACTCGTCGGCATCATTCCCTCGGCGTGCGCGGAGGAACCCGCGCAGCAGATGGTGGCGATGAATACGCCGACCATCAGCATCGACAATTTCGCTTTCAGCCAGCCGAGCGTCACCGTGCCGGTCGGCACCAAGGTGACGTGGGTGAATCATGACGACATGCTGCATACGGTCGCGGACGAAGCGAAGTCATTCAAGTCAGACCCGCTCGACAGCGGCCAAAGCTACTCGCATGTGTTCGACAAGCCCGGCACTTACAAGTACTTCTGCTCGCTGCATCCGCATATGACGGGGACGATCGTCGTGCAATGAGCGCGCGGGCACGTTCGCCTGACGCTCAACCGCGTGCCTTCGCGATGGCGCTCAGATTGCCTTCGCCGAAGCCGTGATGCCCGCGACGCTCGACGATCTCGAAGAACATGTCGCCCGGTTCGCGCTCGGCGAAGGTTTGCAGGAAGAGTTGCGGCGTGCCGTCCGGCAGAATCTCGCCGTCCACGAGAATGCCGCGCGCACGCAGCTTGTCGATATCGAGTCCGTGTCCGGGCAGGCGTTCGTCGATCTGATCGTAGTAACGCGGCGGCGGATTCAGAAAGCGCATGCCGCGCGCCATGAGGGCATCGACGGAAGCGAAGATGTCTTGCGATGCCAGCGCGATATGCTGCACGCCTTCACCTTCGTGATCGGGCAGATACTGCTGCATAAGATCCGTGCGATACGTGCCTTCCTCGTACACCGGAATGCGGATGTTGCCGCACGGCGAAACCGTGACCGCGGAGTCCTGCGACACATGCCAGTCCGGATGCACCTGATGAATCTCCGAGAAGTGCAGCACTTCGCGGTAGAAATCGAGCCATTCGCGGATGCGGCCCGCGCCAACCGTCTGCGTGAAGTGATCCACTTCGAAGAGACCGGTGCCGCCTGGCTCGGCCTTCGCGCCGGCAATGGGCCGGAAATCGATGTCGTAGATCGTGGACACGCCGCTATCCTTGCCTGGCCAGTGATCGACGAAATAAATGTGCGAGTCGCCAATACCCTGAATGGCCGGAATGGCTAGCTCGTTCGGGCCGATCTTCTCGCCTTCGAAATCCCAGGCGCCGAATTCGACCGCGCGCTCGTGAGCGAGCGCCGCGTCCACCACGCGAATGCCGATGGCGGCAATGCCCACACCATGCGATTCGGCGAAGCGCGACGCGAAGGAATCCGGCTCTGCGTTCAGGAGGAAATTCATGCTGCCCTGACGAAACAGCGTGACCGCCTTGCTGACATGCTGCGCGACCGGCACGAAGCCCAGCCGCTCGAATAAAGCGGCGAGGCCCTGCGGGTCCGGGCTGGAAAACTCGACGAACTCCAGCCCCGCGATGCCGAGCGGATTGTCGCCGACTTCGCAATCGGGCGTCGCGCGGGCGGGGGAAGTGGAGTCGGGCTGGGTCATCGGCAAAGTCCTCAATGGTCGGGCGGGTTCTCGGACGTGAAACTACCACAGCGATGGCTGCCTGTGCTCACGGCCGATAAACCTGCCGCTAGAGTAGCGGCAGCGCGATCATCGTGTCAAAGCCGGGACTTCGCGCGGCTCGGGCGCTTTAGCTGTATCAGGCGGCAAGCCGTTGCGGGCTCATCGACGGGCGTCTTGCTTGCGGGGGAAACACGTTCCAGGTGCCGTCGTCGTGCCGGAAGAAGATGATCGCAAGCGGTCCGTTCGCGTGCCACGCCTCGATGCAGACGTAGCGCGAGCCCGTGACCTGCGAGCGACACAGCCGCACGACGCGTGCCGGATGCGCCGCGCTCGGGGCGAGCCATTTGTCGACGGCCCAGTGCAGCGAGTTTTGAATGGTGTGCATGATGGTCTCCTTTCTGGTCATGCCGTTCAGGCGACGAGAGCGGCGTTCAGGCGGCGTTGCCGATCGGCAGCGACATAGGCGCGAAACAATCCCGTCATCGCGCGCCACGCCACGCGCGGATGGGCGAAGCAGGCGCGAACCTGGCGGCTTTGGCTTTGGCCGAACAGGCACCACGTCACGAAGTGCTCGCAGTTGTTGGTCAACAAGCGATACCGGTCTTCACCGAGCCGTCTGCGGGCGCGGCGCACTGCTTCCAGGCCGACGAAGCACGCGGTCGGGTTTTGGCGGATGGTCACGTCAAGGCCGCCCGCGAATTGCGCGAGACTGACTTCTTCCACCGGACCGCGATGCAGCGACTTGGCGAATCCCGCGTAATGGATAACCCGGCCGTCGCCCGCATAGAGTCCGTGATGTTCGTAACCCGAGCGGCGCGTGATGAGTTCGGCGCCTATGGCCGGTTCGTCATCGAACGACAGGCTGCACGCGGCAGCTTGGGTATCGTTCGGTCCGGACGGTTGGGTGTTCGACATGGCTCGCTCCGATTTTTGGTTTCGTCGCGCCGAAGTGTCTGTTCGGCGGCTTGTTGCGGAGTCTTTTGCAGGTTTCTTGCCAGTCTTCGTAAATGTTTGATTTATATAGAAAATCACCGTTTTACGTTCGATTCCCGATAGCGGTTGGTGATTATTAACCAACAGTCTAGGAGGGCGATGTGTTGGCTCCAGAGCATCAATAGAGCGCCCGTGCGCGTTCGGTTCGTAGTGTTGGTCGTTCGGTTGTCTGCCAACAGCGGTTGTTGGCGACGGTCCAACTGATGGCGCAAGGCGCGGGCATCGACATAGGGCGAAGGCCGCATCGAATAAGCCGATGGCGGAGGCGCATGCAAATCGGCATAGCCCTTGCATAAGTGCCCGCATCGAATTCGAGCAAACAAGGAGAGCCGCAATGAGCGCAATCACCATCACCGATCTGGATCACGACCGCGAACTCGATCGCGCGGCGATGTTGGCCATCAGTGGCGGCGGTGGCGCGCCTTGGCTCTTCGGCTGGATCACGCCATATGTCGCGGACCGTCAGCAAGGCGGTGGCGGCAGCAGCGTGGTGAACATCTACGACATCACGAACAACATCAGCGTCGGTCAGATGGTCAACCAGTATCAGAGCGTCGATGTGAACAACACCGGCGCGGGCGCGACGCTCACCGTCAGTCCCAACGCGCTGTCCAGCAATCGCGCGGGATAAGCTCCGCGGTTGGGTGCACAATGACCGGGGCCGCGCGCCTCGGCCGACCGCATGACGCGCCAGTCAGGACCTTGGGAGGTTGCCGTGACCTTCAGCAACGAGTTTCGATGGACATCCGCTGCGCGCACCGACGCGGGCCTCGTGCGTCAGATCAACGAAGACGCGCTGCTCGATGCGCCCGAACGTGGCCTGTGGGCCGTCGCAGACGGCATGGGCGGTCACGCAGTCGGCGATCTGGCGAGCCGCATGGTGATCGAGAGCTTGGCGAGCATGACGGCACAAAGCGCACTGGCGGATGCACGGGCGCATTTGCTCGATATCAACGCGCGCTTGCGTGCGGAAGCGGCGCGACGGCAGGTATCGCGAATCGGCAGCACGGTGGTGTTGCTGGCTGCGCGAGACGGCGTATGCGCCTATCTGTGGGCGGGCGACAGCCGTATCTATCTACTGCGGCGCGGGCGGCTGCGGCAACTCACGCGCGATCACAGTCACGTGGAAGAACTGAAGGCGCGCGGACAATTGACGGCGGAAGAGGCGCTGCATCATCCGGCGCAGCATCTCATCACGCGTGCGGTTGGCGCGCTCGACTTCCTCGATCTCGACGAAGATTCCATCACGCTGCACGATGGCGATACGTTCCTGCTTTGCAGCGATGGTCTTTCGAACGAAGTGAGCGAGGACGAGATGGAGGCGCAGCTTGCGTTGAGCAGTTGCGAGCTCGCGGCGCAGAGACTGCTGGAGATTGCGCTGGAACGCGGCGGGCGCGACAACATTTCGGTTGTCGTCGCGCGTGCGGAGGATTTGATGGCTTTGGATAGGACGCAGGTTAATCCTGGCCTGTAAGCGCTTACGAATGGCGCTGCTGATGCATCTGCATATACGCGCGCAGAAGCCGATTGATGCGCGTTTGATACCCCTTCCCTTGCTCACGAAACCATTCGAGCACGTCTGCATCCAGCCGCATGGTGACGGCCTGCTTCGGCGGCACATGCAGTTGAGCCTGTTCGAAGAAGGTGTCGTCAAGCTCCGGGATTTCAGTCAGGTCGATATCAGCGTCTCGTGCCTGCTCGAGCCGCTTCCAGTCAGTTGCCGATTTTTTGCTCATAGCGCTTTGCCTCATGTCTGGTTGCCTTGCGCGCCGAGATGATTCGCACCGCGTCTGCGCACCGCTCGACATACACTACGACGCCCACCGTGGCGCTCATCCAGCCCAGCGCAATCCAGCGCTCCTCGCCGTAGTCCTCCCGTGAATCCAACCAGGTCAGAACCGGATGGTTGAATACGTCTACTGCGTCTCGAAAATCAATGCCGTGCTTCCGAATGTTGGTCTGGTTCTTGGCTTCGTCCCATTCGAAATGCACGCATCACCCGTATTGACAATTGTATGTACAGTCTAACACGGACGATCGCTACATTGAAGCTACTGTCCTTCCCTGCTCTTTTGCGCCGCAAGCCTGAAGTCCTTCGAATGCAGCCCGTGTTTCTTTAAAAGCATCTGCAGATGCGACCGGTTCATCTCATACCGCCGCGCAAGTTCGGCCACCGTGCCGCCCACTTCATGCAGCCCACGTTCCAGAAATGCGCGCTCCGCTTCGTCACTCGCAACGCGCTTGGCTTCGCTCAGCGAACTCGCCGTCGCAATGCCGTTGCCATTCGCGGCAGGACCGCCCATCGCCAACGAGAGCGATGTCTTCGGCCGGATGTCCAGCGGAAGATGCTCGATATCCGCCATCTCGCCTGCAAGACAAGCGATGCGATAGATGATGTTGCGCAACTCGCGGATGTTGCCGGGATAATCGTAATTGCGCATGAAGTCCCTTAAACGTGGGGACATCTTGATGGGCCGGCGCTTGAGCGTGGCCGCCGCTTCATCGCCGAAGTAAGACAGCAAGAGCGGTATCTCGTCGCGGCGTTCACGCAGCGCGGGCAAGGTCAGATGAATCACGCTCAAGCGATAAAACAGGTCTTCGCGAAAGCGACCTTCATCGCAGAAGCGCCGCAGATTGCGATTCGTCGCCGCGACGATGCGCGCATCCACCGAAATGGCTTCATCCGAACCCACGCGCTGAATCTCGTGCGCTTCGAGCACGCGCAACAGCTTCACCTGCCCAACCAACGGCAGCTCGCCAATTTCATCGAGGAATATGGTGCCCGTATGCGCGCTCTCGAACTTGCCCTTGCGGTCGTTGGTCGCGCCCGTGAACGCGCCCTTGCGATGCCCGAATAGTTCGGATTCCAGCAGATTATCTGGAATGGCCCCGCAATTCACGGAGATATAGGGCTTGTCCGCGCGCGAGCCATTCGCATGAATGACCTTGGCCATCAGCTCCTTGCCCGTGCCGCTCTCGCCGTCGATCAGCACGGGAAGATCCGTAGGCGCGGCTTTTTCCGCTATTTCCAGGGCTTCGAGCAGCTTCGGGTTATCGCCGAACGTGCCTTCGAATACGAAGCTGCGTTCGATCAAGGCCTGACGCCGCGAGCCCGGTGACATATCGCGTCGAGGTTCGGCAGCAGCGGCCTGAATGAAGCGCTCCTTGTGCGAAAGCTGCATGACCTCATCGCGCAAGGAACTCGCCTGACGCAGAAGCTTTTCTATCTCGGGCCGCTCCAGCCGCGATGTCCATCGCAAGGTGGAACGCAAAATCTCGATCTTCTCGATGATGCCCGCATACGATATGGCCGATGCGGGCACGCCGCTGTCGCTTTCCGGTTGGTCTAGTATTTTCATGCTGCGCTCAGTTGCTTCTGCACGAGTTGGTAATACATGCCCTTTCTTGCGACCAGCTCATCATGCCTGCCCTGCTCCACGATACCGCCTTCATACAGCACCAGAATCTTGTCGGCACGCATGATGGTGGAAAGCCTGTGCGCGATGATGACCGCGGTGCGTCCCTTGAGAATCTCCTGCATGTTGCCGAGGATATTGCTCTCGGACTGCGTATCGAGCGCGGACGTGGCTTCGTCGAAAACCAGCAGACGTGGGTCGTGATACAGCGCGCGCGCGATACAGAGCCGCTGAATCTGTCCACCCGACAAACCCACGCCACGTTCGCCCACCACCTGCTCATACCCTAACGGCAGCTTGACGATGAACGCATGCGCATCCGCCATCTTGGCCACTTCCTCGATACGCCTTCTATCCGGCGACTCCTCGCCGCTCGCGATGTTCTCCGCTATCGTGCCCGAGAACAGCAAGTTGCTCTGCATGACGTAACCAATCTGCGCGCGATAAAAGCCCTTGTCGATGACGCTCAGGTCGTAGCCGTCCACTGTCATCTTGCCTTCGCTCGGCGCATAGAAACCAACGAGCAGCTTGGCAAGCGTCGTCTTGCCTGAACCGCTTCTTCCGACTACCGCGATGAGTTCGCCGGGCTTGATATCGAAGCTGATATTTTCCAGCACGTAAGGCGTGTCGCCTTCGCCATAGCGAAAATACACACCGTTAAAGCTGATTTCGCCCTGCAAGTCGGGCAACATCACGCGCTGCTCCATCTCCGAAGGTTTCTGCTCCGGGTCTATGTCGAGCACATCGCCGAGACGCTCCATTGCCACGCCGGCATCGTTCACGAGACTCCATAAGTTGATGAGGCCCATGAGCGGCGACAGCACGCTACCCATGAAAGCATTGAACGCAATCAACTGGCCAATGCTCAGTTCGCGCGAAAGCACGAGGTTTGCTCCGACCCACAATACGGCGATAGTCGTACCTGCATTCAGCAACTGGCTGCACAAGCCTACGCCGATATTGAAGCGTTGCGACTTGTATTGCACTTCGAGCGACTTTGCGTACTTCTTTTCCCACTTGAGCCGCACCGCACGCTCGATGCCCATCCCCTTCACCGTTTCGACGCCGCCCAAGGCTTCCATGAGAAACGAACGTGCGTCTGTAGCCGAAGAAAACGCTTCGCGCGCATTCTGCTTGATGCGCGGCGTGGCGAGGATGGTAAGCGCCGTCATCGGGATGACGAAGGCAATCAGCAACAAGGTCAGCTTCACGTTGTAGAGAAACATGATCGTGAAGTAGATGAAGATCATCAGCAGATTGAGTACCGTCGTCACCGTGGATTCGGTGAGAAAAGCGCGAATGGTGTGGTTTTCCTGGAAGCGCGCGAAAACGTCGCCGGTCTTGCGCTTGGCGAAAAAGCTGAAGGGCAGCGAGAACGTGTGCCTGAAGAACTGCGACATCATCGCGAAGTCCATGTTGCGCACCATGAAGTTCGCAAGATAGGCACGAATGGTCGACATGAGCTGAGTGAACAGGTTCGAGATGATCAACCCGCCTATCAGCACATGCAGCAAGCTGACGTTCTGATGCACGATCACGCCATCGAGAATGTTCTGGATGATGAGCGGCGGAATTACGCCCAGCACTTGAATCACGAAGGTCGCTAGAAACAGATGCAGCAGGACCTTCTTGTACGGCTTTAGATACCCCACGAAGCGAATCCACGGCGAACGCGATACCGCTTGCCGCGCCATGTCCTGCACCGGAGAAAAGAGCAGACATGTGCCGCTCCAGCCGCGCTCGAACTCGCCCACGGTCATCTTCTTGAAGCCGATGGCCGGGTCCGCGACCCACACGTTGTCTTTCGAAATACCGTAGACGATGATGTAGTGATATCCCTCCCAATGCGCGATGAACGGCATCTCGAAGCCGCGTAGCGACTCGAACGTGCACTGCACGCCGCGCGTGGTGAAGCCGAGCGCATCGCCGGCGCGCGCAAGACTGTCGAGCGTTGCGCCTTGCGTCGTGACGTTCGCTAGTTCGCGCAGTTTGCCGAGCGTCATGTTGATGCCGTAGTGCTTGCAGATCATCGCAAGACACGCGGCGCCGCAGTCCATTTCCTCGGCCTGCTCGACCCACGCAAAGCGCTTGATGACGCGCTCGCCCGTCTCGGGCTTGGTGTGGAGATCGAGCATCGACGGCAGTCTGCGACGCTCGGCGAGTTTCTTCTGACGCTGCAGTTCGCGCTCGCTGAAACGAATGCGCTCTTCCAGCACTTCGCGCAGCTTCACATTGCGCTCGATGATGAAATGCACCGTCTTTTCAGGGATCACGAGCAGGCGCGTGTCCGTGAGCGCAATGGCCGACGCCATCTGCTCCTGACGCATCACGCACGCCTTCTCGCCGAAGATTTCACCGGGCCCGAGCGTGGCGAGCACATGCTTTTCGTTGCCGTCTTCGCGCACGATCCGCACTTCGCCCTGCCGCACGACATAGAGGCGCCGGTCGTCGCGCGAGTCTTGCCTGAAGATTTCCTTGCCTTCGCCGACGCGCTTGACGCCCACGCTGCGCACGCATTCCTCGAGTTCGGCCTTGTTCAATTTGCCGCGCAGATCGAACAGTTTCGCGACGAAGCCGCCCGCCGAACTGATCGCGACGAAGCTCGTGACGAACGCGAGCGCAGCCGGGTTTCTTGCGATAATCGGCTCGATCGCATTGCGCGGGATGAACAGCAGTTCTGTCTTGCCTGAAGAACGCACCGACGATTCATGGCGATATTCGCGCAACATGGCGATATCGGCGAACGTCTCGCTCGCCTTCTTCACTCCCATGCTGATTTCCTTGCCGTGCTCCTCAGTAAAGATTCGCACCGAACCGGCCTTCACGACATAGAGCCCGTCGGCGGAATCCCCCGCATTGCACACGGTTTCACCGAAGCCAAAGCGGCGCGACTGAGCATGTTCCGCGAGTTGCGCGATCTCCTCGCGCGTGAACGGCGAAAGAATCTCCACGGTCGCGAGAAAGTCGGCGGGCGCATCCAGGCTCGAAGGGGCGTCCATATCGTTCGCTCTGTTGTAGTTTCGGCTTGGTTTCGGTTTAACGTGCTTCGATCACATGTTCCTGCGCGCGCGCCACCAGCCATTCCTCGCGTAATAGCCGGCGAATCTCGGCTGCAACGTCCTGATCGAGCTTCGCGGGATACTTCGACGTAACCGAGAAAATCTCATAGGAAGAGCCATCGGCGGAGATGAACGGGCCGAGCAGATCACCGGCTTCTGCATTGAAGACCTTCGCTTCGATCTCCGGCTTGAGCTGCCCGCGCATCACGCGGCCTATCACGCCGCCTTCTTCGCGCGTATCGGCGAGCGAATGTTCGCGGGCCATGTCCGCAAAGCTGTCTGGGTCGTCGTTGAGATACGAGATCATCTCGCGCGCGCTGCCTTCGGTATCGAGCAAAATGTGGCTCACTTCGATACTGTCGAACTTCGGCGAATTGAGCTGAAAATATTCTTCGACCTCGCGCTCCGTACCGATGTTTTCAAGCATTTTTTCCTGATACAGCGTGTCGGTGATGAACACTTCGAATTCGTCGAGACTCACGGAAAGCGCATCGAGATAGTTGTTCATGTCGGCCGCGCGATGCAGCCCGCGAATACGACGGAACTGGTCGGCGCGCGTTTGGATCTCATCGTCGCTTAGCTTGACGCCCGCCTTCTTCGCCGCGCGCACGGTCAGCTTGTCGCGCACCAGTTGCTCCAGCAGGCCGTCGAACTGGCCGTTGAGCTTCAACAGCCTAATCAGTTCGCCGACATCGACCACTTCGTCGTCGATTCGCACTATCGCCGTCATGTCGTTCTCCGTTGATTTGAGGATGCATCTCGCAGCATGTCCGACCGGTTCCGCGTGCGTAACCCTCCTTCCCTATCCCGCCACATTGCGGAAGGGGTCGAGCCCGAGGTCGATGAGCCGGCGCTCGCGCACGACGATCTCGGCAGTGGCGGTCATGCCGTAACGCAGCGGATATTTCGTGTCGGCCACCTGATAGAAGTCGCGATCGAGTGTCACGCGTCCTTCGTAGACAGGCTGCTTCGTGCCAGGGCTCGGCTTGGTCGCGGGCGAGATGAACGCGAGCGTGCCGTCGATCACGCCATAGCGTTGGTAAGGAAACGCGTTGAATTTGAGCTTGACGTGCTGTCCCTCGCGAAGAAAAGCACGATCGTGTTCCGCAATTTCGATCTTTAACACGGGCCTGGCGTTGGCGGGGGCAATGCCGCCCAACGGCGTGTTTGCCTGAATCTTGTCACCGGTCTGCGTGGATGTGACATCGGTGACGACGCCCGATACCGGCGCGAGTATTAGCAGGAAATTATCCTTGTCGATATTTTCGAACTTGATGCGCGCGGCAGCATCCGCCACAAGCCGCGCGGTCTGTAGTTGCAGACGCAACTTGTCTTCCGTGCTCGCCACTTCGCGCATGGCGGATTCATATTGCAAGCGCAGATTGGTCGATTCCTGTCCGCTCGTTTCGAGTTGCGCCTTCGCCTGCGTGAATTCATGGCTCAGACGAAAATCCAGTTCTGCGAGTTTCGACTGTTCCACGCGATATCCGCCATCGGCTTCGAGATACGCGTTGCGTTTGACTTCCACTTGCGATTCCGACACCCCGCCGCCGCCCGGCAAGGCAAAGAGCCGCGTGAAGCGGTCGAGTTCGGTCTTCGCGGCATCGCGTGCGCGGCGGGCGTTTTCGAGCACGCTGCGTTGTTCCTGCAATTGCGCCTTCTGTCCTTCCGCGAGCTTGCTCGTGCCTTCGTTCACGCGCTGTTGATGCTGATGCTCTTCCACTTCCATCTGATTCTTCAGCGCGACGATCTTGCGCTGCATGAGCAGCTTCTTCTCGGGGAACTGCTTCCATTCGCGTTCCGCATCGTCGAGCTTGAGTTGCGCTTCGAGCGCATTGGTCGCCGCTTCGATTGCACCACGTGCATTGAGGCGCGCGACGACGTCATCTTTGCGTACGGGCTGGCCTTCCGCGATGAAAAGCTCGGCAAGCTCGCCGTCGATCGGCGCGTAGAAGCGCCGCACTTCGGACTCCGGCGCGAGCGTGCCTTGCGCGGCCACGGTGACATCCGCATGTCCCACGAACGACCAGACCAGCGCGGACGCGACCAGCGCGACCATCGTGTAGATGAGGGCTTGCGTCAGGCGCAGCGGCTCGGCCGTGAGTATGGCGATACCTTCCGCGCCATGATCGACCAGCGCTTCCGATAAAGGTTTAAGGTGCGCGTCTTTCTTCACCGCTCGTGCCTCCCGTGGTTGCCGTCGTGATGGTGTTGGCACCGATCAAGCCGAGCTTGGTCTTGAGCAACTGCGGTTCGAGCACCATGCGCAGATCCTGCAGCGAGCGGCGCTGCAGGATCGCCTCGTTGTCTATCTCGCTTGCAAGCGCCGCCCACTTACCGTTGTCGGCCTTCACTTGCCGGAAGATGCGCATGCCGCGTGTGGCCGCATCCTCGGCATCGGTGAGAAGTCGCGCCTGACTGCGGAACGTGTCCGACACACCCGATTCGAGCCGTTGCGATCCGCCGATGCCACCGTTCGTCCGATACTGATTCCATAGCGTCTGTGCTTGCGACATGAGGCTTTGCGCGCGCGCAGCAGCCTTGTCCCGGAGCGAAGCGACATCAGGCACGACCTTGTTTGCGAACCACGTGTCGCTATCGAGATCGAGCGTTTCGTAGAACGACAGCAGCGCTTCGTCATAAGCTTTCGTGCCGCGCGCCTTCTGCAAATCTGCGTATTGCGCGGCCACGGCTTTCTTGTGCGCGAGTTCCTTTTGCGCAGTCGCGGACCATGAGCCTTGCGGCAATTTCTGCAACCCGTCCAACGCATCCGGCGTCTTGCCGTCGCGCCAGGCATCGGCGATTGCAGCGTATTGTCTGAGCACCTCAGGTGGCGGCAGTTCATCCGCACTGATCTGTTGATACCGCTCCTGAAAAGGCGGCGTCGAAAAATTCGCCGTATTTATGGTTGCGGCAAGCGGTGCGAGGCTCGTGCCGCTCGCCGCGCTGCGCAGATCCGCATAGCGCTTGAGATCGGCGCGCACGCGATCGAGGCCGCCTAGTCGCGGATATTTGTCCGCATAATCCTTGAGCGCGCCGTCGATGGAATCGAGATCGTCTTGCGCAAGACCTTTAACGATGGTCCCATTCAATCGCTCGATAGCCGCGAGGTAGACAGAGTCGTCGCTCTGCAGCTTGCGCAGATGACTAAGTGCAAGCGCATACGGCTCGCGAAACTCGGGCGCGTAGCCCGCAAGCCGGTCGAGATCGCGTTGGTGCCCCGACGCATCCGCTTCCCAGTGCTTCAGAATTGCGCCGATCCGCCCTTCATCGTCATACATGCGAATGGGCGCATCAGGACCTCCGCGGCTCATCACGAAGCTCTCCAGTTTGCCTATCCAGTCGAGCTCGTCGATCATGGAGCGCACATCGGGATTGTTCTGACCGAGGGCTTTCATCTGCGCGATGATGGCGTCGGCGTTCGCGAAGTCGCCATGTTGCAACGCGGCCAGCCAGCGCGGAACATTTCCCTTGAGCACGGCTTCCGTGTTCATCGCGGCGAATTGCGTGTCTTGCGGATGCGTGAGCAGATAGTCGCTAGTGACACTCGCAGCTTGTGCATAGTCGCCCTGCGCCAGCAGCGATTTCGCCTGACGTTCGTTCGATCCGCTGTAAAAGAGCGCCGCACCACCGGCGAGCATCGCGATCAGCACACTCGCTGCAATCATGCGCGTGCGGCGCGTTGTACGACGGTCATCGCCTGCGAAGGCCGAATGCAATTCGGAAACGAAAAGCGCCGTCTTGCCACGCCGCTTCTTTTCAGGAGCGGCTTCTTTTGCGGGGACAGGCTGCGAATCCAGATTGATTTCGTCTTCGATCGCCGCAGCTTGATCGACGCAAAAGATATCGAGGAACGAGTGCGCCGATCCGACGAAGGTCGTCTTGTCGCTGTCGAAGTTATTGTCGGCATGCGAGGCAGCCATTTCCGTGAGCGTCGATTCGCTCTCTTCGCCATGCAGATGCACGACATAGACGAAATGCGTGCCTCCGAAGGCGAGCGTGTCGCCATTCTTCAGTTCGACTGCTGACTCGCCTAGGCGCGCGCCATTCACGAAGGTGCCGTTGGTGCTGCCAAGGTCTTCGACGAACGGCGCCGCGCCCTTGACGAACACATGCGCATGCCGCCGCGATACGTAATTCACCTGATGCGGATACTGCTCTCGATGACGCGCAAACGTAGCGTCGCTCTTGCTCACGAGAAACGGGAATTGCAGCAATTCGACGGGCTGCAAGTTCAAGTCGTTGCGCTGCGGAACGAGCGTGATGCTCAAGGGCTTGACGACCACGTTGCGGCGCTTGCGCGGTGCAAATTGCACGCGGTATGCGAGACGGTTGCCGAACCCGATCTCATCGCCCGCACGAACGCGCACGGGCATTTCGCGCACGGGTGTGCCATTCACGGCGGTGCCGTTCTTGCTGCCGAGATCGGCGATATAGACGAGGCCATGCTCGATGAAGATACGCGCATGACGACGCGAGAGTTGGGCGACGGCTTCGGGCGGGCTGGTATCGAACGGTGCTTCCGCGCGGCCAATGGCGAAGAGATTTTCGTCGATACGAATCTCCGCCAGATTCTCGCCGATGCCGTTGCGGGCGAGCGGCTTCAGGACGACATCGAACGCTTCGCCCACGTTCGGCTGCTGTTCCGCTATCGGATCGCCTGGAGCCATGTCCATGTCACGAAGTGAGTCCACGAGCCTCGAGCGGCGCATGGAGCGGATGGGTCGTCCCGCCAGCCGAGCTATGTGGCGGCGGGTGTTGAAAGTTTAAGTCACGCATTATCGTAGTCAATCGTGCAGCACTGGCTTAAAACGCCATACGCGAGCCGCTTGAGGCGATATGGAACGAGCGTTAGCAAAGCTTGAGAATTGCTCACTGAGGCGTATCCGTGGATGCGTTCTGAACATTCACCGTTGGCCATCCGCCGCCGAGCGCCTTATAGAGCGTCACCGTATCCGACAGGATCTGCTGATGATTGGCGAGCAGCGCAAGCTGTGCCGCGAGCAAGGTGCGCTCGGTTTCAAACACTTCCAGCTGAGAAATCACGCCTTCCTTGAGCTGCGCGTCGATCTGCGCCGCGACGATGGTCAGATGCTCTACTTCCTGTTGCAACTCGACGCGCTGCTTCGTATGCGAATCGAGATTCACGAGCGCATTCTCTACTTCCTCGAAGGCGCTCATGACGGTGCTGCGATATTGCTGTTCCGCGACCGTGGTTTGCGCTTCGGTGGTCTTCACGTGAGCACGAACGCTCGGATCGAGAATCGGGATGTTGATGCTTGGCAGAAAGCTGAAGGTGAAAGTTTTGAGCAGGTCCGTCAGCGCGAAACTGGCGCTGCCGCCGCGCCCGGTGAGACTGATGGTCGGCAATTGCGCGAGCTTCGCCTGACCGACGAGGTCATACGATTCGAGCACGCGATACTCCGCCGCGACGAGATCGGGACGCCGTGCGAGCAACTGCGATGGCAGCCCCGACGGCACCGGCGGCGCCTGCACACGCGTTTGCAAATGCCCTTCCGGCAGCTTGAATTCGCCTGCGGGAACGCCTGTCAATGTAGCGAGCGCGTTATTGGCAAGATCGCGCGAACGGCGCAATTCCAGCAGATCGCGCGTCAGGCGATTCAATTCCGCGCGCTGCGTCAGAACCTGCGTATGCGGCACGAGACCGTTCTTTTCCATGCCCTCGAAGATCGTCAGGATTTGCCGGTTGGTCGCGATGGTCTTCTTCTGCTGCTCGATCTGATCGTCGAACTGAAGAATCTGGAAGTAAGTGGTCGAAACGTTGGCGACGAGTTCGAGATAACCCGCGCGCCAGTCGGCCTCGGTCGCGCGAAATTCGGCCTTCTGGGCTTGCACGCCTTTTTCCACCGCGCCCCAGATGTCGATGTCCCAGTTCACTTGCGTGCCCAGGTTGTATTGCTTCGAAAACATCTGGCCAGTGGTCTTTTCGAAGCTCGCACCCGCACCCGCATCCATGGAAGGCAACGCGCCCGCACGGGCCTCGCCGATCTGCGCGCCCGCCACGTTGATGCGCGCGGCCAGCACCTTGATATCGAAGTTGTTGTCGATAGCCTGGCCGACGAGCGTATCCAGTGCGGGATCGTGGAACTGCTTCCACCAGTCGGGCTGAATGGTGGCAGCCGCTCCGACCTTGGGCGCGTCGATTTTCGTGAAGGCGGTCTTCTCAGGCGTGTCCGGGCGTTGATAAGTCGGCACCTTCACGTCGATGCAACCGGCGAGCAGAGCAAGCCCGCTTGCAAGGCCGACGCGTAACAGCCCAAAGCGCAAAGAGCCTGAGCGCAAAGAGCCTAAGCGCAAAGAGCCAAAGCGCAACGATGGCAACAAGGCTTGCACGATCTCGCTCCCGGTGAACGCGCACCGACGGTCAGGTTGAGTGTGGAGGCGTCGCGGCCCGGCTCGTCGATTCATCGAGTAAATCACAAGGCGGAACGGGATGCCATACGGATCGAATCGGAGGCCGCCCGCCGTCTTGCGAACGGCGGGCGGGTATTGCAAGCGAGACTCCCCGTGCCTCGCCTTTACCGCGTAACCGCATTGATGCTTTACCGCGTCACTGCCGCTTTTATTCCCGGCTTCACGAAACAAACGGCGTGAACACGTTGATGTTGCTGACGTTGTGTGCGTCCTGCTTCGGCTTGACGTTCGAGGTCATGTCGCTTGCGAATGCAGCGTTGAGGCCGTTCTGGTTGAACGTGTTTTGCGTCTGGTTTGCGAGTTGTTCCGTCGTACCGCTCAGATCGAACGCGCTGCTGCTATAGAACGGCATGAGGAAATTCATGCCGCCGCGCACGGCCGACATTTCGTCACGGTCCATTTCGGCTTGATGGGAAAGATCGCGGATGGTCAGAGTGGACATGATCGAGGCTCCTGGGTAAGGTTGATTTAGCTCAGTACGGGACTGGCGCCAAGATTGACGGTGCTGATGTTCTGCGCTTCCTGCTTCGGCATGACGTTCGACATCATGTTGCCGCCGAAGGCCACGCCCACGCCGTTTTGATTCACCGTGTTCTGCGTCTGGCCGATCAGTTGCTGCGTGCTGAACGAAGATTCGAACTTCGTGATGTCGATGCCGGGAAACAGGAACGACATGCCGCCGCGCACGGCCGACATCGTCTGGCGATCGAGCTCTTCGGTAACAGGCAGGTCTTGAATGGTCAGCGTGGTCATGGCGGTTCTCCTTGGGACTTCGCGCTTTGCGCATCGGGTGGTGGTTGGCGACAACTTGTTTGCGTGAGCTGTTAAATGCATAGGGTGTGCCAGTCGTCGTTCGATGCGGAAAAATATCTAGCAAAGCCTTGTCGCACATAAGCACGGTCGACGTAATGCGCTCTCAAACTCGACCCACTGATGATGGTCTTCTACCAACACTTCGGACTCCAACTGTCCGTTATCGAACGACATCGCTTTTCTCGGGCCCGAGACGAACGCTCTCATCCGCGAAACGTCTGCGGATATGGCGTATCAACAGGGAAAGGCGGCGCTTAAGGCATGCGCGCGCCGCTTACTTGACGTAGATCGTGATCTTCTTCGAGTACACAGGCGGGTCGGTCGGGATGTGCCGGTCATCGCCCATCAAGAGCTGAAGTGTGTGCTTGCCCGGCGGAAGTTCGATAGTCGTTTCCGTTTCGCCCGCGCCGTAGTGCAAGTGATTGCGGTCGGACGGAATCTCCTGATCCATCGGCGGCAAGTCCGTATCGATCAACAGGTGATGATGCCCCGTGTTAGGGAATTTGACGCCGCGCGGCGCCACGCCCATGTACCGTAGACCGAACCACACCTTGATAGGCTTGCCCGCCGCGAAGGTCTGGCCATCGTTTGGATAGCCGATATAGGCGTAAGCGTTGGCGGGCGCCGGCGTCGGCCCCGCTACGGCGAATTGCACCGCAAACACAGCGGCAAGCAATGCAAAACGTGATAGCGCGATTGCGCTGACGGTTCGGTTCTTCATGTCACTCCCCTGGGCTGCGCGGTTGCCGTGCATGCTTCATTTCATCGTGATGGTGATCTTCTTGGAATAAACAGGAGGATCGTGCGGTACGTGGTTGTAGTCGCCCATCAGCAGCTGTAGCGTGTGCTTGCCCGGCGGAAGCTCCAGGCGCGCATCGGTCTCGCCCGCGCCATAGTGAAAGTGATTGCGGTCGGAGGGAATCTCCTGATCGAGCGGCGGCAGGTCCGTATCGATCAGCAAGTGGTGATGTCCGACGTTGGGCATGTCCACGCCCTTCGGACAGACGCCCATGTTGCGCAGTCCCATGCGTACCCAGAGTTTGCCGCCCGAGATCACGGCGCCGTCGGGCGGCCAGATGATGTATGCCTCGGCGTTCGGCGGAGCGGGAGTGCGCTGACGCGCGGCGGAAAAAGACGTATCGGCGGCGACGGCGGCGAGTGAAGCCAGTGCGCCAAGCACGGTTCTTCTCAACATGTTGTGCATGCCTCTTGATGAACAGTCACATGAAGGACTGACGAATGTGCGAGCGCTGAAGATACTGTCGTACGCTCGTGCGTGGAGCGATCAAGCCGTCGTCAGGTTTTTAGATTAGAACGTAACGTTTAAAAAAGATACTTACCAGAGAACGGAAGCGCACTCCTCATCACGCATACCTGCTTAATGGGGATTTAAGTGCCGACTGACCGCGTGCTATCTTGTTTGTGCTGCAGATGCACGAGCGCGACGGCAAATGCATGGTCCTCGCATGCGCCGACTTTGCATGAGCATCCAGGCGACAACGACAGACGCGCGAACGGCGCGCCCCTAATCAAGCCGGACCGAAAGGGTGTGAATATGTGGCGGACTCTCTTCATCGCAGGCATGTTCGTGACGATGGGCGGCGCGTTCGCAGCGCCTTCCGATCCACCGCTTGAGAGACCTTCGGTCGCGGCCGCCGACACTCATGCGAATCGCATGGCACTCGTTATCGGCAATACGCACTATGGCGACGCCCCGCTGCCGGCCGCGGAGCACGACGCATACGATATGAGCGTTGCGCTCACGTCGCTCGGATTCAACGTGACGCGCCGTATCGATCTCAACGAAACCGCCATGCGCGACGCGCTCGACACGTTCGTCACGCAACTCGGTCCACACGATACCGCGCTCGTCTACTTTGCGGGCCACGGTCTGCAGGCAGGCGGCGATGCCCTGCTCGCCCCGCTCGATGCCCGCGCCGATGCGCCCGTCACGCTGGTCGAGAAAGGTATTCCGGTGAAGGATGTCGTGGCGCGCATGGTGCAGCGCCGTCCGGACGCCGCGAACATCGTCGTGCTCGACATGTGTCTGAACGATCCCTTCGGTGCCGCGCCCACCGAGAGCATGTCTTTGCCCGCGAACACACTGGTTGCGTACGCAACTACTTTTGCGACCGAAGCCGCCGAGACGGAACGCAACGGCCTTTACACCGCCGCGCTGTTACGAGCGATGTCCGGCGAAGCACGCACCACATCCCGGGTATTCGAAATAGCCGCCGCAAATGTCGCGCAGTTGACGCACGATAGCCAACGGCCGTGGATCGCATCGACACTAGATGCCGCATTCACACTCGCACCGATGTCGTTAGCTTCCACGGACGCCATCGATACGACGCAATCCGCCACGGGTAGCCGTACGCGCGGCATTCTTCCCAAGGACAGCAGCGAGCAATACGAACTGACCTTCTGGGAATCGATCAAGGACAGCACGTACCCAAGCGATTACGAAGCCTATTTGAAGGCGTATCCGAACGGACGATTCGCCACGCTTGCCAAGGCACGCATCGATCGCTTGCGGGCGGCCGCCGCAAGCTCGAAGCCCGCGGCATCGCCGCAGTTGCCAGCTTCGCCTACTCCGGCGCCAACGCCGAAGCCCGCGCCGCCTATCGTCGCTGAAAAGCCGCGTCAAACCGCGCCCACGCCTGCACCGGCAACCACGACCGCCCCTGTCGCAGTTGCATCCAAACCCGCAGCGAAGACTTCCGCAGGGGCCGAAGTAAAAGACTGCCCGTCTTGTCCCGCGCTGGTCCCGCTCTCGGCTGGCAGCTTCAACATGGGCAGCAACAACGACGATCCCGCAGAAAAGCCGCCGCATCGCGTGGCCATTGCGCAGCCGTATCTCATCGGCAAATACGAAGTGACAATCGAACAATGGAATGCATGCGTCGATGCCGGCGCCTGCACACGTATCTCACCCGATGGCGACGCCGGCAACGCGCCGCCCGCCAATGCGCCGATGCGCAACGTCAGTTGGGACGACGCGCAGGTCTACGTCAAATGGTTGAGCAAGGTGGGCGGCAAGGCATATCGCCTGCCGACCGAGGCCGAATGGGAATATGCGGCGCGCGGCGGCACGCAGAGCACTTACTGGTGGGGCGATCAAATGAAGAAAGGCAACGCCGACTGCAAGGATTGCGGCGAGCCTTATCGTCCCGAAGCGCCGACGCCCGTAGGCTCATTTGCCGCGAATCCGTATGGTCTCCACGACATGAACGGCAGCGTCTGGGAATGGGTCGCCGACTGCTGGCACGGCAACTACAAAGGCGCACCGGCCGATGGCCACGCGTGGGACGATCCATCATGTTCAGTGCGCGTGATTCGCGGCGGCTCGTGGCGCGAAGGCGCGAGCTATATGCAATCGGCCACGCGATTCAAATACAGCTCGAGCGTGAGGCAATCGCAGAACGGTTTTCGTGTGGCGCGTGACGCGCAGTGAAGGCACACTATCGCAACGCCGCCTTCACGATGATCTGCCCTTGCGTATCGCGCTCGATCTTCTTAAGCACCGGCTGCGCCGCCTGAAAGTCCTCGGGCGTGCAGACCTGCTTGCCGAAACTCGCGGTGAAAGTGCGCGAAATTTGAATCGTGTTGGTCGCGGCGTCGAACAGATAGCGCGATGAAAAGCGGAAGAAGCCGCTATCGAGGTCGAGGTTGTCGGGCACTTCGACCACGTGCATCGTACGAGGAAGCACGATCTGCGATACCTCGTCGAACACGCCGCTTACGCACAGATAAGGTTGCGTACGCACGCGCTCCGCAAGCCAGTTGCGCGCCTGCGTCGCGATGCCGCCCGAGAGACTCGTCAACGCGGGCAACGCGGTCGTGCCAGTGGGCCAGACCACGTCGTCGAGCGTGCCGTTCACGGTCGTGGCGAAGGGGCCGCTCGTGGCATCGACATCGCTGGTCGTAAGCGCGCCCGCGCCACGCAGATTCGTATAACGCAGACGGTCCGTTGCGATCTGCTCGCGCCGCTCCGTATTCGCCGAACGCAGATTCATACGCTCGATCTCGGCACTCCATCCTGCATCCTCGACCCAGTACGCAAAGTTGGCGACGCCTCCGGGCGCCACGTCGATCTGCAATCGCGCCGCGCGCGACAAGGGCTGCGTGGATGGTGTGTGCGAAAGCTTGCCGGCATTCACGAGCACGGTCGGGCGATCCATGTCCGCGAGTGGCAGATAGCCGAACTCGACGCTCGCCGCCGTGCTATCCGCATATAGATTCAGATCGGGCATCCATGTGATGACGTGATTGATCGCGCCCGCGCCGTAGCCTGGCACCGAAGGCAGCGAATACACCGCGCCCAGGCCGATCAGCGCGGGCTCGTTGCGAATGCCCACGGCATCGAGCAACGCGCCGAACAGCGCGACGTGGTCCTTGCAATCGCCATAACGATTCGCAAGTACCTCCGTCACGCGATGCGGCACGGCGGGACTTTGACCGATGAACATCGCGACATAGCGGATATTGCGACGTACCCAGTCGTAGAGCGTCTTTGCTTTGGCGCGCGCGTCGGCGTCGTTGCGTGTGAGCGATTGCGCGAACGCGATCACGGCGGGATCTTTCGTGCTCGGGTCCACGGAAGGTTCGCGATAGCTCGCGGCGAAGCTCGCGTAATCGGGAAACGTCGACACCATCAGACGGTCGCCGTATTGCGCGTAAGCGACCGAGCCGGTTTCGATGCGCGCAATGTGTTCGCGACGGTAATCGAACGCATAGCGCGTGCGGCCATTCGCGGTGACGGGCGGCTCGGCTTCATAACCGCGCGCATCGGCGAAGAGCGGCTTGGTCGCGGGCAGATCGAAGATGAGCCGCTGTGCAAGCACCGGCCGCGAACCCGGATCGACGTAATAGTTGAACTGCCCTGCGATGACAGGGCTCGCCTGGCTCTTGCGAAACCGCAGATGCACCGTCGAGCCGATGCCCACCGCCGGAAAAATCACCGCGCGCAGCTTGGCGTCCTGAAACGTGGGCGCGCCGGCCGAACGCGGCTCCTGGATGTCACGGATCTGCTCGGGCGAAACATCGTGACGCGCGCCGTTGGCATCGACGGAATAGGCTTCGACGATTTCCACGTTCGACACGCTGCGGTCGTACCAGACGTAACGCTGCGCAATTTCGTCGATGCCGGCCGACGTGTTCGCGCGCAACACGGTGGTATCGTCCTCCGTCACCGAACCGTCTTCGGCCACGACGAACTCGTGGCTGTCGCTGATAACGGTCGATGGATCGTCGTCGCCGGATGCTGCATGAGCAATGCCAGTCAGCGCGATCGCCAAGACGAGAGCCAGGACGAGAACCAAACGGATCGATAGACGAGTCATGTCGCGGGCGCATGTGGGAGCTGCGTCAATCGTACATGAAGCGCGCCGGGGTCGAGCGGCGTCAGCGTGCAGCGAGTTGCGCCAGATCGGCCTGCAATTCGTCGAGCGGATGCGACCAGTCGCCGAGTTGCGTCTGACGATAAAGCCGCATAGACGGATACCAGGGCGTGAAGCGCTGACAGTCATACCAGCGGCAATCGCACGCGTTTGCAAGCAGCACCCATACGGGACGATTCAACGCGCCTGCAAGATGCGCGGGCCCCGAGTCGATGGTGATGAACAAATCGAGTTCGTCGAGCACGTATGCCGTATCGCCGAAAGCCGCGAGATACGGCGCCATGTCGATGACATCGTGTGCCTGCATCAACGCACGTTCGTCATCGGTCAGCGCGCCGACCTGAAGCGAGTAGAAGCGGCAATCGGGATTGGCGAACAACGCGGCCAGTTGTTGGAGTTGCATCGACCGGTACGGCTCATGGCGCACGTTGCTGGCGCTGCGCCAGCCGATACCGACCTTCATCCGCTTCGGTTCGCGTTGCATCGATGCAAGCGCTTCGTGTGGCAAGCCGCGATTGGGATTGCATGCGATCATGCCGCCGGGATTCTCCATCGGAAAATATGGCGAATGCTGATAGCGCGCGAAGAGATTGAACACGTACGTGATGCGGTCGCGATGCTGCATCTCGTGCGCACGTTGCTCGGCCGTCGGGATGACAAGACGCACGCCTTCGCGCGGGCGGACGACATCGCGCCACTCGTCGAAGACTTCGATGACCAACTCGCGTGCGCCTTCCCGCAGCAAGGCATCGACGTAGCGCGAATAGAGCACGAAATCGCCGAAGCCGCCTTCGATGGAGATCAAGATCGACTTGCCGGCAACGGGTTCGTCTATGCCGAGCAGCTTGGGATGCGCCAGGTCGATCCACGGCATGTCACCGCTAAAGAGCACGTGGAGAAGCGACTCGCCGCGTCCGACATCGCGGTTGATGCGATGCAGTGCATGCGCTTCGTGATACTTGCCGCTCGAGTAAAGCACCATCGCGAGTTCTTCGGTGAGCTGGTAGCGCACTAAGGGAGACATGTCATGCGTAAGCGCTATCCTGAGACAACGTTCCGCAAGCTCGCGCATGCCGAGATAGTTCAAGTCGATGCCGAGTTGTCCGATCCATATGCCCGGATCGGGCAAGGCGGCGAGTCGAGTGATCATGGCCTGCGCTTCGGCGGCGCGCCCGGCCACGCGCAAGGCGCGCACGCTGTCTATGTTGAGCCGTAAGTTCTGGGCGTCTGGGAGAATCATTTTTGTTTTGCAAGGTGCGAAGAGCGAAGCCGCGAATGCCCGCGCTCGGGCGCACATGCTAATTGCACGGTTCGCCTTAGCTGCAAAAAAATGTCAGATCGAGCTTTCGTTGTCGGGTACGACTTCCGAGCATAGACGCAAGCGTATCGATCAGGCGAGCACGTACGTGAAACAAACGCGCCGGTTATGGTAACCGTTTCCGAGTCTGTCTCGACGAGCCCAGGAAGAAGTAGCGCCGGCATCGTTCGTTTCGGTATCGGGTTATCCTGCTGCGAGACGCGGGTTGCACCAGACATTGCATCTGTTCTTGCATGTCTTCGCCAGGAGCCTGATCGACGATGCCTTTGCCTAACTCGAACCATGCACGGCGTCATGGTTCTTCTCTGCCATGAACGGCCGCTCACCGGATCGCCGACGGTTCCTGCGTGTCGCGGCCACGGCGGCGCTCGCCGGAGCGACAAACCCGCTCATCGCGCAGATCGCGCCCTCGCAGTCGACGCCCATGCACAAGCGCCCGATTCCATCGAGCAACGAAGCGCTGCCTGTGATCGGCTGCGGCACGTGGCGCACATTCGACGTCGGCGACGACGCCGCCCGCCGTCGCGAACTCGCCGAAGTGCTGCGCGTGCTGTTCGCGGCGGGCGGCTCGGTGATCGATTCATCGCCCATGTATGGCTCGTCCGAAGCCGTCGCGGGCGACCTGCTCGCCGAATTGCACGCACGCGACAAGGCGTTCATCGCCACCAAGGTGTGGACCGATGGACGCGAGGCGGGCATCGCGCAAATGGAACAGTCGATGCGCCTTTTCAAAACGCCGCGCATCGACCTCATGCAGATCCACAATCTGCTCGACTGGCGCACGCAACTCGCCACGCTGCGCGATTGGAAAGCGGCCGGGCGCGTGCGCTATATCGGCGTTACGCATTACACGTCGAGCGCGTTCGGGCAGGTCGAAGCGGTGCTGCGATCCGAGCGTGTGGACTTCGTGCAAATCAACTACGCGGCCAACGACCGCGACGCCGAGGAACGGCTGCTGCCGCTTGCCGCCGAGCGCGGCGTCGCTGTGCTCGTCAATCAGCCGTTCGGCGGCGGCTCGCTGCTCGCCTCGCTTCGCGCAAAACCGCTGCCCGCGTTCGCGGCCGATTTGGGCTGCACGAGTTGGGCACAGCTTCTGCTCAAATTCGTGTTGGGAAACCCTGCCGTCACTTGCGTGATTCCGGGCACCGGACGGCGCGAGTACATGATCGACAACGTGCGCGCGGGCATTGGCGATTATCCGGATGCGGCGCTGCGAAAGCGCATCGCGGATGCCGTCGCGTGACTAGAGAGCCAGGACATGCCATGAGCGATACCTTCGATCTTCAACGCTTCGTCGATGCACAAGAAGCCGTCATCGACGACGTGCGCGCCGAGTTGTCCGCCGGCCGCAAGCGCACGCACTGGATGTGGTTCGTGTTCCCGCAAATCGCAGGTCTCGGCCATAGCCACATGGCGCGGCATTACGCTATCCAGTCCCGCGCGGAAGCCGAAGCGTATATCGCGCATCCTGTGCTCGGCGCGCGGCTCGTCGAATTGACTGGCATCGTCAATGGCGTGAAGAATTTGAGCGTCGAGCATATTTTTGGGTATCCGGACGACATGAAGTTTCATTCGTCGATGACGCTCTTCGCGCGCACCGCGCCCGATCCCGCGATCTTTAACGACGCGCTGCAACGCTTTTTCGATGGCCACGAGGATGAAGGGACGCTCGCCCGCTTGAAGTAGCCGCGCGTGGGCATGGCCGTTGCGCTTTCGTTGGCATTTCAACGATGGAGAGACGCGATGACTCAATCCCTCAAGCTGCACGATCACGTTAGCTGGAATACGCCGCAGGGCGAGACCACGGGCCATGTCGTGAAAGTGATCCACGAACGCACGACAGTCGATGGCCATACGGTCAATGCATCGAAGTCCGATCTGCACTACGAGGTGGAAAGCGACAAGAGCGGCAAGCATGCCGTGCACAAAGCGGAAGCGCTGAAACGCATTTCACACTGAATTTTCTTCGATTTCCGCGTCACGGCGTGCGCCCCAAGCGGGTGCACGCCGTGCGCATGCACACGTTCCCTGCAAAATTCGCAATAAACGTTCACACTTCTACCGCGCTAGATTCGCGCAATTCCCAAGAACTGATTTGCCAAATCTTTTGAGGATTGGAAGATGAACTCGAAACTCGTGGCACTGCTCTTCGCCGCATCGGCCATTGGCCTGACTTCCACCGCGTCCTACGCGCAAGTTGCGGGCGCACAGACGCTCGGCGTATCGGTCGAGGTATCGACCGCCATCATCGACGGCTGGAGCGTCAGGAAGTCGATTCTCAACAAGCCCGTCTTCAATGAACAGGGCGCGAAGGTCGGCGTGATCCACGACATCATCGTGGCGCCAGACCGTTCGGTTTCGTTCGCGATCATCGCGGCAAACCAGTTCCTCGGCGTCTCGCATCACGACGTCGCCATTCCAGTCGAGCAACTCGATTTCCAGGGCGGCAAGCTCGTGCTGCCCGGCGCGACGAAGGACGCGATCAAGGCCCTGCCCGAATTCCAGTACACCAAGGTCAAGGCAACGCCGAAGCCGCGTGCGGAGTTCGAACATCATTGATGCTTGGCCTGCAGCGGCGTGAGGTTTGCGCCGCTGCAGGCCGCTTGCGAGTTCGTCGTATCGGAGTAAGCACGCTTCAAAGCCGTGGCGGCGTTCGTTCGACGCCGCTACGCACGGCATCGGTCCGACGCAGCTTCAACGCGCTACTGCGCGCGATCGGTCAGAACGAACTCCACTCGTCGCCATGCGTCGCCGCAGCGGTCGCCACGGGCGTGGCACGCCGCGTACGCGCGGGTGCGGCAACGCGCGCGGCAGTACGCGCCACGGGCGCGGCAGGCGCATACGACCGGGGCGCAATACCACCGCCTTCGACCACGAAGAACGCCATGACTTCGTTCAGGCGACGGCCCTGCTCTTCCAGCGCCTGCGATGCGGCCGCGGCTTCCTCGACGAGCGCCGCGTTCTGTTGCGTGACCTCGTCCATCTGCGTGATCGCCTGATTCACCTGCTCGATGCCGCGTCCCTGCTCCGCCGATGCCGCCGCGATCTCCGACATGATGTCGGTCACCTGAGCCACGGCCTGTGTCACTTCGGTCATGGTCGTACCGGCTTCGCTCGCGAGTGCCGAGCCGTCCTTCACCTTTTCGACGGAATCGGCGATCAGTTCCTTGATCTCCTTCGCCGCCGACGACGAGCGCTGCGCGAGGCTGCGCACTTCGCTTGCCACGACCGCAAAGCCGCGTCCCTGTTCACCCGCGCGCGCCGCTTCAACGGCCGCGTTGAGCGCCAGAATGTTGGTCTGGAAAGCGATGCCTTCGATGATGCCCGTGATCTCCGCGATCTTCGACGAGCTGTTGCTGATGCCGTGCATGGTGTCGACCACGCGACCGACCACATCGCTGCCCTTTCGCGCGACATTCGAGGCATTCGACGCGAGCGAACTCGCCTGATGCGCGTTGTCGGCATTCTGACGCACCGTGGACGTCAATTGCTCCATGCTCGCCGCCGTTTCCTGCAACGACGCCGCCTGCTCTTCGGTGCGCTGGCTCAGGTCCGTGTTGCCTGTGGCCAGTTCCTTGGCGGCGCCGCCCACCGCGCCGCTGCTGTCGCGCACACGGCTCACGGTTTCGGTCAGGCGTTCGTTCATCTCGGCAAGCGCACGCAGCAAGTCGCCAGTCTCGTCCTTCGAATCGGCGATGATCGTGCTGCGCAAGTCGCCACGCGCCACGGTTTGCGCGATCTCGACTGCGTCCTCGATAGGCCGGGTGATCGAACGCGTGATCGCAAAGCCCGCGGCCACCGCGAACAGCGTGGCGAACGAGCACAGCGCGATCAGCACGTTGCGCTGCATCTCGTACTGAGCTTCGAAATCACGCACGATCTCTTCGCGACGCGTGGCCGTGTAGCTCGCGTAGTCGTCGGTGGCCTTGACCAGTTGGGCGAGCAGCGGACGGCATTCGTCGTCCATCTTGGAGATCGCCTGGTCGTGCTTGCCGGCGAGCGCGAGGCCGACGATATCCGTCGCCACCGGGCCGTACAAGCCTTCCACGCGCGCCATTTCGGCGACAAGGCCACGGGCCTTCTCGCTCGTGTCGCTCGCCGAGGCGATCATGTCCTTGAGTTGTTTCAGGCGCGCCTGCACGTCTTCGTGAGCGCGCGTGACCTGGGCTTTTTCCAATTCGAGATCGGCGGGCTTGCTGACGAGCACGAGATTGCGTGCGGCAATGGCGCGGCGGTCGACCGCGGTGCGCAACTGACTGGCCACATCGGCGCGCGCGTTGATGCCGTTGACGTAGTTCGCGAAGCCGTCGGTCGCCTGGGAAAGCGAGCGCAGCGACATGCCTGCGACGAGCACCACGAGGACGGCAAGAATGCCGAAGCCGGCGACCAGTTTGTTCTTGATCGTGATGTTTCTAAGGTTCATTTGAAGGTTCTCTCAGTCAGTTCGTGGAACTGTTTCGGCGTCGTATGTTCGACTCGTGCGCCTTACGCGGCGTACAAGCGAACGTTTGCCCTCATCCGGGGCTTGGCGCTCTAGGAACTATTACGGCGGGCGGTTGCGAAGTCTGAAGGGGCGGAAATACGATTAGTCGGCATTTTGTCCATACCTTCGTCGCAACGGCGGTAACTTTGTCCAATCGATACTTCATCGGCGATACTTGGTGCTCCTCACGCGATCAAAAGACCGATGACCGAACATCTCGACTTCCGCACGCCTGAATTCAACACCGCCCTGGCCGCGTTACCCGTCGCGCCTGCCACGAACATCGCTCATGCCGAAGACTGGTGGGACGCGGTGCGCGCGCTGTATAGACAGTCCGACGACCTGATCAATCTGGAAAACGGCTACTGGGGCGCCATGGCCGAGCCGGTCAAGTCGATGTTCCATTACTGGATCGATCGCCTGAACCACGAAACCACGCTGCTCGTGCGTCCTCACTGGATGACGATCCACGATGGCTTGCGTCAGCGTCTTGCTGGCGCCATGGGCTGTTCCGCCGATGAAATCGAGCTCACGCGCAACGCGACCGAGGCGCTGCTTGCGCTCATCAGCGGCTATAACGGCCTCGAACCGGGCGATACCGTGCTCTACAGCAACCTCGATTACCCGTGCGGACGCGATGCGATGGAATGGCTGCGCGAACGGCGTGGCGTCGAGCCAGTGCGCATGACGATGCCCGAGCCTGCCACGCGCGAGGCCGTGCTCGACGCTTACACGTCGGCGTTGAAAGCACATCCGCGCACGAAGCTCGTGCTGCTGTCGCATGTCTGTTTTGCGACGGGGCTGGTGCCGCCGGTTCGCGAGATCGCGGCGCTCGCGAAAGCTGCGGGCGCAGACGTGATCGTCGATGCCGCGCATTCCTGGGGCATGCTCGACTTCGACGTGCCGACGCTCAACGCGCCGTTTGTCGCGTTGAATCTGCACAAGTGGATTGGCGCGCCGCTCGGTTGCGGGGCGATCTACATCAAGAAAGAGTGTCTCGGTTCAATTAGTCCCTATCTCGGCGATACGACCTGGCCCGCCGACGATATCCGCTCGCGCGTGCACACGGGTTCGCCGAACTTCGCGGCTTGGCTCACGTTGCCGGCGGCGCTGGAGTTGCATCAGCGCATTGGCGCGCGCTCGAAGGAAGCGCGTCTGCGGGCCTTGCGCGACGCTTGGGCCGAACCGGCGCGCGCGCTGCCGGGCGTGCGGATCATGACGCCAGCGGATGCATCGATGACGGCGGGTATCACTGCGTTTCGCATCGAAGGACTGGCGAGCGATGTCATCGTGAAGACGTTGAAGGACAGGTTTGGCGTGTTCACGGTCGCGCGGCCGATTCCGGATGCAAGCGATGTCGTGCGTGTGACGCCGGGGGTTTTTACGCGGATGGAGCAGGCGGAGAGGTTGCTGGAGGGGATCGATTCGATGGCGGGTGAAGCGGGCTAAGTGGACACGTGGGAACGCTCGTTCAACGCATCGAGCGTCCCCGCTCACCCCCCATCCAACCCCTCGATCAACGCCTCGAGCGTCTCCGAACAAGGCGCCTCGACCTTTAACGCAAGCAATGCATCCGCGCGCGTCTTGCCAATATTGACCGCCGCAATCGGCTTGCCGCTCTTCGCCGCCCATTCGCAGAATCGATAGCCCGAATACACCATCAACGATGACCCGAGCACGAGCATCGCGTCGGCGGCTTCGAGCGAGCTTGCCGCGTCCTGCACCAGCGCGCGCGGCACGCTCTCGCCGAAAAACACCACGTCCGGCTTGAGCACGCCGCCACAACGCGTGCAGCCCGGCACATTGAACGAAGCGAAGTCGATGTTCTCGATTTGCGCATCGCCATCCGGCACCGATGGCGCCGTGTAATTCGTAAAGTCCGGGTTCGCTTCTTCCAGCATCCGCTGCACCGCCACGCGCGTAAGCGCCGCGCCGCAAGCCATGCAGCGGACGCGGCCAAGATTGCCGTGCAGCTCGATGACATCGGGATTTCCAGCACGCGTATGCAAGCCATCGACATTCTGCGTCACCAGCCGATGCACCCGCGAACGCGCCGCCAGCGCCCGCACGGCGTGATGCGCCGCGTTCGGTTGCGCATCCGCCACCACCGGCCAGCCAATCAGGCTGCGCGCCCAGTAACGGCGGCGCGCGTAGTCGTTGCCTAGAAACTCTTTCAGCAGAATCGGCTGACGGCCCGTGCGCTGGCCCTCGCGATCGCGATAACAGGGAATACCCGACTCGGTGCTGATACCCGCGCCCGACAGCACGAATAGCCGCGGATGCCGCTCGACAAAATCCTGAAGTGCAAGCACGTGCCGTCCTGAAACCTTATTGAGATGCTCAGAATATAAGGCGAAACGCGCCGCCGCGCTCACGCACAATCCGGCCTTACCACTTTATCGAATATCAAATTGGCTTGACCAGATCGCCGCGTATCGCTAAATTAATGCGCTGTCGCCCCCACACAAACCACATAAAGAGACACGCCATGCTGACCGTCATCTGCGAAACCCCCGGAACCCTCAAGGCCGAACAGCGCGAGAAGCCCGCGCGCGGCGACAACGAAGTGCTGCTGCGCGTGAAGCGCGTCGGCGTGTGCGGGACCGACTTGCATATCTTCACCGGCAATCAGCCGTTCTTGTCCTATCCGCGCGTGATGGGGCATGAACTCTCCGGCGTGATCGAAGAGGCGGATGCATCGAGCGGACTCAAGGCGGGCGACACCGTCTATGTCATGCCCTATCTGTCGTGCGGCAAGTGCATTGCATGCCGCCAGGGCAAAACCAATTGCTGCGTGAACATTCAGGTGCTCGGCGTGCATCGCGACGGCGCGTTCACGGAGTATCTGAACCTCCCCGCGCAATTCGTCCACAAGGCCGAAGGCGTCACGCTCGATCAGGCCGCGATGGTGGAATTCCTCGCGATCGGCGCGCATGCGGTGCGTCGCGCGGATGTGCAACCGGGACAACGCGTGCTGGTCGTCGGCACGGGGCCGATCGGCATGGCGGCGATCACCTTTGCGCGTCTGCGCGGCGCAAACGTGACCGCGCTCGACACGCGTGAAGATCGCCTGAACTTCTGCCGCCGCGAGTTGAAGGCGGACGCGACCGTGCAAATCGGCGAGCGCGACAAGGAAGAGTTGTCGAGCCTCACCAACGGCGAATTCTTCGATGTCGTCTTCGATGCCACGGGCAACTCGCGCGCAATGGAACGCGGCTTCGAATTCATCGCGCATGGCGGCAAGTACGTGCTGGTGTCCATCGTGCCGGACCGCATCTCGTTCGCCGATCCCGAGTTTCACAAGCGCGAAGCAACCTTGCTCGCGAGCCGCAACGCAACGCCCGAGGACTTCGAGACCGTGCTCGATGCCATGCGTCGCGGCGAAGTGCCGACCGATGCGCTCAACACCCACCGGCTCACGCTCGCCGACGTGCCCGAGCGCTTCTCGTCGCTACTCGACCCGAAGGCGGGCGTGGTGAAGGCAATCGTCGAGTGCTGATGAACTAGTTCTGTCGGCCGCGCGCGAAGCGCGGCCTGCCCTGCGCGTCGTGCCACGGCTCGGCGTTTTTGCACCAGATTTCGTAAGTGGGCGGAAAGAGGCCGGTTTCGTCGAAGGTGCCGGTTGGCACTTCGATTTCCGGCACGCCGTCGAAGGCGAGATAGATAGGCGAGCCGCATGTCAGGCAATGATGCCGATGCCCGGTCTCCGAGCTTTGCCAAGCGACGGTATCGCCCATGATCTGCACGGCGTCGCGCTCGAAGATGGCATAGACGCCGAACGGCGCACCGTGAATGCGGCGGCATGTCATGCAGTGGCAGAGATTGACTTGCAGCGGCCGCGCGAAGACCGCAAGGCGCACCGCGCCGCACGCGCATTGGCCTTCGTGAAGGGACGTCATGGCGTTCATCTGAAGTCTCCGTTTCGCGCTGCAAGGAGCTTCTATTCGCTTGGCCCTCGGGCGCGTTCGTTATGAGCGTAGGTCGCAAGATGCAGACTGCCTGGGCCGTGTTGTCTGGCCGCGTCCGCAAGAGTTGAGTACTCTTTCACCGTCTGCTTCAGCCGTATAGCCACGAGCGCGACAAGCGCCCTGCATTAGCCGATGCAACGAGCGCACTCGATCGAATGCGCTCATCGACGGCCCTTGGCTTCAGCGAACGTAGTAACCGCGATTTTGCATGCACTCGCCGTACGCGCGCCAGTAGCGCACCATTGGCGGCTCGGGCGGCGGCATCGGCGGCATTTTCATCTCGGCGTAATTTGCATCCGATGCGCCCGAAGCCGCCACGGCGCCCGATGCGCCCGAAGCACCTGCAGCGACCGCGGCTCCGGATGCGCCCATCGGCGCCGATGCGCCCGCGGCAACCGTCGCCGAAGCGCCTGCGGGCCGGCCCGCCATCGTCGCGGATGCGCCCGATGCCGGCGCCGCCGACGCGGCCAGCGCGCCCGATGCAACCGGCGGCAACGGCGGCTCGACCGGGCGCGGAGCCCCGAGCGTGCGCGTCTCGATGGCGTTGTTCTTGGGTGCGGTCTGCGGCTCGCGCGCCATCACGACCTTGGTCGTCTGATTGGCATAGGCGTAGCAGGCCGCGTTGTCGACGCTCTGCTGCCCCGTGCTCTGACTGCGGCCGGGCAAGGCGAGCGGTTGTTGCGCGAAGGCCGCGCCACAACTGACGAGCAAAGCGAATCCCGCGTAAGTGGAAGGTCTCATTGGCTTGCGTTTCCCCGATGCGGTGTTATTAGTCGTTGCAGCGCGCACGGGGTCACGCCGGCCTCAGGCGGCAGGTGACCGCGCGCGTCTGCGCCGGGCCTGCTGCAAGAATACCGTGCCGGCAAAGTGTTCCACGCCAGAAGCACCGGCTTCATCCGCCAATTTTCGATAAAACGGGTCGGTCGCCGCCTGTTTCTCCCTCAGAACTTCATGCCCACGCCAACGCCGAACACCCACGGGTCGATCTTGAGCGAGCCGAGATCGACGCCGCCCGCCGACGCGCTCGTGCGCATCCAGATCTTCTTGACGTCCGCGTTGACGAACAGATTCTTCGCGACCTGCACATCGACGCCCGCCTGAAGCGCGGGGCCGAAGCTGCTGTGCTTGATGGAGACATCGGCGTCGCCCGCTTTCAGTTTGTCGTTGTAGAAGAGCGTGTAGTTGATACCCACGCCGACATAGGGCCGCACGCGTCCCGCATGATTGAAGTGGTATTGCAACAGCAAGGTCGGCGGCAAAACACCCACGCCGCCGAGCCCGCCTATGCTCGATGTCACCTGATGCCGCGAGGTCGCGAGAATCAGCTCGACGCCGATGTCGTCGCGAATCATGTAGGTGAAGTCGAGTTCGGGAACGATGGAGTTATTCACGTCGGTGTTGAGCGTGCCGAGCGCGCCGCCCGCGCTCACTTGCGGCTCGATGCTGATGGCGCGCAACCGCACGAGCACGTCGCCTGCATGGATGCCGCTCATCGAAACGTTCGATGACGAATCTTCCGCCGCGTGTGCCATGCCCGCGCACAATGCCGCGCATGCCATGACGATGGCGCTAATGCCTGCTTTCACTGTTTTCATTGCTGGTTTTCCCTGTTCTGGATCGATGTCCTGCACAGGAATTGTCCCGAGCGCAGCACAGCCCGGCGTTGATGCGCGTCAAGGCAAGACGCCGTGGTCTGCTCTTCTGCGGGGGACTTTGCGCGAGAACAAGCTATGTTCGCGGGTCCGTTGTTTGCTGGCTACAGTCGGGCGCACAACAACGGGAGGCGATACATGAAACCGATAATCGGCGCACTCAGCCGCACGGCGGGGATACTGCTCGGCGGCACGATCGCAGTCGTGGCAAGCGCCCAGCAACCGAACAAGCTGCACTACGACAGTACTCCGGCTTATCAGGAACACAGCTCGACGCCACCTGCCGCAGCGGCGGCATCGGCGAGCGATGCGCTCAAGACGACGCCGGGCAAGACCTCGGCGGGAAAGGGACCGGCGCCGGATCGGCCGAATGGCCTGGGAATGGATGCGGGCGCGGGCAGTATGAGCAAGAAGCCCTGAGCTTCGTGCGGGGTTGGGACGATCGCAGAACGCGGGCATGTCCATAGGCCCGCGCGCCTTGATGCATTATGAACAGGCTGCCAATGTCTTCGCCCCGCTCGACCGTTGCTTGGCACGCTATGACGCATCCTTCGCCTTATCCGGCCACGGCCAAGTCGCATACCGCGACGTCTTCGCTGAATCGCCGGACTCGGCTGCATCCAATGACGCTGTGTTCTGCTCGACCTCCGGCAAGTCCTCGCCAAACCAAACCACCTCGCGGCGTCGTTCCTCGACATACGCATCCCAGCCTTTCGCGTTGTCTTCGAATAGATCGTGACTCACGGTATTCGCGAGCATCGGCCGATTGAGCGTCTCGTCGAGCAGCGCCTTGGGCCACACGAAAAACGCGCCCGACGCGCGCCGGATGAACTCGCGCGGCGTCATGTCGCCCGCGACGAAGCCGAGCAGCGTGAAGTCCGCGAGCGCATCGTTACCACGCACCGCATCGGCGATGCTCGGATAGTCATCGACGCATTGACTCAGGCAGAACACGGTTTCCAGCACATCGCCGAGATGCAGCAGCAATGCGCGCCGCTCGAAGGGGTCCTGCACGGGGGACGCTTGTGTCGTCATTCGATCTTCCGTCTGTCGATTTAGTTTGCGATGCAGCGTGCCCGCAGCAAGAAAAGCCGCAACAGCGGCACGCCTCGTCATCCCAATTTTAACGAACGCACGGCGACGCCTGTTCCATCACTTTGAAAAGCGTGTCCTGAAGCTCAGCCGATAATCGTTCGGCGATACCCCGAGCCGCCGCATGAACACGAGGCGCATGCGGTCCGCGGTGCCGAAGCCGCATTCGTAGGCCACGGTCTTGAGCGGCGTATCCGTGCTTTCGAGCGCGTTGCGCGCAGCATCGACCCGCGCGCGCTCGACGAACTCGTGCGGCGTCATCTGCGCGAGCTGCACGAAGGCCCGCGCGAAATTGCGCTCGCTCATGCCCGCGACCTTCGCGAGTTGCGACACTGCGAGCCTTTCGCCGATGTGCTCCATCACGTAACCCTGCACTTTCGCCACCGGCGATGTCTCGTCGGCAGGCGCGCTCAGATAAGGGCTGAACTGCGACTGTCCGCCGCGCCGCTGCGCGAACACGACGAGGCGCTTCGCCACCGCAAGCGCCACGCGCGCCCCGTGATCTTCCGCGACGAGCGCGAGCGCCACATCGATGCCCGCCGTCACTCCGGCCGACGTCACGAGCCGCCCATCGCGCATATAGATGCGATCCAGCTCCACGCGCGCCCGTGGAAAGCGCTCGGCCAGACGCGGCGCATTCTGCCAGTGCGTGGTCACTCCGCGCCCGTCGAGCAGACCGGCATGACCCAGCGCAAACGCGCCCGTGCAGATCGAGCCGTAACGCTCGCATTTTGCGGCGACATCGGCGAGCCAGGCGGTGAGATCGGGATCGGGTTCATCGAAAGGCAGACCCGGACTGCCCGCGACGAGCGCCGTGTCGTAGCGCCCGCGCGCTTCATGCCATGAGACGTCCGCCAACAGCCGCGTGCCGTTCGATGCGCGCACCGCGAGCGCTTCGGGGCCGACGAGCGTGATTGCATAGGCATCGGCGGCGGGCACGAACATGTTGGCTTCCGCGAAGACATCGACGGGGCCGGCTACGTCCAGCGCCTGCACGCCGGGAAAGATCGCGAGGGCAACGGTGGGCATCGGCGAAGGCGGTTTTTAGCTCGTGGAAAACACATGGCAGAAGACAGCGTGCGACTGGCAGAGTTCGACGCGTCGTTCTCATTGTCGCGACCGCGCGTTTTGCCGACACTGATACTCATCGAAACGCAATGCAACGCAATGTCTCACGCCACGGAGGCGAGTGCAATGGACACATCAGCAAACACCCGCGTCGATATCGAACGCAGCGCGCATGCCGACTTGCAGGAGTATCTGCTCGATGAAGCGCTGGCCGAAACTTTTCCGGCAAGCGATCCCATCTCGCCGAGCCATATCAGTTAAACAACCTTCAAGGAGTAATTGAAATGAACGAAATCATCGCTGGCATCCGCATTCCCGACAGCAAGATGGCGCGCGAAGCCACGCAACTCGTGCGCGATACGGAACCCGACTTGCTCTATCACCACTCGCGCCGCGTGTTCCTGTTCGGTGCGCTCGCGGGCGAACGCAAGCAACTGAAGTATGACGCGGAACTCTTGTATATCGGCGCGATGTTCCATGACATGGGACTCGTCGATGCCTACAGCAGCGCGCACGACCGCTTCGAAGTGGATGGCGCGAATGCGGCGCGCGACTTCCTGCTCGGCTACGGCATCGGCGAAGGCGAGATCGAACAAGTATGGGATGCCATCGCGCTGCACACGACGCCGGGCATTCCGCAGCACAAGAAGCCGGTCGTCGCGCTCGTGACGGCAGGCGTCGAGATGGACGTGCTCGGGCTTGCTTACGACGAATTCACGGCGGATCAGCGCCGGCTCGTGGTGGCGGCACATCCGCGGGAAGCGAATTTCAAGGAAGGCATCATCGATGCGTTCGCGCAAGGCACCATCAAAAAGCCTGAAACGACGTTTGGCAACGTGAAGGCCGACGTGCTCGCGCTGAAGGACCCGAACTACAAGCGGCTGAACTTCTGCAGCATCATCCTCGGCTCGGCATGGAGCGATGGTCCTCACGATCATTCGACCTGCCGTCATCCGGCGCATCAGCACGCGTGACGTGAACGCATCAGCGGCAGATGCGATACGGGCCCATGTCGACGTGAAAGTGTGTCTTGTGGAGCGCGTTGTAATCGGGGCCGAGGGTCGTGTCGAACGACTGGCATGCGCCTTCGTGGACGCGTCGCAGGAAGCTCGCTTCGGGCGATGCAGAATCGTCCCAGCGCGCGAGCGTGATGCGCTTGCCGTCGGCGAGCACGAAACCCGTGAGGTCGATGGCATTGGCGCTTGCATGCTGACTGAGCGCGCCGTCTTGCCGATGATTCACGTTGCGGCATGCGTAGCTGCCAACATGCTCGATGCGCGTCACGCGTTCGCCGAAGAGTTCGACGGCGGCGCTCTGCAGGTATCGATGCTCGAAGAACGCCATCGAGAGCGCGAGCGGACACGTGGCGAGATACGGCGAGCTGTAGCGAACTTCGGCGGATTGCGTCACGCGCACCACGTCCTTGAGTTCGCAGCCGCCGGGGGCCGATGAATCCGCCATCGGACGATAGTCGAGCCCGGATTGTTCGAGCGCGGCCCGGCACATGTCGGCGTCGTGCAGCGTGCGCCAACGTCGGAACGTGGTGAAGAAGTCGGGTGGCGCGCGAACATCGAGCGGCGTGAAAGGATCGTATTGCGCGGGTACGCTAATGCGGCGCGCATAGACCGCATAGCCCAAGCCGAGCGCCGCGACGCACGCCACCAACAGCAGCCACGCGATGAATCGACCGATCAAGACGCGCGCCCTGGTCGAAGCGGATCGACGCGCAACCGTCAGCTCCCTTCCGCCGCGTGCGTGCCGCCTGACTGCACGCGCTGTGCGAGCTTCGCGTCGTAACTCGAATGAACGTGCACGCGCTTCTTGTCGGGGTAAGCGTACGAGTAAGCCTTGCGCAATGCGAGCGATGCCTCGTGAAAGCCCGACAAGATGAGCTTCTGCTTGTTCGGATAGTTGGCGATATCTCCGACCGCGAAAATGCCCGGCCGCGACGACTCGTAATACGAGGTATCGACTTCAATGCGTCCGCCGCGCACATCCAGGTTCCATTGGGCGATAGGCCCGAGATCCGCCACCAGGCCATACAGCGCGACGAGCTTGTCGGCAGCGAGATCGGTGGTGCCGTCAACGTGCTTGATACGCACGCCGCGCAAGGTGTTGCCGGGCGCGTCGAGCGAATCGATCATGCCGACGACGAACGCCATCTCGCCCGCCTCCACGGCGCGCTTCATTGCCGCCACGGATGCCGCCGCCGCCGAAAACCCGTTACGCCGATGCACCAGCGTGAGCTTCTTCGCGACGCCGCGCAAAGCCAGCGCCCAGTCGAGCGCGGAATCGCCGCCGCCCGCGACGATGACCTCGCGGTCCGCGAAATCTGCCAGACGCGCGACGCTGTAGTGCACGCCGTTGTCTTCGAGCGCGTCCGCTTGCGGCACTTGCAGGCGCTGCGGCACGAACGCGCCATTGCCCGCGGCGATCAGAATGGCGGCGGCATCGAAACGCATGCCCTGCTCGGTCTCGACAGTCCAGCGATGATCCTCGCGTTGCGCCACCGACATCACGCGCTGATCGAGGTGGATCGGCACGTCGAACGGACGAATCTGTTCGAGCAGACGATCCACGAGTTCGCGCGCGGTGCACGAGGGAACGGCGGGAATGTCGTAGATCGGCTTGTTGGGATAAAGTTCGATGCATTGCCCGCCGATGCGCCCGAGCGTGTCGACAATCTGGCACGAAAGGCCGAGCACGCCGGCTTCGAAGGCGGCGAAAAGCCCGACGGGGCCTGCGCCGACGATGAGGACGTCGGTGGTGTGGATGGCGTGATCGTTCATTGCGGGGTCCGGTGCCTGCTGCGCAAAACGCAGCATTGAACGGACCACGATACAGAAACCGAACCAGCGCGGCAACGAAACCCCTGCTTTCCGAACGGCGATAGCGTGCAGTTGCAGCCGCTCAATGCCCGTCCAGCTCCCGCGCATAATAAGCCGCCGCGGCTTCGATCTCGTCCGGCGTCATGTTGCGCGCCACGTTGCGCATGACTTCGTTGATATCGTTGGTGCGCGTGCCATTGGCAAAAGCGGTCAACTGCGCCTTCGTATAAGCGGCCGGCAAGCCGTCGAGCCACGGGCTGCCCGCCTTGCTGTCGATACCGCCGTGACACGTCGCGCAGGGCGCGATGTTGCGCATCGGTGCACCGTGGGAAACGATCGAGGGCGCGAGCGACGCGCTCACCTTGCGCTGCGCGGGCGGCCTCGGCAAGCTCGCGTAGTAAGCGGCAAGATCGCGCATGTCTTGATCGGAGAGATTCACGGCCATCGGCGACATCACCGCGTTATTGCGCGCGCCCTTCTGAAAATCGATCAACTGTTTGTAGATCACCGACGCATACTGACCCGCGAGATTCGGCGAATTGGCCTCGCTCATGCCGCGCTCGCCGTGACACATCGTGCAGCGCAGAGCCAGCGTCGCGCCGCGTCCAACCGCGCTCGCGTTGACGTTCACGAGCAACTGCGGCGTGACTTCGACACCCGTGAGCGTGACGGTCGGCTCGACGGTCTTTCCGCCCTCGCCCGCGTACCAGCTACGCGGCACGCCCGCCGCGCTGCAGATGGCGTTCCAGACGCCCGTGAACGGCTCGTCGCGATGCACCGACGGCAGCCACACGAAGCCGATCAGCGCCGACACCACCGCGATGCCGATCATCCCCAGCACGCTCGTCGCGAACCAGCGGTTCCTGAAGGTGAAGAGGCGTTCGTCGCTCATCGCTGCGCTCCGATGGGAACCGCGGGCACGGCGGTATCCGGCCGCGAGAGAAGCTGCGCGATGGGATAACCGTAGTTGACGAGCGTGAGGCCGATCATCAGCACGAGCCACAGCGCGAAGCTGTTCAACGCCACCGGTATGCTGCGCGGCTCATGCAACGCGCGGCTGAAACGGAATTCCTCGACCGTCACGCGCGGCGCGCGATGCGCCTGTATGAGCACGATGAAGAACAGCACCGCCGAGACCACGAGAATGAACCCGCCGATCACCGAGACGATCACGGACACGGCCTGCGCCGCGATAGCAGGGTCCGTGTAGTCGTAGAAGGCCATGCGTCGCGGCATGCCGAGCACGCCGACGTAATGCCACGGGAACGTCAGCACGATCATGCCGACGAACCACAGCCACAACTGCCAGCGCATCAGCTTCAGGTTTTGCAGCGCGCGGCCGGTGAGATGCGGCCACAGATCGTAGGCGATCGCGAAGTACATGATGACGATGGCGCCCGCGAAGATCAGATGAAAATGCCCCGTCACCCACTGCGTGTTGTGCACGGTCGAGTCGAGCTGATAACTCATGTTGATGAGCCCGCCCGCGCCGCCGAAGCCGAGCATCACGAAGGAGAAGGCGACGGCGAGCATCATGGGATTGGACCAGGGCAGCGCCTTGATCCACCCGAGCGCGCCCTTGCCGCCGCGCAACCGCGCCGCGATCTCCACCGACGCGCAGATGGTGAACACGGTCAAGAGCGTCGGCACCGCGACCAGTGCCGTGAACACCGAATGCATGAACTTGAAGCCCGAGCCGACTTGCGGATCGGCGAACAGATGGTGAATGCCGATGGGCATCGACACCACGAGAAACAGGATGAAGGAGATGCGCGCCATCGCATCGCTGTAAAGACGCCCGCCGATGGCGCGCGGAATGATCGTGTAATACGCGATATATGCCGGCATCAACCAGAAATAAACGATAGCGTGCAGCGTCCACGAGAAGAACACGCGCGCAAGTCCCGCGTCGATGGTGTGCTTGAGGCCGAGCGCCACCGGCAGAATCATGAACAGCACTTCGATGGCCGCGCCCACCGCCGTCCAGCCCCACAAATAAGCGCCCGCGACGGTCGCGAACATGGCGAGCGGCACCGGCTTGCCGCGATTGTCGCGCTTCCACGCCGCGAGGTTCACCGACATCAGCGCGACCCAGATCCACGAGCCGACGACCACCAGCACCACGCCGATGTAATAGAACGCGTTGCCGATCATCGGCGGATAGAAGGTGTAGAGCACCGACGCAAGACCCATGGCGACAGGCGCCATCGCGGTGACGGAGCCTATCGCGACGAGCCAGAAGCCGAGCCACGCCCAACGCTTTCCGACGAGCGGGCGCTTCAGCGCCAGTTCGCTTACCGCATAGCCGAAGCCCATGGCGATCAGGGTCGGAAACACGTAGCCCATGGCCGAGCCGTGCGCCGTCACCGAGCGGTAGTACAGCTCCGGATTCTGTAGCCACGGATGCAGCGGACTGCGCACCAGCATCTGCCACGCGCCGAGCAAAAGCGCGACACCGAAGGCGATGAACGCCAGCCAGAAATGCGCGAGGACGAGGCGCTTGCTATTTAACACAGGACACTCTCCGCGAATTGGCCGGCAATTGCGCGGCCATCTGCATGAACTCGGCGCGATCCACCACTTTCACATGCGCCCACATGTTCTGATGCCCGGTGCCGCAGTATTCGTGGCATGGCATCAGGTGCTCGCCAGGTTGGTTGAAGGTCGTCTTGAAGGTCGAGACGTAACCGGGTTCGAGCATCGAATTGATGTTGGTGTTCTCGATCAGAAAGCCATGCACCACGTCCGAACTCGTCGCGCGGAACGTAACCGGCACGCCTGCGGGCACCACGAGACATTGCGGCGTGAACGAATACTGCTGCGCGACGATCCGCACCGTCACCGAGCCATCCGCCTCGGGCGCGCTGCCGAGATTGCTTTCGATGAATTCGCCCGATACATGCAGCGATTCAGGGCGCACGGTCTCGACGCGCGAAGGCGGCATCATTGCCCAGTGGATGCCGGTGTAGACCACCATCGCGACGAGCACGACGACGATCGCCATGACAAGCATTGCCCAGCGTTTTTCGACGCGCTCGGCGACTTCATGCGAACCGGGGGAAATGGCCATTTATCTGCCGCCTCGACGAATCACGATCACTGAATCACCCCGCGCGGCAAGAACACGGCGAAGTAAAAGACGAACCACAGTCCGATGACGATCGCGGTGGAGATACCCGCGAGCGCGAGCGCGCCGGCGGGGCCGCTCTTGACTATTTCATCGAGCCGCGCGTCTTCGTTCGGGTCTTCGTTCATGTGTCGTCGATCCTCAATAAAGCGGCGCGGAGCGCAGCTCGTTGACTTCCTTCACCGTCACCGGCGCGCCGCGATTGCCCCACGCGGTGCGGATATACGTGACGACCGCCGCGACCTCCACGTCGGACAGCGACTGCGCGAACGGCGGCATGCCGTATGGACGCGGATTCTTGAACGTGCCGGGTGGATAGCCGCCGTTCAGCACCATGCGGATAGGGTTCACGGCCGAGTTCATGACGATGGACTGATTGTTCGCGAGCGGCGGAAAATCGGGCGGCTTGCCCTGGCCCTGGGCCGCGTGACATTCGGCGCATTGGGCGTCATAAATCTTCTTGCCGAGCGGCGAGAGATTCGTGCGCTGTTCGACCACGGCCTGGGTCGGCGGCTCGGACTTATCGCCGGAGCGCGCGGGCAACGCCTTCAGATAGACGGCCATCGCGCGCACGTCGTCTTCGGAGAGATATTGCAGGCTGTCGTAGACCACTTCGGCCATCGGTCCATACACCGCGCCGCGATGCGAGACGCCCGCGTGCAGCAAGCCCACGATTTCGTCGATACTCCAGTCGCCCAAGCCCGCTTCCTTGTTCGACGTAAGCGAGGGCGCGTACCAGTTCTGAATCGGGATCAAGCCGCCTTCGAATGCCTTCGACGCGACATTGCCGCCGAGCGCGTTGATCGCGGTATGGCACATCGAGCAATGCCCGAGTCCTTCGACGAGATACGCGCCGCGATTCCATTCCACCGATTGCTTCGCGTCCGGCCGATATTCGGCCTCCCTGAAAAAGAGCGAGCGCCAGCCGATCAGCAGTTCGCGCCGGTTGAACGGAAAGCGCAGTTCATGCGGCCGGTTCGGCTGATGCACGGGCGGCGTGGACATGAGAAACGCATAAATGGCGTCGGAGTCGGCGCGCGTGACCTTGGTGTAGGACGTGAACGGCATGGCCGGATAGAGCAGCGAGCCGTCCTTCGAGCGGCCGGTGTGCATCATTCGGTAGAACTCGTCGGCGGTCCAGTTGCCGAGTCCGGTTTCCTTGTCCGACGAAATGTTCGGCGTGAAGAGCGTGCCGAACGGCGTATCCATGGGACGGCCGCCGCCGAAGGTCTTGCCAGCGGGCAACGTATGGCACGCGATGCAATCGCCCGCGCGCGCGAGGTATTCGCCGCGCTGGACCGTGGCGGCATCGGCACTCTTCGTCTGTGCAGACGCGTTGCCCGCCGATACGGCGCAGGCCGCAAAGAACACCGCCAAGGCAAGCGTCCCAAGTTGTCGGAATCGAAGCACGTCGGTTCCTCGGTTAGTTGTGGACGCTGCCGCAAGCGAGCGGCATCTTGAGGCTTCCGGCCGCGACCGGCGACACATCGGGCGGCGCGGGCAACGACGCGAGGAATGCGGCGATGGCGGTGATATCGCGCTCGCTCAACTGCTGCGCGACGTGGCGCATGCAGTCGGGCGCGATGGTCGTGCGCGTGCCGTAGCGCCATGCCCCGAGTTGCGCGCTGATGTAGTCGGCGTGCAAGCCGAGCAAGCCGGGAATGGCGGGCTCCATGCCGGTCATCGCGCCGCCGTGGCAACTCACGCATGCGGGCACGTTGCGCGCGGGATCGCCCTTCGTGACGAGCGCCTTGCCGTAATCGAGCGTCTTCGTATCGGCCGTGACGGCGCTCGGCGGCGGGAATGGCGGACGCTCGCCCGCGAAGTAATCGGCGATCTGCCTGAGATACGCATCCGGTAGATACGCGAGCAGATAGTTCATCGGCGGATACTTGCGGCGGCCGTCCCGAAACGCGAGTAACTGGTTGTACAGATAGCCTGCGGGCTTGCCCGAAAGACGCGGGAAGTAGTCGTTGCCGGTGCCTTCGCCCTGCGCGCCGTGACAGGCGGCGCAGCCCATGACGCGGGCCTGCATGGTGTCCGGGGCGCGCTCGAGCGCCGGCTCCGCCGCGAATGCGCCCATGCTCGCGAATGCCAATAGCGTGGACAACAGGAGTGCGGTGCGCTTAGTCACGTATCCCACGTTTCCCACGTATCCCCCGTTTCGAGTTGCCGTGTTCGATCAGCCGGACGTGCACGTCAATGCGGTCGCCGGCGCTTGTTGTTCAGTGCAATGCAATGCTCGTACTGCTGATGATTGTCGGGTGGTTGGATCGGCGGATCGTCGTTTTTGCACTTCTGATCTTAGAAGAGCCCAACCGTTTTTCCCAGCCTGCAGATTGTCTCAATCCGCGCGTTTGCTGCGTGCGGATCGAGTGATCGTTGTTTGCGCCAGATCAATGAACCGCATTATTTTGAGATGCGTAACCACGCCATGCCGTCTTGCCTAGCCTCACCAATAAACGCTTTGCGCGTCCGCGTGAAGATTTTCGAGAAAAATATTTGCGCGCTTACTTGAGCCCGAGGCGGCGCGCGAGACGATTCAGATTTGCCCGGTCGACGCCAAGCTCACGCGCCGTCGATGCCCAGTTCTGCCCGTTACGCGCGAGCGCATCGAGGACGATCGTGCGTTCGTAGGCGGTGACGGCTTCGCGGAAATCGACGCCGGCGGCAGGTGTCGGCGGCGCGCCCGGTGACGCGGTGCGCGTGGTGTCGGCGAGACCGAAGTCGGCGGCGGTAAGCGTCAGAATGCGCGGACGTTCGCGCACGCCCGCGAGCGCCTTCAATGCGCTGCGCGCGATCAGATGCTCAAGTTCGCGGACATTTCCCGGCCAGTCGTAAGCAAGCAGCGCGGCTTGCGCATCGGCGGAAAGGCGCAGGCTCAGAAGGCCGAGGCGCGCGCGGTTCTCCTCCAGAAAGAAGCCCGCGAGCAACAGGACGTCGCGTCCGCGCTCACGCAACGGCGGCACGACGAGCGGATAAACCGACAACCGATGATAAAAATCCGCGCGAAACCGTCCCGCCCGGACTTCCTCGACGAGATCGCGATTGGTCGCGGCGATGAGCCGCACATCGACCTTATGCTCGCTGTCCGACCCAATGCGCTGCAACTGCCCGTTCTGCAGCACGCGCAAGAGCTTGGCCTGCACGACGAGCGGCAGTTCGCCGACTTCATCGAGAAAAAGCGTGCCGCCGTCGGCCAGTTCGAATTTGCCGCGCCGGTCCGACGACGCGCCCGAGAACGCACCGCGCACGTGCCCGAAGAGTTCGCTTTCGACGAGCGTATCCGGCAGCGCCGCGCAATTGAGGCTCACGAGCGGCTTGTCGGCCCGCGACGAGAGCGCATGAATCTCGCTCGCGACGAGTTCCTTGCCGACGCCCGTTTCACCGGTAATGAGCACGGTCAGCTCGCTCGTAGCGACGATCGCGATGTCTTCCAGCAAGCGCTTGTGCGGCTCGCTATTGCCGATCATCTCGCGGCGACGCGTCCCGTTCGCCTGCCGATACGACTCCGCGCGCTGCCGTTCGGCTTCGCCCGTGCGCGCGAGCGTATCGATGCGTTCGGCCACACTCACGGTCGCCGCCGCGAGACTGAGAAACGCCTGAAGCGAAGCCATGTCGATGTCGTCGAAGCGCGCGGGATCGAGTGCGTCGAGTGTGAGCAAACCCCAAGGCCGTTCGTCGATGAAAAGCGTGCAGCCGAGGCAATCGTGTACTTCGAGATGACCGTCCACGCCCTTGACGAGGCCGTCATAAGGATCGGGCAGATCGGAGTTGGCGGCGAAGCGCGTCGGTTCGCTGCGCGCGAGGATGCGGGCAAAACGCGGATGATCGCCGACGCGGAAGCGCCTGCCGAGCGTATCGCCAGACAATCCGTCGATCGCGAGCGGCACGAGCATGTCGCCATCGAGTCGCAGGAGCGCGGCGGCGTCGCCCGGAAAAAGCGCGCGCAGCGTACGCAAAAGGCGACGGTAGCGCTCGGTGTCCGGCATCTCGTGCGACAGGTCTTCGATCAGCGGAACGAGCGCGTCGAGCAACACACGCGAAGTCATTGCGACTACTTCAGCAGTCTTTCTGACTAGAGTCGAATCGACCATATACGAAGGTAAGCAATTGATTTAACAACCATTCTACTCTGGCACGGAACCTGTATTGCAAATTGCGAGACGAAGCGCTCCCTGCTTCGCCCTGGAACGAGGACTCCGACCATGCTGTCACCCGAACACCGCGCCATCGTCAAAGCCACCGTGCCGCTTCTGGAAAGCGGCGGCGAGGCGCTCACCACGCACTTCTACAAAATGCTCATCGACGAGAATCCCGAAGTGCGTCCGATGTTCAACCAGGCGCATCAGGCGAGCGGCGCGCAGCAGCGTGCCCTTGCCAACGGCGTCTTGATGTACGCGCGGCACATCGACCAACTGGAACAGCTCGGCGGACTCGTCGGGCAGATCATCAATAAGCACGTCGCGCTCGATATCCGCGCGGAACATTATCCGATCGTGGGACGCTGCCTGCTCAGGTCGATCCGTGAAGTGCTCGGCGAGGAAATCGCCACCGATGCCGTGATCGAGGCATGGTCCGCCGCGTATCGGCAACTCGCGGATCTTTTGATCGACTTGGAAGAAGGCATGTACAGCGAACGCGAGAAGGCGCCGGGGGGCTGGCGCGGCACGCGGCGATTCGTGGTTACGCGCAAGGTCGCGGAGAGCGAGGAGATCGTGTCGTTCTATCTCGTGCCCGAAGATGGCGGCGCCCTGCTCGACTTTCATCCGGGTCAATACATCGGGCTGCGCGTTTATATCGATGGCGAAGAAATGCGCCGCAACTACTCGCTGTCCGCCGCGCCGAATGGTCGCGAGTACCGCATCAGCGTAAAGCGCGAAGCGAACGGCCGCGTGTCCGGTTTTCTGCATGCGAACGTACGTGAAAACGATGTCATCGAGCTTTATCCGCCCGCTGGCGACTTCAGGCTCGAACATAACGAGAAGCCGCTCGTGCTGATCAGCGGTGGCGTCGGGATCACGCCGACGCTTGCCATGCTGCATGCCGCGCTCGTCGCCAATCCGAATCGACCGGTGCACTTCATTCATTCGGCGCGCCACGGCGGCGTGCATGCGTTTCGCGAGGTGGTGGATGAGCTGGCGGCGCAGCATCCGCAACTGAAGCGTTTCTACTGCTATGAACAGCAGCGCGATGGCGACCAGGAAGCGCACGGCACGGGTTTCGTTGATGAAACCCTGCTCGCGCGATGGCTGCCCGTGACTCGCGACGTCGATGCCTATTTTCTCGGGCCGAAGCCTTTCATGAAGGCGGTGAAAAAGCATCTGAAGACGCTCGGCGTGCCGGATGCGCAGAGCCGCTACGAGTTTTTCGGACCGGCTTCCGCGCTGGAATGAGCGCTGTCATCGAGCCCGCGACTCATCGTCTCGGGCTTTTTTTCATCCGGCGCTGGTCACCTGAAATTACCAAAAATCGGCCATTTCATAAAACCAATCCGGCGACTAATCTACATCTGTTGCGTCACCCAGGACGCTCTTTCAAACCCCAAGCGAAGAGGAAATCATCATGGAATCACGTCTCGACTTCTACAAAGCCAGCCCCGCCGCGATCAAGGCGCTCGTTGGTGTCGAAGAGCGCATCGCCAAATGCGGACTCGAGAAATCGCTGACCGAGCTGGTGCGCCTGCGCGCATCGCAGATCAACGGCTGCGCGTTTTGCGTCGACATGCATACCACCGACGCGCGCAAGGGCGGCGAAACGGATCGCCGGCTGGCGACGGTCGTCGTCTGGCGCGAAACGCCGTTCTTCACCGACCGCGAACGTGCCGCGCTGGAATGGACCGAGGCGCTCACGCTCGTGTCCGAGGAGCACGTACCCGATGCCGTCTGGACCGCCGTGAAGCCGCATTTCAGCGACGAGGAAATCGTCGATCTGACGCTTCTCATCGCCGCGATCAATAGCTGGAACCGCTTTTCGATCGCGTTCCGCAAGATTCCCGCGTGAGGTAAAAACCATGAACCTTCGCAAGATCATGATGTTGACGGCGGCGCTGGCGTTGAGCGCGTCCAGGGTGTTCGCGCACGATGCAGCCGCGGAAGTCGTCACGCCCGTGATGAAGCAGGCGATTCCCGAGATCGCGGGCAAGAACGTGCTGATGGCGACTGTCTCGTATAAGCCGGGGCAGGCATCCGAGGCGCATATGCACCCCGGCTCGATCTTCGCGTATGTGCTGGAAGGTCATGTCACGTCACAACTCGAAGGGTCCTCCGCGAAGACCTACGGGCCGGGCGAATCGTGGTACGAGCCGCCCGGCGCGCATCACCTCGTATCGAAGAATGCGAGCGCGACCAAGCCGGCGAAGCTGCTGGTCTTTGCGGTGGCAGGCGACGGCGATCCGGTCAAGCTGCCGATTCCGCATTGAGCGATGTCCTGGCGGTTAAGCGTGATTCATTCGGCATTCACGCTTTGTGACAAACGTGCCTAACCATTGAGCGACAATCGCGGCGCCACGTTTATTCCGTTTCGACATCATGAAGCAGGTTCGTACTTTTCTTGCCGCCGCCGCGGTTTTCGCAGTCTTATCCGCGCTTGGCGGATGCGGCATTCTGGGATGCGCCGGCTTCGCCACCAATGGCATTGGCTTCGGCATGTGCAACATGGGCATGCGGTTCTAGCGTCGGCGCGGGTGCGCCGACTTGGCGCTTCATTCGCTTCTTCGAGAGGCACCCGAAGCCGTCGCCGCCATGCTGATGCACCATGCGATAAAGCGCCAACGAGACGAGACGGGCGACGCCTAACGCCACCCGCCCGCGCCTTGCGCTCTACTCCTTCACCGGCGAATACCCCATCTCCAACCCCGCCGCGTGCGCATGCCTCTGCGAATGGGCATTGCGCATCGGCTTGAGTACGAACAGCGCGAGCAGCGCGGATATTGCCGCCATGCCCGCCGCCAGCATGAAGACCGCGTGCCAGCTTCCCGTCATCGATGTGATCACGCTCGAGAACGGCACCAGCAACGCAGCCGTTCCCTTCGCCGTGTACAGCAAGCCGGCATTGGTGGCCGCGAACTTCGGGCCGAAGGTATCGCCACATGTCGCGGGAAAGAGGCTGTAGATTTCCCCCCACGCGAAGAACACGATACCCGTCAGCACCACGAACGCCACCGGACTCTGCCCGTATCGCGATAACGCGACGATGCCCACCGCTTCGATCGCAAAGGCGATGAACATGGTGTTCTCGCGTCCGATACGGTCCGATACCCAACCGAAAAACGGTCGAGTCAAGCCATTGAGCACGCGGTCGATGGTCAGCGCAAAAGTCAGCGCCGGCAACGTCAGGCCGAGCAGCGACACCGGCGAATCGTGCAACCCGAAGTCCTTCGCGATTGGCCCGAGTTGCGCGGTTGCCATCAATCCGCCGGCGGCCATCATCACGAACATGATGTACATCACCCAGAAGATCGGCGAACTCAACACCTGCTTCGGGCTCGCGTTGTAGACGGCGCGCTTCAACTTGCTCTTGACCGCGGCGAGCATCTGCGCGGGCGGCGCGTAAAGCGCCATGCCGAGCAGGAACACCACGAGTCCCTGACCGAGTCCGAACCATAGGAACGTGGCTTCGTATCCGCTCGACTTGATCATGTGCGCAATCGGCACGACAGTCGCGGCCGACCCCATGCCGAAGCCCGCCGCCGTGATGCCCGCCGCGAGGCCGCGTCGCTCGGGGAACCACTTGAGCGCGTTACCGACGCATGTTCCATACACCGCGCCCGCGCCGATGCCGCCCACCGCCGCCGCGAAGTACAAGAGCGGCAGTGACGACGCCACCGAGTTGATCGCCCAGGCAATCGCGCACAGCAAGCCGCCGCACACGACGACAGGACGCGGACCGTATTTGTCGACGAGATACCCCTCCACGGGCACGAGCCACGTCTCGGTAACCACGAAGATAGTGAACGCGACCTGAATCGACGCGCGGCCCCAGTGATACTTCTCGTCGATCGGATTGACGAAGAGCGTCCACCCGTACTGCATGTTGGCGATCATCGCCATGCAAATCACGCCGAACACCAACTGCACCCACGGCGACGCCAGGCGCGACGTCTCCTTCTCGCGATCCATCCGGTCGGTTCCCATGCATGTCTCCTTGCCTTGTGTAATCGGACGCCGAGCGGCGCCTCCTGCGATGACGCTTCGACCGCCATCGCATATACACAGTATTTGATATATCAAGTAAGTCAAGCGAAAGAAACGGCGGGGTTTTCACTTAGGACAATGCATACCGTAAGCGCATGAAAGCTAACCGCCGCGCGTTGAACGAACGAAAAAAAGCCCGGCAGTCACGAGGCTGCCGGGCGATGGGCGTGGGCGAGACATGGCAATCCGCAACACGCACTCTCTTTATATATGAAAGCTATACGTAATGTAAAGAGAAGATTTTGTAGGATTCTCGCTTCGCGTCAGAACACGTTCACTGGGACGTTGACCATGAGTCGATACACGTCGCTCGTTCCGTCCGAATAGTATTGGCTGCCGTGATGGTGCATGTAGTAGAACTTGACCGACGTGTTCTTGAACTTGCCGTCCGGCACCGTATAGCTCGGTATCACGCCAATTTCATAGTGCGTGCCATGCACCGGCTGCCCGTCCTTCCAGTAAAGCCCGTGCTGGCTGCTATCCGGGTTGGCATATTGGTTGGCCATGGCTGTCGCATCCGCGTCCCAGCCATACGCGCCCCACAGCGTGAACTTCAGGCCGGGCACGCCGTACTCCTTCATGTTGAGCGAATACGACAGACTCACGGACTTTTCGTGCGGCGCGTTGTAGTCGACATCCAGCGAATTCGAGAGATAGTCGCCCGCGGATTGGCCCACGTAGTCGAAGAACTGATCGCTTGCAATCTGCTGAAATGCGAATTGAAGCGTATGCGCGCCGTGCGTGCCGGCAAGCGCCAGGCTGTACGCGTTGTTGTTGATCGAGCCTTGGCGCTTGTCGCCGATCGCGCCCGTGTAGTAGTAGTTCAGCGCGCCGGTCCAGCGCACGGTTTTCGGGTCGCCGATACTTTGCGTCGCCGAGAGGTAGTACTGCTGCCACACGTTGTTCGCGACGCTGCCGTAGAGCGTGACGGCGGTATCGTCGCCATGGGTCCAGTCGCCGCCGAAATACGTGAACTGCGACATGTGCGTTCCGCCGTACTCGGTGGTCAGGCTCGTAACGCTCGCCATGCCGCGCGCGATCACGCCATCCACGGTACCGGCCTTCAAGGTCAGGTTCTTGATCTCGTCGCTGGCAAGCGAGAAGCCGCGATATGTCGGCGGCAGCGCGCGATTGTCGTGCGGCACGAGGAACGGGTTATCGAAGAGTTGCTGGCCGTATTTGAACACGGTGTTCGAAACACGCGCCTTCACGTCCCACACGCCGGGATACGCCCACGCGAGTTGCGTGCGCCCCGCTTCGCCCGGCGCACCAATTCGCACGCGGTTGCCCGCGCCGCTGCCGCCGTTGAGCTTGAGCGCGCCGAACATCGTCAGATCGAAACCCAGACCGACGAGACCGCGCGTGTAACCCGATTCGAATACCGCTTGCTCGCCGAGCACCCACGCGTCCTTCCTCTCCGCGCCCTTCGCTTCGAAATGCTCGGTGTAAGAGCGCGTGAGCAAGTTCAGATGCGAGTCTTCGATCAGCCCTTTCGATTTCGCCTGATTGCTCACGGGCGCATCTGCCTCGGTATTGGGCGGCGATGAAGGCGGCGCCTCGGTGTGCCGCGACGGCGGGTCGGTATCGTCGGTCGGTGCCGGGGCTTGTTGCCCGTAGGACGCGACCGAAGCGGCCATGAAGCCGCTGAAAAGCAAAATAGAAAGCGCGAGGGAACGTTTTTGTTTTTTCATGAAAAGTATCTCCAACTACTGACTCAACCTGTTGATTGCTCCATCGAAATCCATGAAGGATTCCGAAACGAACGGATGCGAAAAGCCACGTCCGGCGATACAAACGGTCGGGACGAACGTGGCAAACGGCTAGGGCGAACAGAAGACGCGCCATGCTGCGCGCGAGCGAAATTGATAGTGCTTTAGGGCGAGTTTCCGGGTTCCTCTATTCGACGTGTTTAGATGTAAATCAAGCAAAGAAGCAGGCGGCGGAGGATCCCTCCGCCAACGCGCGCAACGTGGGCGTCTCCAGCGAACAACGCGACTCGGCCATGGGACAGCGCGTATGAAACACGCAGCCCGATGGCGGGTCGATCGGGCTCGGAATATCGCCGGAAAGAATCTGCACGACCTTGGCGCGCTCGACCGACGGGTCCGGCACCGGCACGGCCGAAAGCAGCGCGCGCGTGTACGGATGGCGCGGCGTTTCATAAAGTGCGTGTTTGTCGGCAAGCTCCATTACGCGGCCGAGGTACATCACCATCACGCGGTCGGAGATATGGCGCACCACGGCGAGATCGTGCGCGATGAAGATCAGCGAGAGCTTCATCTCCTTCTGAAGCGACTTCAGCAAATTGACGATTTGCGCCTGGATGGAGACATCGAGCGCGGACACCGGCTCGTCGCAGATCACGAGTTTCGGCTCGACGATCAGCGCGCGCGCAATGCCGATGCGCTGACACTGCCCGCCCGAAAACTCGTGCGGATAGCGGTTGATCATCTGTTCGCGCAGACCCACCTTCGACATCAACGCGCGCACCTTAACGTCGATCTCGTGCCGGCTCATGCCCGGCCGATGTTCGAGCAAAGGCTCCGCGATGATCTGCCCGACCGTCATGCGCGGATCGAGCGATGCCAGCGGGTCCTGAAAGATCATCTGCACGTCGCCGCGTACGCGATGCCATTCGCGCGTCGATGCTTCGCGCAATGGCGCGCCCATCCACACGATATCGCCAGCGGTCGCGGGAATGAGGTTGAGAATGGCGCGCGAGAGCGTGGACTTGCCGCAGCCCGATTCGCCGACCACGCCGAGCGTTTCGCCCGCCTTCAGATCGAAGCTCACGCCGTCGACGGCCTTGAGCGTGCGCGACGGCGCCCACGGCAAGCGCTTCTTCGACTTCACCTGAAAATGCACGCGGACATCGCGCACGGAAAGTATCGTCGGGGCCGATGCATCAGACATGGCTCGCCTCCTGATAGCGGGTGATCATGTCTTCGGCGGAACGATGGCAGGCGCGCAGCCAGTGCACGCCATCGACCGGCCGCAACGCGGGCACGTGCTGCACGCAGTCTTCGGCGGCATGCGCGCATCGTTCGTGAAACGGGCAGCCCGCGGGCGGATGCGCCATGTTCGGCGGATTGCCCGGAATGCCGGTCAGTTCGCCGCCGCTCTTGTCGAGACGCGGCAGCGCGCGCAAGAGCCCGATGGTGTACGGATGCGACGGCTTTGCGAACAGCGTGCTCGCATCGCACTGCTCCATCACGCGGCCGCCGTACATCACCATGACCTTTTCGCAGAGACCGGCCACCACGCCGAGGTCGTGCGTGATCAACACGATCGACGTGCCGAAGTCGCGCTGCAGATCGCGCAGCAATTGCAGCACTTGCGCCTGCACGGTGACGTCGAGCGCGGTGGTCGGTTCATCGGCGAAAAGCACTTCGGGCTCGCAGAGCAGCGCCATGGCGATCATCACGCGCTGACGCATGCCGCCCGACAACTCATGCGGATATTGTCCGATACGATGCGCCGCTTCCGGGATGCGTACCGCTTCGAGCATGCCGATGGCACGCTTTTTCGCCGCGCGGCGCGTCATGTTCTTGTGCAGTTCGAGCACTTCGGTCATCTGCCGTTCGATGCTCAGGTACGGATTGAGCGAACTCATCGGGTCCTGAAAGATCATCGAGAGACGGTTGCCGCGAATGCGGTTCAGCGCCTTGCCCGACAGCCCGAGCAAATTTTCCCCGCGATACAGCGCCTGCCCGCTTGCGCGTCCGTTCGATGCAAGCAGCCCAAGCATGGCGAGCACGCTCTGGCTCTTGCCCGAACCCGATTCGCCGACGATACCGAGCGTTTCGCCCGCTTCCAGCGTGAAGTTCACGCCGTTGACCGCGCGCACGGTGGCGTCGTTGGTCTTGAACTCGACCTGAAGATCGCTGACATGAAGTAGCGGCATGACTCACCTGTCCTTCGGATCGAGTGCGTCGCGCAAACCGTCGCCGACGAAGTTGATGCAATAGAGCGTGATCGAAAGCAGCGCCGCCGGACACAGCAAAATCCACGGCGAGGTTTCCATCACCCCTACGCCGTCCTGAATCAGCACGCCCCAGCTCGTCATCGGTTCCTGCACGCCGAGCCCGAGAAACGACAGCACGGATTCGGTGAGAATGACGCCGGGCACCGTGACGGTGGTATAGATCGCGACGATGCCGAGCAGATTCGGCACCACATGCCGCACGATGATGCGCGAGGTCGGCACGCCGATGGCGCGCGCCGCTTCCACGTATTCCTTCGAGCGAATAGCGAGCGTCTGGCCGCGTACCACGCGCGCCATGTCCATCCACGAGAACACGGTGATGGTGAGCACGACGAGATAGAACTCGCGGCCGAGCAGCGTGACCATGAGAATGGCGATCAGCAGGTACGGAATGGCGTACATCATGTCGACGAAACGCATCATCGCGTTATCGATCTTCCCGCCGATGAATCCCGCCAGCGCGCCCCACACGATGCCGAGCGTGACCGATGTCAACGTGGCGAGCGCGCCGATCACGAGCGACACGCGTCCGCCGATGAGACAGCGCACGAGCAGATCGCGCCCGGTTTCATCGGTGCCGAAGAGGTGCCAGTTTTCGAACGTGGGCGCGGCGCTCATGGCGTTCCAGTCGGCGGAATCGAACTGATTCGGCAAGAACCACGGTCCGACTATGCAGATAAGCGTGATGACCGCGAGCAACGCGAGACTGACCACCGCCGCCTTGTTGCGCACGAAGCGCGCGCGAGCGTCCTGCCAGGGGCTTCGGCCCGCGACGGCCTGTTCCAAGAGCGGCGCTAAAGATACGGATTTCATTGGGCGCCCTTTAGTAACGGATCTTCGGATCGAGCCACGCATAGGCGAGGTCGACCAGAAGGTTGAGCAGCACGGCCACCACCGTGACGAGCACGACGAGTCCCAGCACCAGTGTGTAATCGCGGTTGGCCGCGCCGTTCACGATCAGCTTGCCGATGCCCGGCAACGAGAACACGGACTCCGTCACGACCGCCGCCGTGATCGATGAAATCGCGAGCGGACCGAGCACCGAGACGACTGGAATGAGCGTGGGCTTCATCGCATGGCGAAGCACGATGGTGCGCATGGGCAAGCCCTTCGCGCGCGCGGTGCGGATGTACTGCGTGTTCATCACTTCGATGAGACTCGCACGCGTCACACGGCCCACGGTGGCGACGTTGATCATCACGAGCAGCGCGATGGGCAGCACCATGTAGCGCATCTGAAAGTCGTTCCAGCCGCCCGCGGGAAGCCATTTCAGCGCAATGGCGAACACGAGGATCAGTACCGGCCCGATCACGAACGAGGGAAACGCGTTGCCCGCGTTGCTCACGAACATGAGCGCGTAATCGATCATGCTGTTGCGCCGAAGCGCCGCCGCCACGCCGAAGGCGACGCCGATAATGATGGCGAGCAGCATCGACACGCCGCCGATGGAGAGCGACACCGGCAAGGCGCGCAGCACGAGTTCGTTCACGCTCCAGTCGGCATAGCGGAACGAGGCGCCCAGGTCGCCGTGCAACAAGCTGTCGAGATACAGCAGGTACTGCTTCCACAACGGCTCGCCGAGGTGATACTTCGCCTGCAGATTCGCGAGCACTTCGGCGGAAACCTTGCGCTCGCCGTCGAACGGACCACCGGGCGTGGCGTGCAGCAGCAAATAGCACACCGTGATCACGATGAGAAGCGTAGGCAGCGTGAGCAGCACGCGCCGCAATGTATAAGACCACATAGGTATCTCAGTGCTTGACGATGTAGAGGTCCTTGCTGCCGTAGTGATCCATCGGATTCTTGAGCGAATAGCCGCCTACGTAGCTCTTCACCAGTCGCGGCAGGCCGTATTGCAGGAGCGGCAGGAACGGATAATCCTCCATCACGAGTTTCGCCGCCTGCGTCTGCAACTGCGTGCGCTTCGCCTGATCGGTCGTCTCGCTGGCTTGCTGCGCGAGCGCGTCGGCCTTCGGATTGCAATTGAAGTTGTCGTTCTGCTCGGACTTGCACTGCACGAGCGTGAGGAACGTGGTGGCGTCGTTGTAGTCGGCGACCCAGCCATTGCGCGCGATCTGATAGTCGCCCTCGTGACGCTTCTTGACCAGAACCTTGAATTCCATCGATTCGATCTGCGTGTCGAGGCCGAGCTTGGTCTTCCATTCCGACGCCGCGAAAATCGCCATTTTCTTGTTGTAGTCGCTCGTGTTCATGGCGAAACGCAGCTTCGTGCCGGGTTTCACGCCGGCTTGTTCGAGCAGTTTCTTCGCTTCCTCGACGCGCTTGGACATCGGCCAGGCAGACCAGTCATATGCCGATACATCCGCGCCCTGCACGCCCTTGGGCATCAGCCCGTACATGGGCGTCTGGCCGTCGGCGGTCACGCGCTGCGCGAGCAGATCGCGGTCGATCACCATCGACAAGGCCTTGCGCACGCGCACGTCCTTCAGGAGCGGATCGCGATTGTTGAAGCTGTAATAGCGCGTGCCGAGGATCAGCGAATTGCGAATGTCGTTCGGAAACTGCTGGCGATACTTGGCAAACGTGCCAGTCGGAATCTGATAAGTCATGTCGTTATCGCCCGACTGGAAGAGCTTCACGTCCGTGTTTTCGTCCTCGACGGGCAGATAGGTCACTTGCGTCAGCTGCACATGTTCCTTGTCCCAGTAACTCGCGTTCTTTGTCAGCACGAGCTTGCTGTTGACCTGCCAGTCCTTCAACTGAAACGCGCCGTTGCTCACGAGCTTGCCCGGCTTGGTCCAGTCTTTCCCATATTTCTCGACGCCCGCGCGATACACCGGGGCAAAGTTCTGATTCGACATCAGTTCCGGGAGGAACGGCACGAGGCCGGCCGTCTTGACTTCGATCGTATAGGTGTCGATGGCGCGCACGCCGAGCGCGCTAGCCGGCTTCTTGCCCGCGACGATCTCGGCGCCATTCAGGAGAAACGGCCCGAACACGCTCGCATAAGAAGATGCCGTCTTCGGGTCGATGAAACGCTGCCAGCCGTACACGAAATCGTTTGCACTGACAGCCTCGCCATTGGACCAACGGGCGTTCTTGCGCAGATGGAAGAGCCAGGTTGTCGCGTCCTTCTGCTCCCACTTTTCGGCCACGCCCGGCACCACGGTGCCGTCCGCGTTGGCGGCGGTGAGGCTCTCGAACAGGTCGCGCGTGACGTTCGCCGCCACGACCGTTTCGACCAGCGCGGGGTCGAGCGTTTCGACTTCGGAGCCGTTATTGCGCACCAGTTCCTGCTTGGCGGCAAGCGTAACGCCCGACGGCACGATGGCAGCGTGCGCCGACATCGTGAAGGCCAGCGCCGCGAGCATCGCGAGAGTGTATTTGGGCGTAAGTGAGGTCGTGCGCATTGCGTTTTCCTTCTTGTCTCGTTGTCTTGGTTATCGTTGCTGTTGCGCCGGTCGTTTAGTTCGGCTGCACTAAACAATTGGCTCAACGAATCATCATGGCTAGATTCGTAGAGCCCAAAGCACTGCCCCCGCGCGCCGCGGCCAGCCTTTGGCTTACGCCGGGCCTTTCATCGCGCTTCTAGGTTGGCGGCGAGTATTTCGTATCAATAAGACGGATGCCACTCACATGTGGTTATAGTGACTAAATTTTTCGAATACTCGTGCGAATTGTTGGCAAAACACACACGGTCGGCATGCGTCAAAGCGCAGCGAAAAGGCAGTAAAGCATTGTTTCCTATAAGATCTGCGTCCTCGCAGTACCGAAACTGCACTACCAGAGCCGCTTGACAAAGCCGTCCCCAAAATGATTCGTTTTCGCCAGATCGAGGCATTCCGTAGCCTCATCATGACGGGCACCAGCGTCGGCGCCGCCCGCAAACTCCATGTGACGCAACCGGCCATCAGCCGCCTGATTGCCGATCTCGAAGCCGATCTCGGCTTCAGCCTCTTCAGCCGTATCGGCGGCCGTCTGAATCCGACCAACGCGGGCCTGCGCTTCTATAAGTCCGTCGAGGAAAACTTCCTGGGACTGGAGCGCCTGAAACAGGTCGCGCAGATGATCCGCGACGAAGCCTCGGACGGCCTGACCGTCGCCTGCATGCCGGTGTTGGCCACCACGTTGTTGCCGCCCGTGCTTGCCGACTTCACGGAGCGTCATCCGGGCGTGCCGATCAAGGTGGATTCGGTGAAGGTGCCCGAGGTGCTCGTCAGCCTGCAAAATCACACCGCCGATGTTGCCTTGAGTCAGGCATTTCCCGCGGTGGCAGGCATTGAAGTCGAGACCTTGCTGAAAGCGCGTGCGCTTTGCGCCATGCCCGCGTCGCACAGGCTCGCTGCGAAGAACATCATCCGTCCGGACGACTTGCGCGGCGAGAAGCTGATCGGCTGGCTGCCCAATGCGCGGCAGCCTTACGAGGCGGAGCAATCGCTCATTTCGGCGACCGAAGAAAGGCCGCGCTACACCGTGCTCACCGACACTGCCCACACGCGCTACGCGATGGTCGCGGGCGGTCTGGGCGTGTCGATCGTCGAGCCGTTCGCGGCCAAGGTCTGGCGCTCGCACGGCGTGGTCGTGCGGCCGTTCGAAACCGATATCGAATATGAATACGCGCTGTCTTATCCGGGCAGCGGCATTCGTTCGGATCTCGTCGCGTCGTTCAGGGAATCGGTGCGGCGCGTGGTCGAGACGTATTCGTTCGATGCGTAGCGGCTTCGTTCGAGCGTGGCGCGCGGTTCACCCGCGTTTCGATGCGTAGTGAATTCTTCGCGGCGCTCGCGCTGACAAGCGCGCTTCTTAGCTGGCGAATTCATCACGGCGCGTCGTTCCGACGGACGCGTGCTCCACGCGAGCCGACTCGTCGCGCGTATCGTAAGCGCGTCAGATGGGCGTTGAAGAATCACGCCCCGCCAAACAACGCCTCCGCCCTCCGCTGCATCTCCTCCGGCGACACATCTTCGCGGTGAGTCGCGATCCACCACACATGCCCATACGGATCGCGAATCTTGCCGCCGCGATCGCCATAGAACTGGTCTTCGACCGCGCGCAGAATGGTCGCGCCCTGGTCCACCGCGCGCTGGGCGACGGCATCGACGTCATCGACATAGAGATGCAGCATCACCGGGCTGCCGCCTACGGAGAGCGGGCCTTTCACATCCATCTCCGGAAATTCGTCGCACAGATAGACGACCTTGCCGCCGATAGACAACTCCGCATGCCCGATGCGCCCGCCCGGCTGTTCGAGCCGGTAGATCTCGGTAGCGCCGAACACCTTCGTATAGAACTCGATGGCCGTCACGCCGCCCGCCACCGCGATGTACGGGATCACGCCCTGACGGTCGGCGGGGATGGGATCGACTTGTGCGTTCATGTGCGTCTCCTGGTTTCACTTCGACGTGAGCAGATGAACATGTTGCCACTGTTTGCGGCCGGTTTGGGCGCGGCTTGCGCGCCGCCCGACGCCGCCCGCGAATGCTCCGTATACTCTTGGCTGGCGCAACCTGTCCCGTTCATAAAACAACCACACTGGAGCACTCATGCACGATCTGAAAGGCAAATCGATCCTCATCACCGGCGCGAGCACGGGTATCGGCGCGGCGGCGGCGCGTGCGTTCGGCCAATACGGCGCGAATGTCGCGGTGCACTACAACAGCTCGAAGGACCAAGCCGAGCAAGTCGCGAGCGACGTGCGCGCGCTGGGGGTCTCAGCCGTTACCGTGGGTGCGGACGTGCGCGATTCGAAGGCCATCGATGCCGCCGTCGCCGCGACGGTCGAAGCCTTCGGCAAGATCGACGTGCTCATCAACAACGCGGGAAGCCTCGTCAAGCGCGAGCCGATCGGCGACGTTACCGACGAACTCTTCGACGAAGTCATGCATATCAATGCGCGCTCGGTGGTTGCATTCACGCGCGCGGCGCTGCCCTCGCTGCGTTCGGGCGGCGGCGGTTCGATCATCAACGTGACGTCAGTCGCGGCGCGCAACGGCGGCGGTCCAGGCGCGCTGCTTTATGCGGCGTCGAAAGGCTTTGTCAGCACGATCACCAAGGGCATGGCCAAGGAACTGATGGGCGATCGCATCCGCGTGAACGCCGTCGCGCCCGGCGTGATCCAGACGCCGTTTCAGGAGCGCTTCACCTCGCCGGAACAGCTCGAATCCTTCCGCAAGTCAATTCCGATGGGCTTCATAGGCGAGCCGGACGACTGCAGCGGCGCGTTCCTCTATCTCGCCTCCGAGGCGATGTCGCGCTATGTGACTGGCCAGATCATCGACGTGAACGGCGGTCAGTTGATGCCTTGAGCGCATGATGCGGCGCGTGCCATTTCTTGGCGCGCCACGAACATGGTATAAGCGCTTACAACCCCGAAAAGCCTAAGGAGAACGCAGGAGATGCAGTCGAAAAGAGAACCGCGCTTTCGCACGCTCGCATTGAGCGCCATCGTTGCCTCGGCGCTTCTGGCGGCCGGTTTCGTCGAAACCACGCCCGCCGTTGCCAAGACCGCGGACACTCAGCCGCAAGTCCTCACCGCCTCGGCCGTGGCGGTTGCCGACAAGTTCGCCGCCGACACCGCCGAGCAAATCCTGAAGCAAGGCGGTAACGCGGTCGATGCAGCCGTCGCCATCGCCTTCACGCTCGCGGTGACTTATCCGGAAGCGGGCAATATCGGCGGCGGCGGATTCATGACGCTGTACGTGGATCATCGTCCGTACTTCCTCGACTATCGCGAACGCGCGCCGCTCACGGCCACACGCAACATGTATCTCGACGACAAGGGCGAGGTCATCAAGGGCATGAGCCTTTACGGACATCGCGCGGTCGGCGTGCCGGGCACGGTGGAAGGCATGTGGCAGGCGCAAAAGCGCTTCGGCAAGCTGAAGTGGAAGCAGGTGCTCGCGCCCGCCATCAAGTATGCGGAAAACGGCTTTCTCGTCGACGATCAACTGATTTCCCGGCGTGACGCCGCATCGAAGGATTTCGCCGGCAAGACGAATTTCGATCTCTACTTCGGCGGCATGAAGGCGGGTCAGGTATTCAAGCAGCCCGATCTCGCGGATACCTTGCAGCGCATCTCCGACAAGGGCGCCAAGGGCTTCTACGAAGGCAGAACGGCCGAGCTGATCGCCACTTCCATGGCGGGCCACGGCCTCATCACGTCGCGCGATCTGAAAGACTACAAGGCGGTCTGGAGGCAACCCATCGTCGCGAGCTGGAACGGCTATCGCGTGATCACCGCGCCGCCGCCGAGTTCGGGCGGTGTCGGCCTCGTGCAGTTACTCAAGATGAAGGCGGACCTGAAGGACAAGTTCGAAGGCGTGCCGCTGGATTCGGCGCAGTACATTCACCTCGTCGCGGAAATCGAGAAACGCGTCTTCGCCGATCGTGCGCAATATCTCGGCGATCCCGACTTCTACAAGGTGCCGGTCGCACAACTCACCGACGACGACTACATCCTGAAACGCGCACAGGAAGTGAATCCCGACAAGCCCTCGGATACGAAGAGCGTGCTGCCGGGCCTCGGTACATCGATGCCCGAGAAGGCGGAGACGACGCACTTTTCTGTCGTCGACAAATGGGGCAACGCGGTGTCGAACACCTACACCATCAACGGCTACTTCGGCTCGGGCGTGATCGCCGAAGGCACGGGCGTCGTGCTCAACGACGAGATGGACGACTTCGCTTCCAAGCCGGGCGTGCCGAACATGTTCGGCGTGGTCGGCAGCGACGCCAACGCCATCGAGCCGAAGAAGCGGCCGCTGTCTTCCATGACGCCGACCATCCTCACGCGTGACGACAAGGTCGCGATGGTGATCGGCACGCCGGGCGGCTCGCGCATTTTCACGTCGATCTTCCAGGTGCTCTCGAACGTCTACGACTTCAACTTGCCGCTACCTGAAGCCGTGGGCGCGACGCGTTTTCATCATCAGTTGCTGCCGCCGGACACGATCTACCAGGAGCCGTTCCATCAGCTCGATCCGGAAGTCGTGAAGCAGCTCGAAGACAAGGGCTATAAGTTCACGATGCAAGGCTTCAATGGCGACATTCAGGCTATCCGCATCAACGGCGACACGCCCGAGCCCATGTCCGACCCGCGCGGACGCGGTGTATCGCGAATCATGCAGTAATGGGTTTGTCAGGGCGTACGTGACGAAGCGTTCACCCCCGACGCCGGCCTAGGCATTTGCCCTAGTCCGGCGTTTATCGTTCTGGCGGGAAGCCCCAGCCAGCTTAGGACTCTCAGAAATATAAGAATGTTGGCATGAGCGGCATGTTTTCCACGGGATTGGACCTCGCGTTGCGTTCCCATAGTCTTTGTCCTGACCGAGTGCAGCCATCAGCGGCGAGCACGAGGCTACATCCAGAACTAAATACGAGACGACCCTGACGACGGACCGCAGTGCGCTTGATTGCGCGCACGGTCGACCGTTTCAGCGTGCTGATAAAGGAGCAGCTCATGTTGGAATCCCCCGCCCAGCAGCTTGGCGACATCGACATTTCCCCTATCGAACGAGAGGACACGGCACCGACCGCGAGCGGCGGCTTTCTTGACCGCTACTTCGGCATATCGCTCGCTGGCAGCACGGAAAAGACCGAAGTGGTCGCGGGCATCACGACCTTTCTCGCGATGGTCTACTCCGTGTTCGTCGTGCCGGGCATGCTCGGCAAGGCCGGTTTCGATACCAGCGCGGTGTTCGTCGCCGTGTGCCTCACGACCGCGTTCGGCTCGCTGCTGATGGGCGTATGGGCGCGTCTGCCTATCGCGATTGGTTGCGCCATCTCGCTAACCGCATTCACCGCGTTCGGTCTCGTGCTCGGCAAAGGCCTCTCGCCTGCCATCGCACTCGGCGCCGTGTTCCTGATGGGCGTCGTTTTCACCGCGATCTCCGTGACTGGCGTGCGCTCGTGGATCTTGCGCAATCTGCCGACGGGCGTCGCGCATGGCACGGGCATCGGCATCGGCTTGTTTCTGCTGCTGATCGCGTCCAACGACGTCGGCCTGATCGTTAAAAATCCCGCGCCGGGCATGCCGGTTTCGCTGGGCGCGATCCGCGCGTTTCCTGTGCTGATGTCGGTGCTCGGCCTGGCGGCGATTTTCGGGCTGGAACGCCGGCGCGTGCCGGGCGGCATTCTGCTCGTGGTGGTCGGCCTGTCGGCTATCGGCCTGATCTTCGATCCGTCCGTGCGCTTTCACGGCGTGTTCGCGCTGCCTTCGCTCGCGACGCCGGGACACGCGTCGCTCATCGGCGCGATGGACATCAAGGGCGCGCTCTCGATGGCCGTGCTGCCGAGCGTGCTCGCACTCGTGATGACCGCCGTGTTCGATGCCACCGGAACGATCCGCGCCGTCGCGGGCCAGGCGGGTCAGATCGACGCCAACGGGCGCATCGTCAACGGCGGACGCGCGCTGACGGCCGATTCGCTCAGCTCGATCTTCTCCGCATGCTTCGGTGGTGCACCGGCGGCGGCGTATATCGAATCGTCGGTGGGCGTGGCGGCGGGCGCAAAGACGGGGCTTGCGGCAACGGTCGTCGGCCTGCTCTTTCTCGCGGTGATGTTCCTTTCGCCGCTCGCCGGTCTCGTGCCCTCCTACGCGACGGCGCCCGCCTTGATGTACGTCGGCCTGCTCATGCTCGGCAACGTGAGCAAGCTGCACATGGACGATACCGTCGACTCCATGTCCGGGCTCGTATGCGCCGTGTTCATCGTGCTGTCGGCGAATATCGTCACCGGCATCATGCTTGGCTTCTGCACGCTGGTGATCGGGCGGATCGTGGCGGGCGAGTATCGCAAGCTGAACGTGGGGACGGTCGCGATCGCGATCGTGCTCGCGGTGTTCTATCTCGGCGGCTGGGCGATCTAGACGTCGCCATCCGATGCGACAACGGCGCGCTCTCCGTGAGGAGGCGCGCCGTTGTCGCTCTGGCGATGCGCTACGCGCTCGTAAAAGACAAACGCCCCGGGAGCCATTCGCTTCCGGGGCGTTGCTTTGAAACTCTGACCGGGTATTGTCCGACTTACTTGGTGCGGCGATACGATTCGACGAGCATCTCGCAGTTTTGCAGATGCAATTGCAGTGCGCGATTCCACTCGCGGCGCACCGTTGCCTTCGCCGAGCGCAGGAACGAACCGAACGAAACGAACAAAGATTGTTGAGCGGTGGTTTTCATGGCGTCTCTCAGGTAAAGAATCAGGGTAATTAGCTAGGGGATAACCCTAACTATACCCTTTTCATGCTGCATTGCAACCAAATCTTAAAAAGCGTCGCTCTGGTTTGGATTTTTGCAACAGGAATTTGCTGGATAGTAGGTAAATTTAACGAACGTCGCAGCGCCGGCGTGTACTGGCTCGCTTCTTGCAACCGCCACGCGAGGCGCGGGCGTTCTCCAATGTTTTCCGATTGCTCGCGCGAAAGGCCAGATAAAAGGCCAGACAACAGAAAGCGCGAGCACATGCCAGAAAAAACCACGCAAGCCCTGCCCGCCCGCATTCCAACGGGCATCGAGGGAGTCGACGACATTCTCGGCGGCGGATTGACGCCGCATCGCATGTATCTGATCGAAGGTGCGCCGGGTGCGGGCAAAACGACTCTCGCCTTGCAGTTCTTACTCAAGGGCGCGGAAGTCGGCGAGCCAGGTCTTTATGTGACGCTTTCGGAGACGAAGGAAGAACTCGTCGCCGTGGCCGAAAGCCATGGCTGGGACACGAACCGCTTCACCATCATCGAGCTTCTGTCGGACGAAGGGCTCGACCCGCGTTACGAGCAGACCGTTCTGCATCCCGCTGAAGTGGAACTGGGCGAAACCGTGCGCGATGTCATCGCGCAAGTGGATGAAGTGAAGCCCGCGCGACTCGTCTTCGACAGCTTGTCCGAGTTGCGCATGCTCTCGCAAAACCCGCTGCGTTATCGCAGACAGATTCTCGCGTTGAAGCGTTACTTCGCGACGCGCGCCTGCACCGTCATGCTGCTCGACGACAACACGTCCGAGCCCGGCGATCTGCAGTTGCACAGCATCGCGCACGGCGTGCTGTGCCTCGACAATCTCGTGCACGACTACGGCGGCGAGCGCCGGCGCCTGCGGATTGCGAAGATGCGCGGCATCAAGTTTCGCGAAGGTTTTCACGACATGAAGCTGAACACCGGCGGCATTGAAGTCTATCCGCGTCTGATCGCGTCTGAACATCACGCCGATTTCTCGGCAAAGCCGCTCAGCACCGGCACGGCCGGGCTGGATGCGCTTCTCGGCGGCGGCCTCGTGCCAGGCACCAATACGCTCATCGTCGGGCCGTCGGGCGTGGGCAAGACGACCACCGTGACCTCGTGTCTGCTCGCCGCGCTCGAACGCGGCGAGCCGTGTGTCTACTATCTCTTCGATGAAACGCGCACCACGCTTTTGCGGCGCTCGACGAGCCTCGGCATCGATCTGCGGCCGCATCTCGACAGCGGCTTGCTGAACTTGCGCCAGGTCGATCCCGCCGAAATATCGCCCGGAGAGTTTACGAGCAGCGTGCGACAGAGCGTCGAACAGGGCAACGCGCGCTACGTTGCCATCGACAGCCTGAACGCGTATCTGCAAGCGATGCCCGGCGAGCGCTACCTGCTCCTGCAAATGCACGAACTGCTCACCTATCTGAACCAGCGCGGCGTCATCACGATGCTGGTGCTGGGGCAGCATGGAATCATCGGCGAAATACAGAGCGACGTGGATATCAGTTATCTAAGCGACGTGGTCCTGCTGTTTCGCTACTTCGAGCGTCAAGGCGAAGTGCTGACGGCGCTGACCGCCGTGAAAAGCCGCGCGAGCGGCCATGAGCGCTCGATTCGTCAATTTCAGTTGGGCGCGGGCGGGCTGAACGTCGGCGAGGCATTGCGCGACTTCGAAGGCATTCTGAGCGGCCTGCCTTCGTACAAGGGCGGCACGGCCATGCTGGTTCCCGACACCAGTCACGCGGGCTCCTCGGGGAACTAGCGCCATGGAGTTTCGCGTTCTGATAGTGGCGCCATTCGGCCGCGATGCCGACGTAATCGCCGATGTCCTCGCATTCGATGACCGCGATTGCTTCGCGTGCGCCGATTCGGTTTGCCTCACCGCCGAACTCGACCGCGGCGCGGGCACTGCCATCGTCACCGAGGAATCGCTCAAGAGCGACAACGGCGAAGTGCTCGCTGCCTGGATCGACCGGCAACCGGCGTGGTCCGACTTTCCCATCATTCTGCTTTCAGGACGCGCAACCGAACGGCGCTCGGCCGCGAGTATCGACATGCTGGAGCGGCTTGGCAACGTGCTCGTCCTCGAACGTCCGCTGAATTCGGAGACCTTGCGCCGCGCGGTGATGTCGTCGCTGCGGGCGCGTGCGCGCCAGTACGATGCGCGCCGGCATCTCGCGGAGTCGGAGCAGCATCTGATCGCGCGCTCGAAGGCGCAGGAAGCGCTCGAACGGCTCAACGACTCGCTGGAAAGCCGTATCGCCGAGCGCACCCAGGAACTGGCATCGGCAAATAATCGCCTGATGCGCGAAATCCACGAGCGCGCCAAGGTGCAGGCCGTGCTCGTGCAGTCGCAAAAGATGGAGGCGCTCGGGCAATTGACGGGCGGCATCGCGCATGATTTCAACAATCTGCTGAATGTCATCATGGCGAACGCGGAATTGATCGCGCGAATCAGCAGCGACGAGCGCGTGCGCAAAATGGCCGCGACGACCAAGCGCGCCACCGAACGCGGCGCCAAGCTCACCGCGCAGTTGCTGACGTTTTCGCGCACCAGCAATCTCGATTTGAAAGCGGTCAACGTCGCGTCGCTTTTGCAAGGCATGCGCGACATCATCTCGATCTCGCTCGGCTCGTCGATCGCGTTCACCACGACCTCCGATTCCGAAGATCTCTGGACCCAGGCGGATGCCAATCAGCTGGAACTGGCCGTCCTCAATCTCACGATCAATGCGCGCGACGCCATGCCCGGCGGCGGGCGCCTCACGATCCACGCGGGCGAGCGCCCCGCGCCCGACGAAACCTTCACGGCTGGACGCTACGTGGTCATCCGTGTGAGCGATTCGGGCTCGGGCATCGAGCCAGGCGTGCTGTCGCGCGTGTTCGACCCGTTCTTCACGACCAAACCAGTCGGCAAAGGGACGGGGCTCGGCTTGAGCCAGGTCTACGGCATCGCGCGGCAGGCGGGCGGCGTGGCGCGTATCGAAAGCGAACCGGGCAAAGGGACGAGCGTCGAAATCTGGTTGCCGCTGGGCGCGAAGGATTTGCAGGAAGCCGACGTTGCGCTCAAACCCGAGGACAGCGCATCGGGCGCGAAGCGCATCCTCGTGGTCGAAGACGACGAAGACGTGCGCGAGATGCTCGTCGAATGTCTGCAGACGCTCGGCTATTCGGTGACGCACGCCTGCGACGGCCCCAACGGCCTCAAGCGCCTGCCACTGGACCATCCCGATCTGATGATGGTCGACTTCGCGATGCCCGGCATGAACGGCATGGAGGTGATCGCGAAAGCGCGTGAACTGCGTGCCGATCTGCCGGTGATCCTGGCAACGGGCTATGCGGACGTCGATGTATCGAAGATCAAGGAAAAGCGCTTCGCTGCGCTGCGCAAGCCGTTTCAGCTCGATGAACTCGCGCGCACGGTGCGTATTGCGCTGGACAACTGAAGCCGCCGCAACAACGTGACGGTTACACGGCGTTGAACGCTAATCGTGGATCGTATAACGATTCTGCGGGCCGCCCGTGTAGAGACCCTTCGCCAGTTCGAGAATGCGTTCGCGATTGCGGTCGAACGTGGCGAGCAGCGCCATCTCACCCGTGCCCATGCCGGGATTCAGCGCGGCAAGCGTCTTGTCCTCGACCAGAAAGCTGATCTCGCGCTTGCTGTCGTAACCCCAGAAGCACACGCCGTGTCTTGCGGCGTCGTAGCTGCGGCTGGGGTTCGGGAAGTTGAGGACTTCCGCGGGCTTTCCCATCTAGACACCCGGGCCCACGTAACGCCACTTGCTCGCGTTGACGTCGATAAGCGCGTCATTATCGCGGCGCTTTTTAGCGCGCTCGCTGTCCGCGTTGCTCAGCGCCGATGCACGCGACTTCTGCGCGATCGTATATTCGCTTTGCTTGACGGCCACGGCGGGATTGACTTTGGGTCTCGTTGTCATGCTGGTTCCAGTCCTGAAAGAGAAAACATCGGGACTCGGTGGTGGGCGTCTGACTTCCACTTCGATGGCGAAGTCAAAATAAAGCGTCGTCGCGCCATGCACCGAGGACAGCTTGAACGAATGTCGCGCTAAGGCTATTTCTTCTTCACGGATGCGCTGGCTTCCGCGCTTTTCTTGGGCGTGGCCCACGATACAGCCGCTGCCGGCGACTCTACTTTCTTCGGCTGTTTGGGCTTTTTAGCCTCTTTATTTCCGCGTACCTGACCTTTTGCCATGATCCTGCTCCCCGACTTGCACAGACGCGAAGGCGACTGCTGCGCCACATAGTGTGGGCGCTTTCGGAGGAACTGTCGCGATTTATTTTTTTACCGGCAGTTTTGAGAGAGTGGAAGCACGGCTCGAAGCCTTTTCGAAGCTTTTATAGCATGCCTTAATATCAAGCCGAAACAGCCTCATTCTGCTTGCTCCTTCCCGATACCGTTTGCTTTTCGCTCGCTTTGAGCGCATGGTGAGGCAGCATCACTACACGTTGAAACTGCCCTGATCCGCATTTGTCCAGTACTGGCGGCAGCGCTTATCGAGCAAGTTTTCTGACTGTCATTTCACGAGACACGTCGCACCAAGCCACGTGCATTTGACAACGTGTTCGCGTTTCATGGCGAGCAAACCTTCGACGAGTTGCCGGTCTCGAAAGAGCCGGTATCGGAAGAACTTCGCTGGCGGCGCGAAACCAGCCAAAGCCAGTTTTCCGACAACGAAGGTGAATCTATGTGGACCTGCATACGATGCAACGGCAGGATCTCGCGCGCCAAGGCCGAAGCTAGCGTCGACAGCTTCGGCTGCTATTTTATCTGCAAGGTATGCTCGCGCCGTAATACGCTCGTGGATGTCTCGCTTCCCGCCGGGCCGACCCTCCTTGCGCAGGCGCCCGACAGAAAGCCGCGCTGGGTTGCCCGGCCGGCTATTCTGTTTTCATGATCGCGGTCAGGCGCCGCAAACTAGTGTCAAGAAATCAGCGCGTCATTGCGCTGGCGTGTCGGGCGCGAGTTGCACGCCCTTCTTGAAGATGAAGCAGCCGTAGCCGCGCGCTTCGCTCGTCTGAATCACGCAATAAGCCTGTTTGGCGCGCTCGTAAAAAGCGAAGCGCTCGACGGGCGCGAGCGGAACGGCGCGGCCTTCGGCGTCGTCGACTTCGCGTTGTACTTCACGCTGTACGGCAGGCAGCGCATCCGGGTCGCCGACCACTTCCATGCGCTCGGCGGGATGATCGACGAACGTATCCAGCGGCAGCACAGACAACACGGCCCGCACCGCACGCGGCGCGTTAATGCCGTCGAGACGCAGCAATTGTCCGCGCACGGTCTGACGCGCGACGGAATCGCCGGGAAAGTTGGCGTCGCAGATGACGACTTCATCGCCGTGGCCCATCGCGCAGAGTGCGTGAAGGATGTCGGCGTTGAGCAAGGGATCGAGATTCTTCAGCATGTTCCTGTCGTTCTCCGTGGACATTGAAACCGGGTTTGCCGACGTATGGTAACCGCGTGGGACGACTCGTCGGCAACTTCAAGGCACGAGCAGGTCGCCTTCGCGCCGGACTTCCGCGCCCGCGATGCGCGCCACCAGCATTCCCGCCGTCGCGAACCGCGTCCAGTGCCGCGCGTACAACACGCCGTCGCTCTGCGCAATGAGCGGCACGAGTTCGTCATGGAGCGGATCGAGCACTTCAGCGACGACATCGCCCGCGCGCACTTTCTCTCCAACTTCGCGCGCATGCAGAATCACGCCGGAGATCGGCGCGTGAAGGTATTCGCATCCGGCAAGCGGCGTCGGCGGATTGGCGAGCGCGGGCAGCGCGAGGGCATCGCCCGAAATAAAACCCGCGTGCGTCAGATAATCGACGATTGCCTGTGCATCGCGCGCAGCGGTTTCGCGCGATACGTCGCGCACGCCGCGCAGTTCGAGAGTGACGGTTGCCGCGCCCCGAGGAATGGGGAAGCGTCCGGCGAACGCGTCACGCAGATAACGCCACGCCGATACGCACGCTTCGTCGAACGGCTCGCCGCCCGAAACGTCCGCGAGCAATTGCGCCTCGCTGCCTAGATAGCGCGCAAGCGGTTCGATCCGAACCCAGGCCTCGGGCGTCGTGTAGAGATGCGCGACGGCTTCCCAGTCGCAATGCATGTCGATGATGAGATCGGCATCGCAAGCCAGCGTCATCAGCGCGATGCGCTGCGATTCGAGTTCGGTCGCGGGCTCGAGCGCCGCGAACGCATCGCGCAAGGCGGCGCGGATGGCGCGGGCGTTGTGCGCTTCATCGCTAGTCAGGTGTTGCTTGAGTCCATCGACGAGCCTCGGCCCAAGCGCGGGAAAGCGCCGGTTGAAATCCTGTCCGGACTGCATGTCGAAGCGGCCCATTTGCGTGCCGAACCAGTGCTGATTGAGCCCGGCCGGATTCGCCACGGGCACGAGCACGATCCGCGCGTTCAGGCGCCCCGCCGCTTCCAGCTCAGCGAAAAGCCGCTTGAGATACCACGCGACCACCATGCCCGGCAGTTCGTCGGCGTGCAGCGACGCCTGGATATAGACCTTCGGCCCATGTTCCGCGCCGAAGGCGTAGCTCGTGATCGCGCGGCCCGTTCCAGGCGAAGCGGCGACGAGCGGATGGTGCGTGACCTGCATCGAATGAATTGCCTCGTAAAAAAAGAAAGGCACCGCAAGCGATGCCTTTTCGGTCGACACTCGGAACGCTAAACGCCAGGGCGCTTACCGAATCGAGATATCGGTGGCGAAATACTTCGCCATGATGCGCTTGAACGTGCCGTCCTTCTTGATCGCGTCGAACGCCTGGTCCAGGCCGTTCTTCAGATCGGCGTCGCCCTTGCGCAAGCCGATTGCCGTGCCCGGACCGATGATCGCCCGGTCTTCGACAATCGGCCCGACGAGCGCGAACGCCTTGCCTTGCGGCTTCTTCAGAAAGCCGATGGCGGCTTGCGCGGCATCGGTGAACATGGCGTCGATACGGCCCGCGACCAGATCGTTCTCGACCTGATCCTCATCGCCGTAAGGCACGACGGTCACACCCTGCGGTTCCCACTTCACGCGCGCGTAGTGTTCCTGCACCGTGCCCTGTTCGACGCCGACGCGTTTGCCCTTGAGCGCCTGCGGCGTCGGTAGAATGCCCGAGCCCGCGCGCGCGACGAGTTGCGCGTGGGTATCGTAGAGCGGCTGGGTGAAATCGATCTGCTTCAGGCGTTCTTCGGTAATGCCCATGTCGGACAACACGGCGTCGAACTTGCGCGCCTTGAGGCCGGGAATCATGCCGTCGAAACTGTTTTCGACCCACACGCATTTGACCTTCATCTGCGCGCAAAGCGCATTGCCGAGGTCGATGTCGAAACCGGCCAGCTTGCCATCCGCCTGCTTGGATTCGAACGGCGGGTAGCTGGGATCGACGGCGAAGCGGATCTGCGTGAGTTCCTTGGCGTGAATGGAAACCGAGGTGACGGCGAGTGCTGCGAGCATCGCGGAGAAAGCGAACGATGCGGACTTGCTGACTGACTTCTTGAACGACATTCCAATCCTTCGAGACTTGCGGTGAAAATCGACGCCGGAGCGATTACTGCCAAGCGCGTGACGGGTCGACGAAACCCGCGGCGCGCGCCGGAAAACCGTGAATGGTAGCAAAACCGCATGCGTCGATGCTCATGGCACGACGGTCAGGAACAGGAAGGCCGCGAAGATCACCAGATGCACGACGCCTTGCAGCACGGTCGAGCGCCCGGTGCCGAGCGTGATCACGGAGACGAGCAGCGTCACCGCGAGCATGGTGATCTCCTTCGGCGCGAGCCCGAGGGAGATAGGCTGGCCGATGAGGATCGACACGATCGCAACCGTGGGAATGGTCAAACCGATGCTCGCGAGCGCCGAGCCTAGCGCAAGGTTCAAACTCGTTTGCAGCCGGTTCAGACGCGCCGCGCGCAATGCCGCGAGACCTTCGGGCAACAAAACGAGCGCGGCGATCACCACGCCGACGACCGCTTCGGGTGCACCGGCTGCCGCGACGCCCGCCTCGACCGCAGGCGACAAGAGCTTCGCCAGCCCGACCACGGACAAAAGCGACAGCACGAGCAGGCCGAGCGCGGTCCATGCGGCGGCGTTGGTCGGCGGCGGCGCGTGGGGCACGTCGTCTTCGGTGGCGGTTAGCTTGGCGACATCCGGCACGGCTTGCAAAAAGTAGTCGCGATGCCGGATGGTCTGCACGAACACGAACACCACATACAGCACGAGCGAGATCACCCCGACGAACACGAGTTGCGAAGTGGACAAACCCGGTCCCGGCACGGTGCTCGTGAAGTTCGGCAGGACGAGCGTGAGCACGGACATGGCGCAGAGAATGGCGAGCGCGGCGCTTGCGCCCTGCAACTGAAAATCCTGCACGTGATGCCGCATGCCGCCGATCAGCAGACACAGCCCCATGATCGCGTTGCTGCAAATCATGATCGCGGCGAACACGGTGTCGCGCGGCAAGCCGGCTTTTTCGGGGCCGCCGGACAGCATGACGGAGACGATCAGCGCGACTTCGATCACCGTCACCGCAATGGCCAGCACCAACGTGCCGAACGGCTCGCCGACGCGATGCGCAACTACTTCGGCATGATGCACGGCCGCGAACACCGCGAACGCCAGCGCGATGGCGGCCAGCGCCATGAGCGCGGTGTTGTGAATGAGCGCGGTGGCCACGAGCACGACGAGCGCGAGAATCGGGGTGATGACGGTCCAGTCGAACTTGAGTTTCAATGGGCGCTCCATGCGAATCAGGTAAAGGGGTCGTCGGTTCATGGCGAAGTGCCACCATGTCCGACCCGCCTGCGCGACGAAGGTGCGCTGCAAGGGCGATGAGAGCGCCGTGACAAAGGGCCGCGGTCCATCGGCATGATAGCGAAAACGCCGCGCGGCGCGAGACTGTCGAAGCGAGCGCTGCGCTCGGCTTCGTGCTGAAGAATTGGCGTATTTGTCGGAGAATAAGCGCTGTTGCCGATTGTCCCGTCGTCAGCGGCCCTGCCGCCAAACCGTCTCAGGAAACGGAGATCCATGCTCGTCGCGCCCAAACCCCCAACCGAAGCCGCCCGGCTCGCCACGCTGCGCTCGCTGAATATCCTCGATACCCCGCCGGAAGAGCGCTTCGACCGTCTCACGCGCCTGGCGCGGCGTCTGTTCGGCGTGCCGATCGCGCTCGTGAGCCTCATCGATGAGAATCGGCAGTGGTTTAAGTCGTGCATCGGTCTCGATGTGCCGGAGACTTCGCGCGATGTGTCGTTCTGCGCGCACGCCATTCTGCATGACGACGTGTTGATGATTCCCGATGCGCGCATCGATACGCGCTTCCATGACAATCCGCTCGTGACTGGCGCGCCCGGCATTCGGTTTTACGCGGGGCATCCGCTGACGGTACCCAATGGCAGCAAGTTGGGCACGCTTTGTCTCATCGATACCCGTCCCCGCGAATTCGACGGCGAAGAGCGCAGCCTCTTGCGCGATCTCGCGCATATCGCGGAACAGGAGATCGCGGCGATCGAACTTGCAACCGTCGATGACCTGACGCTCATTGCCAACCGTCGCGGTTTCGAAGCGCTAGCGCGGCATGCGCTCAATATCTGCAAACGGCTCGATCGGCGCGCGTCGCTGCTGTTCTTCGATCTCGACGATTTCAAGCGCATCAACGACACCTTCGGTCACGCGGAAGGCGACCGCGCGCTCGTCACTTTCGCCGATGCCTTGCGCGCTTCGCTGCGTGCAAGCGATGTCATCGGCAGGCTTGGCGGCGACGAATTCGTCGCGCTCCTGACCGACGCGAGCGACGAGGAAGCCGCCCACGCGCTCGAACGTCTGCGCGCAAGGCTGGCTGCCCACAATGCTTCGGCCACACGCGGTTACGAGATTCGCTTCAGCGTTGGACAGACGCAGTTCGATCCCGCGCAGCATGCGAGTTTCTTCGACCTTCTGATTGAAAGCGACAGCAAAATGTACGCGCATAAGGCCGAGAGGAAGAACGCGGCGCGGCATTAAAAAACGCGGACGGTCGAGATGACCGGTCCGCGTCTTTTCACTCAAACCACGCCTCGAACGCTCAGGAAACCAGTTCGGCGTTCAGCGTAATCTTCGCGTTGCCCGCAAACAGCTTCGACACCGGGCAGCCTTCCTTCGCGGCTTGCGCGGCCTTGTCGAATGCAGCCTTGTCCGCGCCGGGAATCCTCGCCTTCAGATCGAGTTGACACGCGGTGATGGTGAAGCCTTCGCCGTCTTTGTCGAGCGTGACGGTCGATTTCGTTTCCAGGCTTTCGGCCTTCAGACCCGCAAGTTCGAGTTGCAGCGAAAGCGCCATCGTGAAGCAGCCAGCGTGCGCCGCGCCGATCAACTCTTCCGGGTTCGTGCCCGGACCTTCCTCGAAACGCGACTTGAAGCCATACGGCGCTTCGTTGAGCACGCCGGTTTGCGTCGAGATGAAACCCTTGCCGTCCTTGATGCCGCCGCTCCACTTCGCCGATGCTGTCTTTTGCATGAAAGTTCTCCAGAGATGGGGGGAAATTGCGTTGACTGGCGCCAATGGCGCGTGACGCATGCGGCGCTGAGTTCGCACGCGCCGTGCCTGACGCTCGATGACGGGTGCTGTCGGACGCGGCGCATCCGCTTGTGTTTGCTCCTGGAGGCCGCGCCTGCCCTATCGTAGCGGATCGCCGGCGCATGCGCAGACGGCGTGCAACATGCGCTGCATACTCGGATGCAACATCGCGGCAATTTCATTCATATGGTCAAAAAGAGGCGCATCCCTTAGCATGACTGCCTCCCGGCTCAACCTGACCGACACATGAACGTAACGGCACGACTTGACGAGCGCGCGTCCTGACATGGGACCGCTGACAGAACGTATCGACGAAGACAGAACGCTGCCCGAACGTGTCGACGTGGTCGTCGTGGGCGGCGGCGTGATCGGCATCAGCACCGCGCGCTCGCTGGCGGCCAAGGGCTTGTCGGTGGCGGTGTGCGAGAAAGGGCACATCGCGGGCGAGCAGTCGAGCCGCAACTGGGGCTGGTGCCGCGCGACACATCGCGACCTGCGCGAGCTCGAACTCAGTCTCGAGAGTCTGAAGCTGTGGCGTCGCATCGATGAAGAACTCGGCATCGACACCGGCTTTCGCGAGTGCGGCATCCTCTATGCCGCCGACGACGCCAAAGCGCTCGCCGATCACGAAGCGTGGCTCGCGCGCGCGGTCGCAAAAGTCGGCCGCGACGCGCTCGACTCGCGCATCATCTCCGCCGATGAAACCGCCGCGCTGATGACCGGCGCGTCACGCCGCTTCGCGGGCGGCATCTACACGCCCGGCGATGGCCGCGCCGAACCGCAACGCGCCGTCCCGGCGATGGCCGCCGCGCTGCGCAAGCGAGGCGTCAAGATACTCACGCCCTGCGCCGTGCGCGGCGTGGAAACGAGCGGCGGCAAGGTCAGCGGCGTGGTGACGGAATACGGACGGATCGCGTGCACGAGCGTGGTGGTCGCGGGCGGCGCGTGGACGCGGCTCTTCGCGGGCAACCTCGATGTCGATGTGCCACAGCTCATGGTGCGTTCGTCGGTCATGCGCACGGCGCCGCTCGAAGGCGGTCCCGACGTGAGCGCGTGCAATCACGCGATGGGTTATCGCAAGCGGCTCGACGGCGGCTATACCATCGCCAACGCATTCCGCAACTACAGCGACATCACGCCCGACAGTTTCCGGCTGTTCTTCAAGTTTTTGCCCGCGCTCAAAAGCCAGCTCGGCGCGCTCAAGCTCGGCTTCAACGCGCGCTTCTTCGAGGAACTACGCCGTCCGCGCCACTGGCCACTGAATCGGCCGACGGTATTCGAGTCCGTGCGCACGCTCGACCCCGCGCCTGTCGAGGCCTTCAACCAGCGCGCGCTCGACGAATTTCGCGCGGTTTTTCCGGCGCTTGGCGCGGTGAAGGTCGAGCAGTCGTGGGCCGGCTATATCGATGTAACGCCCGATGCGGTGCCGGTCATCTCGGGCATCGACGGAACGCCCGGGGTGTTCATCGCCACGGGATTTTCGGGGCATGGTTTCGGCATCGGTCCCGGTGCGGGTCGGTTGATGGCGGATATCGTCGCGAACGACACCCCGCTCGTCGACCCGCGCGCCTTCCGTCTGTCGCGCTTCTTCGACGGCAGCAAGATCGAGCTCGACGGCGGGTTCTGAGCCGGCGAATCTTGAACGCGCCGCGCCATGCCTACATCGACTCGCAGCACGCGCTAACATACCGGTTTTGCGGTTTTGTCCTTTCCGGGCGCGCGCATGCATCGCCCCTGCATTCGAGGCTTTTTCATGGCAACCACGCCTGTTTTGTATGTCGATGTCTGGTCGGACTTCACATGTCCTTTCTGCTACCTGGAAACACCGGTGCTCGATCAGTTCGCCAAGGCGTATGGCAACGCAGTAGAGCTTCGCTGGCACGCGTTCGAACTGCGTCCCGAACCCACGCCGCTGCCTGATCCGAATAGCGAACAAGCCCAGGACGCCTGGGAAAACTCGGTGGTTCCGCTTGCCGAGGAGCGCAACGTGTTGATGCGTCCGCCGCCCGTCGCGCGACGCAGCCGCAAGGCGTTCGAGACCGCGCTTTTTGCGCAGGAATCGGGGCGCTTCGATATCGTGCATCGCGCGATCTTCAAGGCTTACTTCGAGGAAGGTATCGATATCGGCGATCCGGACGCGCTCATCGATATTGCCGCGACATGCGGCATCGATCCCGAGTTGCTCGAAGAAGCGCTCGACGAAGGCACCTACACGGACCTCGTGATCGAAGACGAAGAGTTTGCCAAGCAACTGGGCGTGAGCGGCGTGCCGTTTGCCGTGCTATCGCGCGAAGCCGCGCCGGGCAAGGAACCGCCGCCGCCCATCGCGTTGCGTGGCGCCGCGCCGATTCAGCACTTCGAGAATGCGGTCGAGCGATTGTTTCCGGATGGCTTTCCGAGTTGATCTTCGAGATAAACGGGCAATGCGGGGCTGGCATGCGCTCGGCCACGACGCCGGCGACGCGCAGGCTCGCGAATGTCAGCTCGGCAAAGCGCACCGGCCGACGCCCCGTCTAACCGTGCTCCGCCATGAACGACTTCAGCGCAATACGCTGCGCTGGTTCGAGCGATTCGAATTCAAGCCCATAAGCGGCGCTTTGCGTCGATGCATCGAAGTCGCCGACGTGACGCACGATGGCGATGGTATCGACCTGAACATCGACGCCGTCGGTCGCGAATCGAAACGAGAGTGCGAGACGATCGCCCACGCGCGCGTTCGGCGTCGCGACAGTCAAAGACATGCCGTAGGGACTGATATCGCTCACGCGACCCGGCTGTTTGAGCGCGCCCTCGTCGCCTTCGATGGCATAGCATGCCGCCATGCGCGTCGGCATGCGGACGAACTTGCGCGTGCGCAGGCGGCGGATCGTACCTGGCGCCGATAACACCACATAACTGAACGGCTCGCGGCAAAGCGCATCCACCGTACACGCGAAGCGGAAGACGCCCTTTCCCGTCAGCGCGACGAGATCGACCAGTTCGCCACGCGTGAGGTCCAGCGGATCGAAGCCCGTCATGAGCGGCTGAGTGACAAAAAGCGAACGCTCGCCATTGCGACGTGCATTCGAAAAACCGATTACGCGACTCGCATACATCGCCGAACCCGAACCGCCTGTGACACGCACGCCAATACGGCCGCCGATCGACAAACCCAAGTCGTCGAGAACGAGCGTTTCCTCGCTCGGCCCTTCCGGTTTTCGTCGAGGCGCCGCGTCGCCGGCAGTCCGGTGCGGATCGAACTGCCTGAAAATGAAATCGCGCGTCGCTTCGTCGAGAATGAGGGTGCCTGCCGCGAAAAGCGGCGTCCCATCGGCGGAAACGATCGCCCATTCGAGCGGCGCGCCCGGCACGATGTCGGCAGATTGAAGACGCACGATGGTCTGTCGTGCGTCAACGGCGGAGTCTTCGATCATTTATCGGACGATTCTTAAGTGTTTTCGCAATCGTCTCCGGTCGCGGAATCGCCGTCAAGTGCTATTAAGCAAAATTTACGTTCGCGCACTAAATAAATGACTTCCGTGCGCCCTCTTTCGCGATTATTCTGCAAAAAATTTATGCGCATAAATTTTTTTAACGCGTTATTACGCCAGCATGCGCGTGGCGATTCGCTTCAGCGGGAGCCAAAACGCTTTGTATTGCCCCGAGCACTTGCGGCACGTCAGGCGGCGCTCCGCCATCACCGACAGAGACCGAACGGCCAGGTTCGTGGATACCGAAATGCTCGCGCGATGTCGCCGCGAACAGCATAACGGTGCGCCGCTGCAAAGCATGTGCGAGATGGACGAGCCCGGTATCGGTTCCGACGACCAGTTCCGACGCCTGAATCCAGTGCGCGCATTCCTCGACGCTCAGCTTCGGCAGCACGAGCGCCTGCGGCACGAGTGCGGCAATGGCCTGCGCTTCGCCGCGCTCGCGCTCCGTGCCCCACGGCAACGCAATCTGATAGCCGCGCTCGACGAGCCAGCGCCCGACTTCGGCCCAGTGATCCTTCGGCCACTTCTTCACATCGGCGGAGGTCGCGTGGAACAACATGGCGATGGGCGCGCCGCCGCGTGGAATGCCGAGGTCATGCGTAGGCTCGGGGAGTCGAAGATCGTAGTCGGGCGTTTCCTGAATCTCGTAGCCCAGCGCATCGGCGACGCTCACGCGCATGCCGCGCCAGGCGTCGGTGTGCGGACGCGGACCGAAGCGCGCGTTGTACGCGAACGCCGCGCCACGCTCGCCAAGGTCCTGATTCAGATAGCCGTAGCGCCGCCGCCCACGCGCTATGAACGCGATGATCGCGCTCTTGTACACGCCATGAATATCGACGATGACGTCGTATTTCTCGGCGCGCAACTCGCTGATGGACCCCGTGATTTCCTTGAGATCGTTCCAGTTGCGCGCCTTCTTGAACTTGCGCAAAGGCGCGCTCAGCACGCGGTCGACACCTTGACTCCAACGGATGATGTCAGCGAACGCGGCGTCGGCGGCCCAGTCGACCTTCGCGGATGGAAACGCCCGCCGCAAGTCGGAGACAACCGGCAGCGTTTCGACGATATCGCCGAGAGACGTGACTTTGACGATCAGAATTCGCTTCATCGACAGACCTGGATGCACCGGTGTATGCGGCTCGATGCCGCGCCGGAAAAACAGCGATTCTAAAGAATTTGTCGCGCCACGGCTGTCAGCGTTTGTAAGTCCGCCGTCGAGTCACGTCTTCGGCGCCTAGACGGCGTTACAGGGTCTTGGCCGAAAACGTATCGCATTGACGGATATCGCCGGACGACAAGCCCTTGCGCAACCATCGCTGCCGTTGCTCGCTCGATCCGTGCGTGAACGCTTCCGGCACCACGCGTCCTTGCGATTGCTGCTGCAACCGGTCGTCGCCAATTGCGCCCGCCGCATTCAAGCCCTGCTCGAAATCGCCCGGCTGAATGAGCTTTGCATTGTCCTGCTGCGCAACCGCCGCCCACACGCCCGCAAAACAATCCGCCTGCAACTCGACGCGCACCGAAAGCGCATTCGCCTGCGCGGGCGACATGCGCGCGCGTGCGCTATCGACCTTGTCCATGATGCCGAGCACGTTTTGCACGTGATGCCCGACTTCGTGCGCGATCACGTAGGCCTGTGCGAAGTCGCCGCCCGCGCCGAAGCGATCCTTCAACTCGCGATAGAACGACAAGTCGATATAAACGCGCCGGTCGTTCGGACAATAGAACGGCCCCATCGCCGCTTGTCCCGTGCCGCAGCCTGTTTGCGTGCCGCCCGAGAACAGCACGAGCTTGGGCGCCGGATAGTCCTGATTGAACTGCGTCTTGAAGATGTGTTGCCAGGTTCGCTCGGTATTGCCGAGCACGCGACGCACGAACACGGCGCCGGCGTCTTGCGCGGGCGGTGCATTCGACGGCGCGGCTTGCTGCTGCACGGGCGCGTTGCCATGAAGCATTTGCGCGCCGTTGATGATGGTCATCGGATTGATGCCGAAGAAGTACGATGCCGCGAGCGCGACGACAATCGTCCCGATGCCGATGGATCCGCCGCCGACTCTGAATCCGCCGCCTCCGCCGCTGCCTCGCCGGTCTTCGACATTGCTGCTTTCTGCTTCGTCATCGAGGCGCATTTGGGTCTCCTTGCATAGCCGCGCGTGGCGCGTGCTCAAAAGCCATTATGGTACTCGCGCGTCTCGCAAATAAAGTCTCGCGAGGACGTGAAAGTTCGTCGAACAGGCCTGCGTCAATGTGAATCGGACGAGTCTTGATGCAGTGCGGTCGATTGTCGCGTAAAGCAGCCCGCATTCCTGCTCTCGACGAGTCATCCTCCATACCAAAAACAGCACGCTTTCAAGCCATTAGCCTCGCTAAACCCTTCAAACCGCGGCATTTGCGCGCAACGCGCGTTTTCTGACGCAGCGCAACAGAGACGCATAAATGGCGCTACAGTCCGCTCCAGCATTACCGACGTTTCAACCCGCGCATGCCGCACGTTGCAATACGGCACGCGTGAATTTCAAAGCAAAAGTCATCATGCATGCGACTCCCGAAGCAATCGACCTGGCGCGTATCCAGTTCGCGTTCACTGTCTCGTTTCATATCATCTTTCCCGCGCTTTCCATCGGACTTGCAAGCTTCATCGCCGTGCTAGAAGGCGCGTGGCTTAAGACCGGCAAACCCGTCTACAAAGAACTGTGCCTTTTCTGGTCGAAGGTTTTTGCTGTCGCGTTCGGCATGGGCGTGGTGTCGGGCGTCGTGATGGCTTACGAATTCGGCACCAACTGGGGCGGCTTTTCGAGCTTCGCCGGTCCGATCACGGGTCCCTTGCTCACCTACGAGGTGATGACCGCGTTCTTCCTCGAAGCTGGCTTCCTCGGCATCATGCTGTTCGGTTGGAACAAGGTCGGCCCGAAAGCGCACTTCGGCGCCACCTTGATGGTGGCCATCGGCACGCTCATCTCGACTTTCTGGATTCTTGCGTCCAATAGCTGGATGCAGACCCCGCAAGGTTTTCGCATCGAAGGCGATCACGTCGTGCCGGTGGACTGGTTCGCGATCATCTTCAACCCGTCGTTTCCGTACCGGCTCGCGCATATGGCGATTGCGGCGTTCATCGTCGCGGCGCTGGTCGTGGCCGCGACGGGCGCGTGGCATCTGCTGAAGGGCCGACGCGATCCGGCCATCAGAAAGACTTTTTCGATGGCGCTCTGGCTGCTGCTGGTCCTGACGCCGATCCAGGCTTTCGTCGGCGACGCGCACGGTCTCAACACGCGCAAGTATCAGCCGGCGAAGATCGCGGCTATCGAAGGTATCTGGGAAACGGAGAAAGGCGGCACCGCGCTCAATCTCTTCGGCATTCCGGACATGGAAGCGGAAACGACGAAGTACGCCGTGCAGATTCCGCATCTCGGCAGCGTGATCCTCACGCATAGCTGGAACGGCGAGATTCGCGGCCTCAAGACGTTCCCGAAAGACGAGCGGCCGAATTCGACCATCGTGTTCTGGAGTTTTCGCGTGATGGCGGGACTCGGCGTCTTGATGATCCTCATGTCCATCGCCGGTTGGCTGCTGCATCGCAAGCGCAAATTATTCGATGCGCGCTGGTTCCATCGCTTCGTGCTGATCATGGGTCCGAGCGGTTTCATCACGTTGCTCGCGGGCTGGGTCACGACCGAGGCGGGCCGTCAACCGTGGGTGGTCTATGGCGTGATGCGCACGGCCGACGCCGTCTCGCCCGTCACCGCGCAACAGGTCGGCGTTTCGCTGCTCGCGTTCGTGATCGTCTACACGATCGTCTTCGGCACCGGCATCTACTACTTGCTGAAGTTGTTGCGTCATGGGCCGGCGTTGCCGGGCGCGCCGTCTCATACGCCCGATTCGTCCGATGGCACCGCGCGCCGTCCGATGAGTCTTCCGCATCAGTCCATCGAAGGAGCTTGAACATATGGACCTCACCGTCGCGTGGGCCGCGATCATCGCACTGGGCCTCTTCCTCTACGTCGTGCTCGATGGCTTCGATCTGGGCATCGGCATCCTGTTTCCCTTCTTTCCCGACCAGCACGACCGCGACGTGATGATGAACACCGTCGCGCCCGTGTGGGACGGCAACGAAACGTGGCTCGTGCTGGGCGGCGCGGGCCTCTTCGCCGCGTTCCCGATGGTCTACTCCACCGTGCTTTCCGCGCTCTATCTGCCGCTCGTGCTGATGCTCGTGTGCCTGATCTTTCGCGGCGTGTCGTTCGAGATTCGCGCCAAGGCGTCGCGCACGAAGTCCATGTGGGATCTTGCGTTCATCGGCGGATCGGCGGGCGCGACGTTCTTTCAAGGCGTGGCGCTCGGCGCGTTTCTCGATGGCATCCCCGTCGCCGAAGGCCGCTTCGCCGGCGACGCCTTCGGCTGGTTCACGCCGTTTTCGCTGTTCACGGGCGGCGCGCTCGTCGTGACTTACGCCCTGCTCGGCGCATGCTGGCTGATCGCGAAGACCGAAGGCGATTTGCAGCGACGGCTGTATCGCGTCGTATGGCCGTTGACGCTGCTGCAGCTTGCAACGATTGTCGTGGTGAGCGTGTGGACGCCGCTGCAGGACGCGGGCATTGCATCGCGCTGGTTCGACTCGCCGTGGTTTTATCGGATGCTGCCGGTGCCGGCGCTAGTCGTGGCCTGTGCTTGGGCGATGCATCGCTCGATCCGTTCGCGGCACGAAACGCGGCCGTTCGCGGTGGCGCTCGGCTTCATGTTGCTGGGTTACGCGGGATTGGTTGCGAGCATTTCGCCGCAGGAGATTTTTCCGGGCGTGTCGCTTTGGGATGCCGCTTCGCCGCGTTCCTCGCAGCTATTCACGATTGTCGGCGCGGCGGTTATTTTGCCGGTGATCCTGGGTTACACCATGCTGAGTTATTGGGTATTCAGAGGAAAGGTGCGTCATGGCGAACATCACTATCACTGAACGCGGCGGCTCTATTGCGATGATGCGCGCGAAGAAGGTCTTCTGGTTCGTCGCGCTTTGGGTGACAGGTGTGGGCGGCGCGATGCTGCTGGCTTTGCCGTTCAAGTTGTTGATCAAGGCGGGAGCGGCGTTGCATTGATGCCGCTGGGCAAGGCGCTCACGACGGCGATCGTCGTTGAGCGCCCGAGCCCGTCTGCTCAAAACCACCAGGCCGCCACCGCCCCACTCACTACCCCGAACACGACCACCGCCGCCGTGACGAACGCGAGCACCTTCGGCGGGAACGAGCGCGCGAGCATGGCGAGCGAGGGCACGCTGACGGGCGGCAAGGTCATCAGCAACGCGCCTGCTGGGCCGGCAGCCATGCCGAGCGAAAGCATCGCCTGAATGATCGGCACTTCGCCTGCCGTCGGAATGACGAACAACGTGCCCGCAATCGCGAATGCGACGATCCACAGCATGCTGTCGTCGATATTCGGTCCGATATGCGGAAACAGCCACGCGCGCGCCGCGCCCAGCAACAACACCAGCACGATGTACTCCGGCACGAGCCGCAACGTCATGCGCCCGAGAATGCGCAACCAGCGCGAAAACGCCGTGCCCGGCTCATCTTCCTTGACGAGGTTTGCAAGCGCCTCGCGCGATTGCGCCGCCTGCGCGGGCGTCACCATGCGATTGACCGCGTAACCCAACCCGAACACCATCAGCACACCGAGCACGAGGCGCAGCCCGGTCCATTGCCAGCCGAGCACGAAGCCCATGAACACCAGCGCCGCCGGATTGAGCACCGTGTTGCCGAGCCAGAACGCGACCGCCGCGCCCGGCGCCGCTTCCCGCGCGCGCAAGCCCGCCACGACCGGCGCCGCGCAGCACGTGCACATCATGCCGGGCAAGGACATCAAGCCGCCATTCAACACGCTGCCGAAGTTTCGTTCGCCGAGCGCACGCGCGACCCAGCGCGGCGGAATCAACGCCTGCACCGCCGAACCGAGCAACAGGCCGAGCACCATCGCCTGCCAGATGGCCTTGCCGTAAGCCATGGCATAGTCGAGCGCCGCTTGCCACGACGGTGCCGGCGCACTCGCGGACGCGCCCATCAAAATGGACTTGCCGATGGAATGCTGACTCGCCGCCACGAACGCGCGGTTGTAGTACGGAAACCATTTGACATAGAAGAGACCGACGACCGCGATCAGCAGAAAAACGATCCAGCCGGGCGCGATGCGAGGGGGTCGGGGCGCGTGAGTATTCATGTTTGACTCGAATGATGAAGATTAATCTCAGTTCGCCGCGGGCGATGTCTGCGCCAATTGCGCGAGAAGCGCCTCGGCCTGCGCGACGCTGTCGGCATCGTTGGGCCGGAAGGTCATGTGGGACGCCTTTGCCAGATGCGTATAAAGCGCGCGGCTGCTGCGGCCATACGCGGGATCGTAATGACGGTCGATGAGTTCCGCGAACAGCTCGGCGCGCGCGTTTTCATCGATCAGCCGATGCCAGCGCTCCACGCGCTCGCGGCTATGCAGCCCGATGAGTCGCGCCAGTTGCGACTTGAAGAACGCGGGATTGTCGAAAAGATGCGCGTAGTCCTGCAACAGAAACGCGATGCGATCTTCGCGGCGCGCCTCCACTTCCACGCACGCCGCGCCATGCAGACCGTCCAGCAATGCATCCGGCACCGAAAGCGCGCCGATGCGCCGCCCTTCCGCTTCGATATACACGGGCTTGGCCGCATCGAAACCACGCAACGCACTCACGAGCGCCGACTCGAACGCCTTCTGCGAAGGCTGCGTCTGTCCCGGCAACGCGCCGAGCAACGAACCGCGATGTGCCGCGAGCCCTTCCAGATCCAGCGTTTGCGCGCCGGCCTGATCGAGCGCGTGCAACAGACGCGTCTTGCCGCTGCCGGTGTGGCCCGTCAGCGCGACGTAACGAAAACGGCACGGCAGCGTGACGAGGGAATCGAGCACTTCGCGCCGATAAGTCTTGTAGCCGCCTTCCAGTTGACGCGCCTGCCAGCCGATCATGTTGAACCAGGTCGTCATCGAGCCGGAGCGCTTGCCGCCGCGCCAGCAATAAATGAGCGGGCGCCAGTTGCGCGGCCGGTCGGAAAAGAGCGTATCCAGATGTCGCGCGATATTGCGCGCGACCATGGCGGCGCCGACGCGCGTGGCTTCGAAAGGCGAAACCTGCTTGTACATGGTCCCGACGATCACGCGCTCCTCGTTCGTCAGCACCGGCGCGTTGAGGGCGCCGGGGATGTGATCGTCGGCGTATTCGAGCGGCGTGCGGACATCGACGATTTCGTCGAAAGCGCCGATACGGTCGAGGTTCACGAGGAGATTTTTCACGGGCGATGACGCTGCACGGGCGCAACGCAAGAGGCGGGACAAGCGCGAAATTATCGCACGGGCGCGGATTTCGGCGCGGGGGGCTTTTTTGACGAGGCGCGGGCGCTGCGCGAAGCGGTTAAAGTGAGTGGCGGCACGTACGGAAGACGTGGCGGCTTTCCCTTGAACGAAGGAGACGCGATGACATATCAGGAGACGATCGGCGCACGGCGCTACCGTTTCGACGATCTGAAAACGCTGCTCGCGCGCGCGAGTCCGCGTCGTTCGGGCGACGAACTCGCGGGCCTCGCGGCGGCGACGGAAGAAGAGCGCATCGCCGCAAAACTCGCGCTTGCACAGGTGCCGCTGCGCGCGTTTCTCGACGAACCGCTCATTCCCTACGAGCACGATGAAGTCACGCGCCTGATCGTCGATACCCATGACGCGCATGCCTTCGCGCCCATCGCGCATCTCACCGTCGGCGAGTTCCGCGAATGGCTGCTCGCCGACACCACGGACACCGCCGCGCTCGAAGGCGTCACCGCGGGCCTCACGCCGGAAATGGTCGCAGCCGTTTCCAAGCTCATGCGCAATCAGGACCTGATCCTCGCCGCGCGCAAGCGTCCGGTGATCACGCGGTTTCGCACGACCATCGGCTTGCCGGGGCATCTTTCGGTTCGGCTGCAGCCGAACCATCCGACCGACGATCCGAAAGGCATCGCCGCGTCCATGCTCGACGGCCTTTTCTACGGCTGCGGCGACGCGGTGATCGGCATCAATCCGGCGTCGGATTCGCCTGCCGCCATCACGGCGCTGCTCACGATGATGGACGATTTCCGCCAGCGCTACGACGTGCCGATGCAATCGTGCGTGCTGACTCACGTCACCAACACGCTCGCGGCAATCGAGCAAGGCGCGCCGGTGGATCTCGTGTTCCAGTCGGTCGCGGGCACCGAGCGCGCCAACGCGAGTTTCGGTGTATCGCTCAAGCTGTTGGAGGAAGCACACGATGCCGCGCTGTCGCTCGGTCGCGGTACGGTCGGCGACAACGTGATGTACTTCGAGACGGGCCAGGGCAGCGCGTTGTCGGCCAATGCGCATCATGGCGTCGATCAGCAGACCTGCGAGGCGCGCGCCTATGCGGTCGCGCGCCGTTTCAAGCCGCTTCTGACGAACACGGTGGTCGGTTTCATCGGTCCGGAATATTTATACGATGGCCGGCAGATCATCCGCGCCGGCCTCGAAGATCACTTTTGCGGCAAGCTGCTCGGCGTGCCGATGGGTTGCGACATCTGCTACACGAACCACGCCGAAGCCGATCAGGACGACATGGACACGCTTCTGACGCTGCTGGGCGTGGCCAACGTGAACTTCATCATGGGCGTGCCGGGCGCGGACGATGTCATGCTGAACTATCAGAGCACGTCGTTCCATGACGCGCTTTATATTCGCCGCGTGCTGAACCTGAAGCGCGCGCCGGAATTCGAAGCGTGGCTGCAAAAAATGCGCGTGACGGATGGACGTGGCGGCTTGCTGTCGGCATCCGGCAGCGCGCAGGGACAGCCGTTGCTCGACTGGATCGATGCGTGATGGATGAGATCGATAAGCGGAGCGTGGATGCATCGGCGCGCGAGGGCCGCGTCGATGAGCGCGCGGACGCGTCGGTGCAAAGACGCGACATGGCGGGCTTGCACACTGGCGCGCCGAAGCACGAGGGCGACAGCGTTCGCGCGAGTGCATTTGCCAGTGGTTCGAGCTCCACCAACGGCATCGAAACCAATCCCTGGGATGCGCTCAAGCGCTTCACCAACGCGCGCATTGCTCTGGGACGCACCGGCGACAGTTTGCCAACCGCGCCGCTGCTCGCCTTCGGCCTGGCGCATGCGCAAGCGCGCGACGCCGTGCATCAGCCGCTCGATACCGCCGCGCTCGCCGCGGAACTACATGCAGCCGGCTTCGACACGCTCGAAGCGGCAAGCGCCGCGCCGGATCGCGATCACTATTTGCGGCGTCCCGACCTGGGCCGCGCACTCGACGATGCCAGCCGCGCCCGCCTTGCCGAACATGCCGCACGAACAGAAGCGGCGCCCGATATTGTTTTCGTCGCCGCCGATGGCCTCTCGGCTTTCGCCGCGCAGCGACACGCCGCCGCGTTTCTCGCCCGCATGCGTCCGAAGCTCGATGGCTGGAAAGTCGCGCCGGTCGTCATCGCGACACAGGCGCGTGTCGCGCTCGGCGACCCGATCGGCGAGTTGCTGGGAGGGCGCATCGTCGTGGTGATGATTGGCGAGCGGCCGGGCCTCAGTTCGCCCGACAGCCTCGGGCTCTACGTGACTTTTGCGCCGAGGCCAGGTCGTCACGACGCCGAGCGCAACTGCATCTCGAACGTGCGGCCCGAGGGATTGAACTACGATGCGGCCGCGTTCAAGCTGCACTGGCTGCTGAACGAAGCGCGCCGCCTGAAGCTGACCGGCGTGGGCCTCAAGGATCATAGCGGCGCGCTGCCGTCTGCCGCGGGCGATGCAAGTTCGCTGGATCATCACGCGTAACGGCACGATCGCCACCGTCGTTTCGCGCGCACTTGCATTGCCTCGCGAGCGTTCGCAATTCGCGTGGCGGGCCACTATGCTCAAGTCATGCTTCGCATGAAAAACCTTCGGACCGGTTCTCGGCGGATATCGTCCGCGCACCGGCTTGGCCATTCTCCATACCCCGCGATCACGCGACTTCTCGCGCTTTGGCTGCTGCTCACGGGTACTTGCGCTTTCGGCGACACGATCACGTTTCCAAATGGCTCCATGACACCGATGTCATTTCCCGGTTCGCTCTCGATCGGGCGTGACGCGGCTGTGGGCACGATACTCAACAGCACGTCGCAGAATCCCGGCGCGTCGGCATCCAATGTCACGTGCACGATCCAGCAAAACACCACCGTCAACGGCACCGTGGTCGCAGGCAATCCGAAAACCTATCAGACGAACGTCGACGGCATAGGCGTGAGGTTCTATATCACGAGCGGCTGGAACGGGGGCTGGGAGCAGGCACCGACCACCAGTTCCTTTACGGTCACGAGCGGCAGCACGGCCCACTACGTGCGCGCCGATCTGGTCGTGACCGGACCGATCAGTGGCGGAACGATCACCATTATGCCTTCCATGACCATCAGTTTCACTGGCCCTTGCATTAATACGTTGACCGTCACGGAGACGCTCGTCACCGGCACTATGGTGACCGGTCAGGCCTGCAGCGTTACCACGCCAGCGGTCACCGTGACGATGCAGAAAGTCGCGCCGTCGGACTTGCCGAGCGTCGGCGCGACAGCGGGTAACACCGCCTTTTCCCTCGGTCTGAATTGTGCCGCGGGGGCCAAGGTGAACGTGACACTCACCGACGCGCTCAACCCTGCCAATCAATCGAATATTCTGACGATCGGTGGCGATTCGGCTGCGTCAGGTGTAGGGCTTCGCGTGCTGTTCGGTTCCAGCCCAGTCTCCTATGGACCGGCATCGCCGCTCGCGGGAACGTCGAACCAGTGGAGCGTGGGAACAGCCAGCGGCGGCGCGATGACCGTTCCGCTTATCGCGCAGTACGTGCGCACCGCGGCGACTCTGCAAATGGGCCGAGTCAGCGGCAAGGCACTCTTCACCATGTCGTATCAGTGACAAGAGCGCTATCGCCGCAACTTCCGATAAACCGTCGTCCGCGACACACCCAGCGCCCGCGCCGTCGCCGACACATTGCCGCCATGCGACTCCAGCGCCGCCGCAACCACGCTCGCGGCGATATCCGCGAGCCGCGCATCGCCAGCGGGAGCAGCGCTCGGTTCGTCGCGAACGGGAGCCTCGAAATCATCGATGAAATCGCGCGGTAGATGCGTCACGCCGATGCGCGTTTCGTCATCATCGAGCATCGCCGATGCCGTGCGCAGCACATTGCTCAACTGCCGGAAATTACCCGGCCAGCGATGCCGTGCAAACAGCGCCAGCACGTCTTCGTCGACGCTCAACACGCGGTCCGCAAGACACTCGTGGCGCAAGATGCGCTCGACGGCCGCTCGCAAATCGGTGCGCTCGCGCAGCGGCGGCAAGGTTACAGCCAGGCCGTTCACGCGATAAAACAGGTCCTCGCGAAACTCGCCCTTCGCAACCTGCTCGCGCAACTTGCGGTTGCTCGCGCAGACCAGCGTGAAGTCGACCGGCACGGCGCGCGCCGCGCCGAGCGGCTCGACCACGCGCTCTTGCAGCACGCGCAAGAGCCGGCTTTGAAGCGCGAGCGGCATGTCGCCGATTTCATCGAGAAAGAGCGTGCCGCCGTTCGCCTGCACGATCTTGCCCGACGCACCGCGCTTGGCCGCGCCGGTGAACGCGCCCTGCGCATAGCCAAATAGCTCGGATTCGATCAGCGTCTCCGGCAACGACGCACAGTTCACCGCGACGAACGGTCCATCGCGCCGTGGCGAATCGCGATGAATGGCGCGCGCCAGCATCTCCTTGCCCGCGCCGGTCTCGCCGCCGATCAGGATAGGAATCTCCTTGCCGACCACTTTCCTGACTTGCTGGATGAGTTCGTACACGCGCGCATCGCCCGTACAGAGATCAGCGAGACGCGACGGCGTCTTGCTTTCAACGGGCGCATTCGTTCTGACTGGCACCGCGACCGGCGCGACCGTGCGCTCGCGATATTCGACGCCCGCGAACACGCCGACGCCGCTATGCAGCTGAAGGCGGCGCGGCGGCTTGCCGGCCCGCTCGATCAGTTCGTCGGGAGTCGCACCGAATAGCGATGCCAGCGTCTGCACGCGCAGATGCCCAAGCTCCAGTCCGAGTTGAAACTGCGCGCTGCGATTGGCGCTCAGAAGCCGGCCATCGAGATCGAATACGGCGATGCCTTCCATCAACGTGCCGATGAATTCCGGGCGGCTATGAAAATGAATTCGCAGACCGTCGCCGAACGCGCTTGCGATCAGGCGGTTCTCGATCATCTGGCCGGACATTTTGACGAGCGCCATCGTGTGCTGGTGATAGCCGCGGCGGTCGCCGGTGACATCGAGTACGCCGCTCAGGCCGCCGCGCGGATCGAGAATCGGCACCGACGAACACGTCAGAAAATGGTTGGCGCGCAGATAGTGCTGATCGCCGTGGACGGTGACGGCCTGCCGTTCGGCGATGGTCGTGCCGATGGCATTCGTACCCTGATGCGCCTCGCTCCACACCGCGCCCGCCTGCAGCGCGACCTTTTGCGCGCGGGCGAGGAAGTCGTCATCGCCCAGGGAGTGCAGAATCAGCCCGCTCGAATCCGTGAGCGCGATCATGCTGTGCGTGTTGGCGATCTGCGCGTAGAGCGTTTCCATCACCGGCAACGCGTGAGCGAAGAGCGCGCGGCTCTCGTCGCGCTTCAAGGCGAGTTGCGCGCCGGACAAGACTTCGTATTCGGGACGCATGGTCGCGGAGAGACCAAAAGTGGCCGAGCGCTCATGCGATTGATGAATTACGTCGTGATGCGCGGGCCGAAGCGCCGCGCCGATGGCATGCTGCATCGCCTCCTCCTTTCGAATTCAGCGCGGCGGGGTCGTCGGGCGCCCGTGCCGTCGCGTGAATGTCTCTTGACGCAGAGTAACACCGACCCGGCGACCGGGTCGATGCGAGGAAGCGCGCAGTCGTTACAAGACGAGCGAGCCCGCCGAAATGGCGACGATCAGGAAGATGACGAACAGAATCAGGAAGATGAAGAAGCAAATCTTCGCGATGCCGGCCGCACCGGACGACACGCGTCCGAAACCGAAGAAGCCGGCGATGACAGAGATGACCGCGAAAAGAATGGCAAGTTTTAACATGACGTCGATGGTTTATCGTTAAGGTTTCGCCTTGTCTGCAAGGGTTGTGCCCAATCACTTTCAAGCTGCCGTTGAACTCGACCGTTAGTTGCTCGTATGCGCGTTAAAAAGGCGGCCTGTTAGCCGCCCTTTCTTACTGCGCCCCGCCTTTCTCGGCAGCAGGAACCACAGCCGGAATCGTCCTTGGCCGCCCGCCTAGCCATCGCAAGACCGCTTGATGCACTTGAGGCACGGCAAGCAGCGTGGTTACGGCAATCGCATCCGCGGCCAGACCGGCGGGCACGTTGATGAGGCCATCGGTCAGCGTGAAGAGGATGGAATCGACGACGAGCGATATCACCGTGCCGACGACGAAGCACACCATGCCGTCGCGCCCCACTGCCCCGACCCACGGCAGGCGCGATGCGATTTCCTTGATCAGACCGTAGCGCGCAAAATTGGTGGCGATCCACGCAATGGCGAGAAAGTTGACGACGCGCGCGCCGGCGAGGTCACGCTTGAACGCGCTATCCAAGACGGGCGGCAGTACGAGCAGCTTGTAATACGCCATGCCGATGATCAGCGCGAGCGCCCCCAGACTGACGACCCATCCCATGCGATGCGAAGTCACGCGCTGATAAACCGGCGTGCAGCGCGCCAGCACGCCGAGCACGAACATCAGTTGCCAGGCGGCGGGATTGAAGTCCCAAAGCGTGTCGTTGGCGGATGGCAAGTATTCACCGATTTGCGGCGCAAACGCCCACAGGCCGAGGCTCAGACCGAGCAGCAACCACGGCTTGCTGCGCGCGAGCGGCAGCGTAAGCGGCACGGACAGCGCGAAGAGCGCGTACATCGGCAGGACGGCGGCAAGATACGGCTGGCGCTCGAAGGTGAGAATCTGCGTCAGTGACGACACCGGCGCGGCTGTGAGACTGTCGAGGTCATGCAGCGCCAGATTCGGCGCGCTGCCGAAAAACGGCCGCAGCAGGAAGGTCGCGACGAGCATCAGCGCGGCAGTGACGAGAAACGCGCGGTAGATTTCGACCGAGCGCTTGAGAAAACGCACGCGTGCGGCGCTTTCCGAGCGCCGGCTGGCCATCGCGGTATAGGCCGTCGCCGTGGCGAAGCCGCCGAGGAACACGAAGACTTCGGCGGCGTCGTTGAGCGCAAAGGCGTGCAGCGTGAAGCGCGACAACATGCTGCCGCCGATGTGATCGACGACGATGACGAGCAGCACGAGTCCGCGAAAGAAGTCCAGCTCGACGAGGCGTTGAGATTTTCCTGACATGCTGCTCAAGGAGTTTTCCTGCGGCGCGCAGGAGGGTGGGCAGGCGCCGCAGTCGGCGGCAAACGAGACCGAGAGTTTACCCTTAATCGTCTGCGGTGAGCATCTTCGCATAAGGAAAAAACCGTTTCAAATCCGGCGCTTGTTGTGTTTCGAGCGCAAACGCTGATACTTCGCAACGCATCTCTGTGTCTCCTCCGCTTGGTGTCTCGAAAAGTTTTCAAGTTCCTTTCATTCATCCAAGTCTGCGTTAATATCACGCGCTCAATCCACTCGATGCGGCTTTCGCACAACTCAAAGGCTTCCGACGCGCATGGACTACCTCGCCACACTGTTGACCGATCCCGCCGCCTGGGCCGCTCTCGCGACGCTCGTCGTCATGGAAGTGGTGCTTGGCATCGACAACCTGATCTTCATTTCGATCCTGACCAACAAGCTGCCCGAGGCGCATCGGGAGCGCACGCAACGCATCGGCATCGGGCTCGCGCTCGTAATGCGGCTCGGTTTGCTCGGCACGGTCGCGCTGATCGTGCGCCTCACCGCGCCGATCTTCGAGGCGTTCGGGCACGGCTTCTCGTGGCGCGATCTGATCCTGATCGCGGGCGGCGTCTTTCTCGTGTGGAAGGCGACCACGGAAATCCGCCATCACGTCACGCACGACGCCGACGATCACGCTGGCGCGAATGCGGGCGCGCGCCTCACACCGTTGTCGGCGATCGGCCAGATTCTGCTGCTCGATCTGGTGTTTTCCATCGACAGCATCGTGACGGCGGTCGGCATGACGGAGCACATTCCGATCATGTTCGTTGCCGTGATCGCTGCGGTCGCGGTCATGCTGTTCGCGGCGGGGCCGCTGTCGCGGTTCATCGAACGCAATCCGACTATCGTGATGCTGGCGCTCGGCTTCTTGCTCGTGATCGGGATGACGCTGATCGCGGAAGGATTCGGCTCGCACGTGCCGAAAGGCTATATCTATGCGGCGATGGCGTTCTCCGCGCTCGTCGAAGCGCTCAACATGCTGGCGCGGCGGGCGAAGCGGAAGTCCGATCCGGCTCGGAATTGACGCGTCGAGAATTGATGCATCAGCTCGTGTAGCCGTCGCGGATCAGGCGGCATAGAACCGGCGCCATCGCGGGCTCCTCGGGTTCGCCTCGGTCGACCCATGCGGCGAATGCCTTCACGTCGTCGGTGAATGGCGGTTCGCCGCGCGCCTTGCGGATGACGTTGTGCGCGCTCAGCAAAGCTTTCGCGGGCGCCACGATCGATGCGATGAGCGGCCCCTTCGCCGGGCCGAAGTCGAAATTGTCCATGCCGTGCTTATCGGCATTGGCGATGGAGACTTGAGGCTTAGCAGGTCTGGTGGCGTCGCGCTTGCACGGCGGGGGCGTTATAAGCCACGCCTCAAAACGGCAACTCACCCTGCCGCTTTTCAACAACCGCGATCTCCGGCAACGGCTGCGCGCGCAGCCAGCGATCGATCGCGTCGACGACATGCCGACGTTCGGCTTCATCGAGTACCTTGCCCGCCGCGATGCCGTGCCATTTCGCCAAACAACCGCGGCAGCACGTCGCCGTCGCGTGCTGCGCGATGAACACCGGATGCCCGCGAAACGGCGTCTGCTTGCCATCGTTGAGCGGCGCTTGCGGCGCAAGGCGCTTCGCGATCAGTTCATGCGCCTGCGCGACGACCGCTTCCACGCCGCGTTCGCGCAGATAGCGCCCTTCCCGCACACCCAACGCAAAACGCCTGCGAAACGCGGATTTCGCGAGCGAGGCGAAGACGGCGTCGAGATCGCGCATCGACCTTCATTCCTTACCGTAGAGCGTGGAATCGGCGAAACCCTGGGCGTCGAGCACACGGCCCACGAGAATCAGCGCCGTGCGTTGCAAACGCACTGCCCGCACCTTCACCGCGATATCCGCAAGCGTGCCTTCCACGCGCGTTTCATCCGGCCAACTCGCGCGAAACACCACGGCGACAGGACAATCCGCGCCGTAATGCGGCAGCAGATCGTCGACGATACGCTCGATATGCCGCACGCCAAGATGAATGGCGAGCGTCGCACGATGACGCGCCAGATCCGCGAGCGATTCGCCTTCGGGCATCGACGTTTTCGCGGCATAGCGCGTGAGAATCACGGTCTGCGAGATGCCCGGCAAGGTGAGTTCGCGTTTGAGCGCCGCCGCCGATGCCGCCGTCGCCGTCACGCCCGGCACGATCTCATAAGGAATCGCGAGCGTATCGAGACGGCGCATCTGCTCGCCTGTCGCGCCGTAAAGCGAAGGGTCGCCGGAATGCACGCGCGCCACGTCTTCTCCCCGCGCGTGCGCGTTTTCGAGAAACGCGACGATCGCATCGAGATCGAGTTCCGCCGTGTTCACGACACGCGTCGCCCGATGCCCGCTCAACACTTCGTCGGGCACGAGCGAGCCCGCATAAAGAATCACCGGACACGAGCGGATGAGCCGCTGGCCCTTCACGGTGATGAGTTCCGGGTCGCCCGGTCCGGCGCCGATGAAATAGACGGTCATGGAAGAGGAAGTTCGGTTGTGAGTGCATCGAGCGCGCTTGCCGGATCGTCGAACGCGCGATCGGCTTCGGGAAGCGCGGGCCGCGCAAGCATCACGACGGGCAAGCCGCGTTCGCGCGCCACCGCGAGCTTCGCTTCGGTCGCGCGGCCGCCGCTGTTCTTGCTGACGACGACATCAATACGCGCCGCATCGAACAACGCGCGCTCGCCTTCGATACTGAACGGCCCGCGCGCATCGACGATCCGCGCACGCGCGTTGCCTTCGTGCGGGTCGAGACAACGGATCGTCCAGAATTGCGACGCGGGTATCTCGTCAAGATGCGCAAGCGGCTCGCGTCCGAGCGTGAATAACGGCTTTTCATAGGCCGCGATCGCATCGACGACGCCTGGCCAATCGCGCGCCTCGCGCCAGACGTCGCCCGTTCGCGGCTGCCATGCCGGACGACGCACGGCCCACAAGGGCACGCCAACGAGCGTACACGCTTCGCGTGCATGATGGCTCATCTGCGCGGCGTAGGGATGCGTGGCATCGAGCACGAGCGCGATGTCATCTTCACGCAGATACGTTGCCAGACCCGCCACGCCGCCAAAACCGCCGACGCGAACCTCACATGCGAGATCCGTCGGCACACGCCCGAGCCCCGCGAGACTGTAGACATGCGACGTGCCCAGCTTGCGCGCGATGACGAGCGCGTCGCCGGTGCCGCCGAGCAATAGCACGCGCTTCATTGCGCGCTCCCGACGATTTGCCCTTGCCTGTCGATGGCGAAAGTCTCCACGACGATGCCTTGCGGCACGACGTCGAGCGCCACTTCGCGGGCCCGCGCGCAGACGATATCGCCGAGCGCGATGCCTTCGCCACGCGTCAGCTTAAGCGCCTCCTGACTCGTGTTGGCCGCGCGAATCGCGTGCTGCAACGTGATGCTCGCGCCAGCATCGGCGGCCCAGGTGGCGAGAAGCGGCAAGTCGATACTCGACGTGCGGCTGTGCAGATCCATATGTCCCGCCGCGAGCTTGCTGAGTTTGCCGAAGCCGCCGCAAACACTGAGTTTTTCGACCGGCGCGCGGCGCAAGTGCTTCAAAACCGCGCCCGCGAAATCGCCCATTTCGATGAGCGCCATATCCGGCAAGCCGTAACGCGCGCGCATGGCGTCCTCGCTCTGATTGCCGGTGCACGCCGCGATATGTTGCACGCCATTGGCGCGCGCGACATCGATCCCCTGATGGATCGACGCGATATAAGCCGCACACGAAAACGGCCGGACGATGCCGGTGGTCCCGAGTATCGACAGTCCGCCGATAATGCCGAGCCGCGGATTCATCGTCTTGAGCGCAAGCGCCTCGCCATTCTCCACGCCGATGCTCACGTCGAAACCGCCCGCATAACCCGCTCGCGTGGCGAGTGCTTCGAGATGCTCGCTCATCATTTTGCGGGGAACGGGGTTGATGGCCGGCTCGCCGATCGGCAACGCAAGGCCCGCGCGCGTCACGGTGCCAACGCCCGGTCCCGCGTGAAAGCGCACGCCATGCCGCGCCGCAAGCCGCACGCGAGCTATGACGAGCGCGCCATGCGTGACATCGGGATCGTCGCCGGCATCCTTGATGACGCCCGCTTCCGCTGCATCGCCGGCAAGACGGCAGAACGCGAGCGGCATGGTCACGGACTGGCCCTTCGGCAGCACGATCTCCGCGCGCTCGCTCGGCTCGCCGAGCAACAAAAGGCGCGCGGCCGCGAGACTCGTCACGGTCGCGCAGCTTCCCGTCGTGTAGCCGCTTCTGAGCGGCGCGGACTGTTCGGGCGTTTCGTCACGCATCGGGATGGTCATTCGCCGGCGAGCTCATGGCTTCTTCGCGTGCAGAAGCGTGATCGGCAGCGCTTGCCGCCATGTATCGAAACTGCCGAGCGGCTCGGCCCGTGCGATGCCGATCCGCGTCAGCTCGCCGCCATGCTCCGCGCGCCATGCAACGAGCGCCGCTTCGCTCTGCAAGGTCACGGCGTTGACGATCAGCCGACCGCCCTGCCGCACGCGCGCCCAGCACGCATCGAGGAGACCCGGCACGGTCACGCCGCCGCCGATGAACACGGCATCCGGCGCGCTCAAACCGTCGAGCGCGCCGGGCGCCTCGCCCTTGACGAGTTGCAGCGCAGGCACGCCGAGCGCATCGCGGTTATGTTCGATGAGACGCTGCCGCCCTTCGTTCGCTTCGATGGCAATCGCGCGGCAAGCGGGATGCGCGCGCATCCACTCGATACCGATGGACCCGCAACCCGCGCCGACATCCCACAGCAATTCGCCCGGTTGCGGCGCGAGACGTGCGAGCGTCACGGCGCGTACATCGCGCTTGGTGAGCTGGCCGTCGTGCCGATACGCGTCGTCGGCAAGACCCGGCGTGAGCGATGGCCCCGCGTGGCCCGCATGCGTGCGGCATTCGATCGCCATGAGATTGAGCGCCGCCACGCGCGGCTCGCGCCAGTCGTCCGCACGTTCGTCGAACCGGCGTTCATTCGTGCCGCCCAGATGCTCGAACACCGTCACGCGGCTCGCGCCGAAACCATGCAGCGTGAGAAGCTGCGTGACGGCGGCGGGCGTCGCGCCATCGGCGCTCAGGACGAGCAGACGTCCGCCGCGAAACACATGCGCGAGCAGGGACGCCACCGGCCGCCCGACGAGCGACACGCATTGCGCGTCCTGCAACGGCCAGCCCAAGCGCGCCGCCGCCAGCGACAGCGACGAAGGCGCGGGCATGACGCGCATTTCTTCCGTGGATAATTCGCGCGCAAGCGTGGCGCCGACGCCGAAGAACATGGGGTCGCCGCTCGCAAGCACGCATGTTTGGACGCCGCGCTCGGCGAGCACGGCATCGACGGAAAACGGGCTTGGCCATGGCACGCGGCGCGCCGCGATACGCGCCGGCAGAAACGCGAGGTGACGTTCGCCGCCGTGGATCGACCGTGCTTCGAAGAGCGCGCGCCGCGCCTCGCGGCCAAGCCCATGCCAGCCGTCCTCGCCGATACCCACGACGGTCAGCCAGTTCGACATGTGCGGCCTCCTACGGGCGAATCCCGCGTTTGAAGCACCCGCGCAAGGCGGGAAGCGGTCTGATGGTCGATAAAAGCGGGCATAATAGCGCGTTCGTCGGTGCCTGAAGGGTTCGATCGGTATCGAGCCTCATGGCCTAACAGGGAACACAGCAAAACTGTGGCTGCCCCCGCAATTGTACGCAGCGAGTCCGCGCTCCACTGCCACTGGTTTTTACCGGGAAGGCTAGCGCGAATGTCGACCTGCCAGCCAAGAGACCTGCCGACGTAAGCATTCACTGCTATTCAACGCTATTCAACGCAATTGCGCGAAGCCTGCCGGGCGGGGTGTACCGGTTCGCTACTCAAGCGCTTGAGCATACGGTCGAGCTTTTGGAATCGTTCTTGCCCCCTCGGTCTTCGGCCTGTCCCGGCCTCATGCGTATCGTGCCCGCACGCGATGGCGCCCTTGCGCGCGTGCGTCTTGCCGGTGGCGAGTTGCGTCGCGAAGCCGCGCATGCCGTGGCGCACGCCGCCGAGCGCTGCGGTTCCGGCACGATCGAAGTGACCAATCGCGCCAATCTGCAACTGCGCGGCATTCGCGACGATGCCCACGCGGAACTCATCGACATCGTGCTCGCGGCGGGCCTCGGTCCGACCACGGCCGGCGCCGACGATATCCGAAACGTCATGCTGAGCCCGCTTGCGAGCACGGGAACGCGTGCGCTTGCAGCGGATATCGTCGAAAGCATGCAGGCCGATGCCGCGTTGCACGCGTTGTCGCCGAAGTTCGCGTTGCAGATCGACGATGGCGAAACGCTTGCGATGCTCGATCATCCGCACGATCTTTGGCTTTCGGCGCTGGACAATGGCGCGCGCTTCGCATTCGGCTTTGCAGGATCGATGCCGCATCGTGAGGAACATGCGCCTGCCTCGGGCGCGATTGCGCGTGACGACGCGAAGCGCTTCATCCTGGCCGTGCTGCAGGCGTTTCTGGCACTGGCATCGGTGGAAGAACACCGCATGCGCGATGTGCTCGCACGCGTTGGAATAGCGGGCTTTCTCCATGCCCTCGACTTCGAAACACAGCACGACGCCGCACTTCAGTCATGGCGTCGCGCGCCTTCCGATGCAACGTTACGACTCGGCGCGCATGCGGACTATGTCGGCGCGCAAGCGCCGCTCGGCCGCCTCGATGCTAATACGCTTCACGCAATCGCCGATCTCGCCGAAGAACGCGTCGTGATGACGCCCTGGCAAAGCGTGTTGCTGCCGGACGTGCACGCGAATCGCATGACGCATGTCGTCGACGCCCTTCGCGCGCTTGGCCTCGCCACCGATCCACGCGATCCGTTCACGCGTCTGATCGCATGCGCGGGTTCTTCGGGCTGCGCGAAAAGCCGTGCCGATACGAAAGCGGACGCGCATCGATTAGCCGCCTTGCTGCCCGAGCATGCGCACGCGCATCTGAGCGGCTGCGAGCGCTTTTGTGCGGCGGCGCATCCCGTCGAAAACACGCTCGTTGCCGTTGCGCCCGGCCGCTACGACGTGCATCGAGGCACACACGTGATCGCCCATAACCTCCTCATCGAAGAGGCGGCCGCATGGCTCGCCCGGAGTCATGCCGATGTCTGACTATATCCGCGACGGTGCGGAGATTTACCGGCAATCGTTCGCGACGATTCGCGCCGAAGCCGACCTCGCCGCCATTCCCGCCAACCTCGAAAAGCTCGCCGTGCGGCTGATTCATGCGTGCGGCATGATCGATATCGTCGATGACCTGCGCTTCTCGTCCGATGCCGGTATCGCGGGCCGTGAAGCGCTCGTGAGCGGCGCGCCCATTCTCTGCGATGCGCGCATGGTCGCCGAAGGCATCACGCGCGCGCGCCTTCCCGCGAATAATCGCGTGATCTGCACGCTCGGCGATGCCTCCGTGCCGGAACGCGCCCGTGCGATGCACAACACGCGCTCCGCTGCCGCACTCGAACTATGGCGGCCCGATCTTTCGGGTGCGATCGTCGCAATCGGCAATGCGCCCACCGCGCTCTTTCATCTACTCGACATGATCGACGACGGCGCACCGAAGCCCGCGCTCATCCTCGGCTTTCCTGTGGGCTTTATCGGCGCGGCGGAATCGAAAGCCATGCTTGCCGCCGACAGCCGTGGCATTCCTTTCGTCGCGTTGCTCGGACGACGCGGTGGCAGCGCGATGGCGGCGGCCGCCGTGAATGCGCTCGCATCGGAGGCCGAGTGATGAGCGGAAGACTCCATGGTCTGGGCGTCGGTCCGGGCGATCCCGATCTCATCACGGTGAAGGCGTTGAAGCTGCTCAAGGCGGCGCCCGTGGTCGCGTATTTCGTCGCGAAGGGGAAGAAGGGCAACGCGTTCGGCATCATCGAATCTCATCTCGAAGACACGCAGACGCGCTTGCCGCTCGTCTATCCCGTGACGACCGAAGCGCTCGAACCGCCGCTTTGCTACGAGACGATTATCAGCGCGTTCTACGATGAATGCGCGCTCGCCATTGCGGATCATCTCGAAGCCGGCCGCGACGTGGCGGTGATCTGCGAAGGCGATCCGTTTTTCTACGGCTCGTACATGTATCTGCACGATCGCCTTGCCGCGCGCTTCGAGGCAGAAGTCGTGCCCGGCGTCTGTTCGATGCTGGGCGGCGTCGCAGTGCTTGGCGTGCCACTGGTTTATCGTAATCAGAGCCTTGCGGTGCTTTCGGGCGTTCTTTCGGAAGCCGAACTAAAACGGAAGCTGGCGACGAGCGATGCCGCCGTCATCATGAAGCTCGGCCGCAACTTCGACAAAGTGCGTCGTGTGCTGGCGGAACTCGGGCTCGACAAACGCGCGTTGTATGTGGAACGCGCGACGATGGCGAATCAACGCATCGTGCCGCTGAACGAAGTCGATCCAATGGCATCGCCCTACTTCTCGCTGCTGGTCGTGCCGGGGACGAAATGGAGCGCATAGACTTAGCGAAGCCGCTTGCCATCGTCGTGCTCGGCAACGGTGCGCTGACTATCGCGCGCAAGATTCAGGCGTGTCGTCCGGGATCGCTCGTTCATGGGCTCGCTAGTCGCGTGAATGTGGACGTCTCCTTCGACGACTTTGGCGCGCACGTGCGGGCACTCTACGCGGCAGGCTCGCCAATCGTCGCACTGTGTTCAGCAGGCATCGTAATTCGCGCGCTGGCAGCGTCGCTTGCGGATAAGGGCGCGGAGCCGCCGGTGCTCGCTGTCGCGCAGGACGGCAGCGCGGTCGTGCCGCTGCTCGGCGGCATGAGCGGCGTGAACATGCTTGCGCGTGATATCGGCCAGATGCTCGGTATCGTACCGGCCATCACGACGAGCGGCGAATTACGCTTCGGTCAATGTCTGCTCGCGCCGCCCGCAGGCTACGTACTGGCGGATATCGAACGCGGCAAGCGCTTCGTGTCCGACCTGCTTGGAGGAGCAACGACGCGCGTGGAAGGCCACGCGCCGTGGCTCGATCAGGCAGCCCTTCCTCGCGCCGACGATGCGTCGCGCGCCATCCGCATCACGCCCGAAAGCGCCCGCGATGAACACAGTCTCGTGATTCATCCACGTTGTGTGATTGCATGGATCGAAGACGACGCGACGAACGGCGATGTAGCCGAATGCGTACACAAGGCACTTCAAGCACGAAGCCTCGCGCCGCTCGCACTCGCTGTGCTCGTCGCGCCCACCCACGCAATGACATCGCAATGTCTCGCCGATGCCGCGCAAGCGCTCGACGTGCCATTGCGTTTCAGCGACGCCCCGCCTTTCGACGTTTCGCATAACGGCGACGTTGCGTTGCACGTCGCGAACGCGCCCGTCGATGCGCAGGCGATAGGCCGTGCACGCGGCACGTTGACCGTGATCGGTCTCGGTCCAGGCAGCTCCGAGATGATGACGCCCGCCGCAAAAGCCGCGCTCCATGTCGCAGAAGACGTGCTCGGTTACGAAACCTACGTGCGCATGGCAGGCCCGTTTCGCACCGATCAACGCGCGCATATGACGGACAATCGCGAAGAGTTGCAGCGCGCGCGACATGCGTTCGAACTGGCAAGCGAGGGACGCAGGGTCGTGGTCGTATCGTCGGGCGATCCGGGCGTGTTCGCCATGGCGGCAGCCGTGCTTGAAGCACTCGACAAGGAAGCAAACGCGTCATGGCATGCCGTGAAACTCGAGATCGTGCCGGGCGTATCGGCGTCGCTTGCCACGGCGGCGCGTGCGGGCGCACCGCTCGGCCATGACTTCTGCGTTTTGTCGCTATCGGATAATCTGAAGCCGTGGGGCGTCATCGAGAAACGCATAGCGCATGCGGGTCAGGCCGATTTCGTCATGGCGTTCTACAACCCGCTATCGAAGGCACGGCCCTGGCAATTCGATCGCGCGATCGAAATCGTGAAGCAGCATCGCGATGCCAAAACGCCCGTCGTGCTCGGGCGCGATGTGGGACGCGCGGGCGAGACGCTTCGCATCATGACGCTTGGCGAGTTGGACAGCACGATGGTGGACATGCGAACGATGGTGATCGTCGGATCATCGACCACGCGCGTGATCGGCGATGGCGCATGGGTTTATACGCCGCGATGGTATGAATGACACGGGCAGGCTACCGCAAGTCCGCGCTCAGTTCGCTCGCATGAAAGTACTCCGCCGCCCAGCGTAGCGCCAACGTGCTCGCTTGCCCGACTCCGAATTGCCCTTCATCGAAGTCCACTAGCACGACGCGGTCCGCGCACTGCGGCGGCGCGGGCGTCTCGTTCGTGCGGCCATCGGTCAGCACCCATAGCCAGCGACGCTGCGCGGGTCTTCGACGCGCGGCTCGTGCAAGCACGGTCTGCGCACTCGAAAGACCCAACGCCAGCGGCGTGCCACCACCGCCACCGATAGGACTCACCCAGCGCTCGTTCCACCAATGCGCGGCGCCCGGCTGACGACGCACTTCCGCACGCCCGCCACCGAAACATACGAGCGCAATTTCCGCACGCTCACGATAAGCCCGATCGAACAACGCAATCAACAAGCCCTTGGCACGCGCGAGCCGTTCACCCGTGAGCATCGATCCCGAGCAATCGAGAAGAAAGCAATGCAACGACGCCGCTTCGCCCTGCACACGTCGATAGCGAAGATGCCGTGCATCGAGACGCTCGGCACGTTTCGCGCGTAGCGTCGATATCCAGTCGAGCGTGGTGCTTTCATCGCCTTCGCGACCGGTCATGCGACCGCGTGCCCGCGCTTCACGCCATCGAAGACGATGCTCTTGAGCATCCGCTTCGTGTCTCCGATGGCTCAGGCTTTTTTTGCGGCAAGCGGTCTGACTTGCTTGACCTTCGCCGTGCCTGCTGGCTCGGGCGGCATGTAGCCCCAATCGCTTTCATTCGTGCTGCCGTTATCGCGCGGGGCGGGCTGCTGCGGCGCTTCGCCTTGCGATGCATCGGCCTCGCGTCGTCGATGCTTCAGCACGGCGTCGGCCACGCGATCGACATGAAGCGTCTGCACGTTGTTCGCGCCTTCGAATGCCGCGAGCGCTCTCGCCGCACGCAGCATCACGAGATCGGCGCGCAAGCCATCCACGTGGGCGGCGATGCAAAGCGCGCTCACGCGCGCATGCACCGCGTCGTCCGGATCGAGCGCGAATAGCACGGCACGTGCTGCATGAATGCGTTCTGCTAGCGCGGACTGTGCGTCGGCATGGCGTGCGCAGAATGCTTCAGCATCCATATCGAACGCGAGCCGCGCCCTGACGATCCGTTGCCGCACGCTCGCATCGAAGCAATTGTTCAATTCGACCGCGAGCCCGAAGCGGTCGAGCAATTGCGGACGCAATTCGCCTTCTTCGGGATTCATCGTGCCGATCAATACGAAACGCGCTTCATGCCGATGCGAAATACCATCGCGCTCGATGACGTTCACGCCGCTTGCCGCGACATCCAGCAACTGATCGACGAGCGGGTTGGGCAGCAGATTCACTTCATCGACATAGAGCACGCCGAGATGCGCTTTTGCAAGCAAGCCCGGCGAAAAGGTCACGCCGCCGTCGCGCAAGGCGCTTTGAATATCGAGCGTACCGATCAACTGCTCTTCGCTTGCGCCGAGCGGCAGCGTGACGAGCCGGCCTTCGGGCAATAGCTCGGCAAGGGCGCGTGCGGCAGTGGACTTCGCCGTTCCGCGTGGGCCGCTGACGAGCACGCCGCCAAGCGCCGGATCGATAGCCGCGAGCACGAGCGCCTGCTGCAAGGCCTCCTGCCCGACGAGCGCGGTAAAGGGAAACACCGGAAAATCAGCGTCGTTCGGGTTCAAGTCTGTCGGCCTTCGAGTTGCTGTTCGACATCGAGCAAATGGCGCGTCACGTCAGCGCGATAGCCGCCCGGCTCTTGCCATAAACCGCGCTCCATGGCTTCGAGCAGACGCTCGCATATCGATTGGAGCGCGTGAGGATTGTGCTGCGTGATGAACTCGCGCGTGTCTGCGTCGTTCACGTAAGCGTCGGTAACGAGCGCGTATTGATGATCCGATACGACGCGCGCCGTGGCGTCGTATCCGTAAAGATAATCCACCGTTGCAGCGAGTTCGGATGCGCCTTTGTAGCCGTGACGCTTGACGCCGTCGATCCATTTTGGATTGACCACGCGCGAGCGCACCACGCGTGCAATCTCTTCGTTCAAGGTCCGCACGCGCGGCGCGGCGGGATTGCTATGATCCGCGTTATACGCCTGCGGTTGCAGGCCCGAAAGATAACGCACGGCCGCGACCATGCCGCCCTGAAACTGATGGTAGTCGTTCGAGTCCAGCAGATCGTGCTCGCGGTTATCTTGATTCTGAAGCACGACATCGAGCGCGGAAAGCCGCGTGCCGAAGCTCGCTCGCGCATCCACGCCGTCTTGCGCCTGCGAATACGCATAGCCTCCTGTGCTTTGATACGCGGCCGATAGATCGGCATCGCTCTGCCATTGCTTCGCATCGATCAGTTCCTGCAAGCCCGCGCCATACGCGCCCGGCTTCGTGCTGAACACGCGCCAGCCTGCACGTTGCCGCGCTTCTTTCGCATCGATACCGCGACCGATCAGTTCATCGCGCTCGCGCATGATGCGCGCGCGGATCGGATTGATATCCTCGGACTCGTCTTCGAGTTCGGCGACGGCTTGCACCGCCGCATCGAAAAGATGCATGAGATTGGCGAAGGCGTCGCGAAAGAACCCCGATACGCGCAAGGTAACGTCGATACGCGGCCGGTTGAAGATGGAGATTGGCAGTATCTCGAAGTCCGTCACGCGATTGCTTCCCGCCGCCCACTTCGGCCGTACGCCGATCAGTGCGAACGCCTGGGCCATATCGTCGCCGCCAGTGCGCATGGTCGCCGTGCCCCACACGGAAAGGCCGATGGCGCGCGGGAAATCGCCGTGATCCTGCACGTGTCTTTCCACCAGCAGATTGGCCGACTTGAGGCCGATGGACCATGCGGCCTGCGTCGGCAATGCGCGTGTGTCGACCGAATAAAAATTGCGTCCGGTAGGCAACACGTCCGGTCTGCCGCGCGATGGAGAACCGCTCGGACCAGGCGGCACGAAGCGGCCCTCAAGCCCGCGCTTCAGTTGCTCGAGCTCTTGCGGACCACACGCGTCAAGACGCGCGAGCACATCGCCTTGCAAGCGTTCGAGCACCAGCGTCGTTTGCGGCCCCGGCGATTCGGCATCGCCTTGAAATAGTTGCAATGCTAACGATTCGAGGCGTTCGCGTGTATCGCCATGATGCCGCCAAGGCGCGTCGACCGCGTTTTGAAGCGCGTCGGGGCGAGGTCCATTCCATGGCGCCGCCCAGTCGGCATCGAGCGGATCGAACGCTTCACCGAGCGCGAGATCGCGCGCCATGGCCGTGATGAGACTTGCATTCGCACCACGTCCGTCGCCGGTCGGAAAACGGCCCAATGCGAGCAGCGTATCGCGCCTTTGCACGCCTTCGGGCGATACGCCGAACACATGCAAGCCATCGCGTATCTGCGCTTCCTTGAGTTCGCACAGATAGGCATCGGCACGCGTAAGCAGTGTGTCTTCACCCTGCAAGTCGCCCGGTGCGTCGAGCCCGAGTTCCTCATGCAACCTGTTCTCGACGATGTTCGCGAGGATGGACTTGCGCAGCAGCTTCGCGCGGCGCGTATCGACCATGAGCGCTTCGTAGTATTCGTCCACTTGTCGTTCGAGATCCTGCAGCGGCCCATAGTTTTCGGCACGCGTGAGCGGCGGCATCAGATGGTCGATGATGACCGCCTGCGCGCGACGCTTGGCCTGACTTCCTTCGCCCGGATCGTTCACGATGAACGGATAGAGATGCGGCATGGGACCGAGAATGAGATCGGGCCAGCACGATGCCGACAACGCAACGCTCTTGCCCGGCAGCCATTCGAGGTTGCCATGCTTGCCGACATGCACGAGCGCATCGGCCTGGAAGCGCAGGCGCAACCAAAAATAAAACGCGAGATACGCATGCGGCGGCACGAGTTCGGCATCGTGATAGCTCGCATAATCGTTGCGCTCGCGCGAGCGCGAAGGCTGAATGCCGATGAACACTTCACCGCAACGCAAGCCTGCAATCATGAAGCGGCCGCGCCGTATCGTCGGATCGTCTTCAGGCGCGCCCCATGTTTTTTCCAGTGCTTGCCGTGCATCCAGCGGCAACGCGCGATAGGCATCGAGATAATCTTCGAGCGCAAGACTTTGCAGGGCCGGGCGAAGATCGCGCACGACAGGGTCGTTCGTCACGCCTCGCGTAAGCGCTTCGATGAGCGCATCGCCATGTTCGGGAATCTGGTCTAAGCGATAGCCTTCACGCTCGAGCAACTGCAAGATGTTGATGGCCGATGCCGGCGTGTCCAGTCCCACGCCGTTGCCAATGCGCCCTTCGCTCGCCGGATAATTCGCCAAGACGAGCGCGATGCGCTTGCGCTCGTTCAGCGTATGTCTGAGTTTGCACCAGCGCGCGCTGAGTTCGGCGACGAAGTGCATGCGCTCGGTATCGGCTTGATAACGCACCACGTCGACCTGCGTATGCGGGCATCGATAAGCAAGCCCCTTGAAGCTCACCGCTCGCGTGATGATACGGCCATCCACCTCGGGGAGCGCCACGTGCATGGCGACATCGCGCGAATTCAGGCCTTGATTGTCCTTTTGCCAGTCATCGCGATTGCCCCCGCTCAAGATCACTTGCATCACGGGCGCATCGCCGGCCACTTCGAATGCTTCGCTTTCTCCGATCACGCCCGCAGCGAACGCCGTGGTATTGAGCACGAGCGATGCACCATGCTGCGCGCACAAACGCTCCACTACTTCGCGGCTCAGACTTTCCTTGAGCGATGCAATCGCAATGGGCAGCGGATTCATGCCCTCGCGTTCGAGCGCTTCGATGAATGCATCGAACACAGCGGTGTTGCCTGATTGAAGGTGCGCGCGATAGAAAAGAATGGCAACCACCGGCGCGCCTTCAGTCCAGCGTTCGCGCCAATCGTCGCTAGAAGCGCTTTCGCGCTCGGGGTGATAGATCGCGACCGCGGGCAACGCGCTCGGCGCGTGCGCTTCGCGTCCCCAACCGAACGCGCGATGCGCAATGGCGCGTAGAAACTCTTCGGCATTGCGCGCGCCGCCTTCACGTAAATAGCGCGACAGGTCGCGGCAGAACGCGGCATCGGCCGTACTCTTGCCGATGAGATTCGGGTCTTCCGCAAGATCGCCCGAAAACATGGCGAGCATTTGCTTTTCGCGCTTTGCCAAAGCGACGAGACGCTCGATACCGTAGGGCCAATACGATTCGCCGCCGAGATGATCGACGATGACGACCTTTGCATGGCGCAGAATGTCGTCGACATAAAAGTCGACCGAAGCGTTCTGGCGCAGGAACGATTGATTTGCGAGCCGCACTTCCGGAAAGCCGGGGCCGAGACGAGGAAAGACGCTTGCGAGCAGCGCGAGCGTGGTATCGGCCGAACTGAGCACGACAATGGGCGCGCGCGTCTGCTCGATCCGCATCACGCCTGCGGCGTCGTCGACGAAGCCTCCCGGAGTCGTGCGCAGCAGATGCATCGCTCAGGCCTGCACGGGTAAGGTCTGCAACGCGGAAACGAAGGCACGTTGCAGCGTTTCGCGGTCGAGGTCCTCGCCGATAAGCACGAAGCGACTCGATGCCTCGCCCTCGTTCCAGCGCCTGTCGAAGTAACTGTCGAAGCGTCGCCCCACGCCTTGCACGACGAGCCGCATGGCGGCACCCGGCAACGCCGCGAAGCCCTTCACACGGTAAATCGTGTGCTTTTCCACCAGCACGTGCAGTGCCGCAAGCAGCTGTTCGCGCGACTCGACATCCGCTGCGACCACCACGGAATCGAACTCGTCGTGATGATGATCCGCATGACCGTCTTCGTCGGGCGAGCCATGATGGTCGTGCCGCAGATGAATGGTCTCTTCCGATGCGGATTGCAAGCCGAGCAGCGCATGCACGTCGAGTTTGCCCATCTGCGCGGGAACGATCTTCACTTCGGGCGGAATCTCGGGACGCACAAGCGCATCGACCTTGCTCAACGCGGCGGCATCCATGAGATCGGTCTTGTTGACGATGACGAGATCCGCCGACGACAGTTGGTCTTCAAACAACTCATGCAACGGCGATTCGTGATCGAGATTCGGATCGGCCTTGCGCTGCGCATCGACGGCGATGGGATTTGCCGCGAACTGACCGCTTGCCGCAGCCGGACCGTCGACCACGGTAACGACCGCGTCCACGGTGAAGGCGTTCTTGATGGACGGCCAGTTGAAGGCCTGCACGAGCGGCTTGGGCAAGGCAAGCCCGGACGTTTCGATCAACACGTGATCGATCCTGTCGCGCCGTTCAAGCAGTTGCTCCATCACCGGATAAAACTCTTCCTGCACGGTGCAACACAAGCAACCGTTCGCGAGTTCATAGAGATTGCGTTCGGCGGAGCCTGCTTCGTCGTCGCAACCGATGCCGCAGCCCTTGAGAATTTCTCCATCGATACCGAGCTCGCCGAATTCGTTGACGATGACCGCGATGCGCTTGCCCTGCGCGTTCGAAAGAATGTGCCGCATCAGCGTGGTTTTGCCGCTGCCGAGGAAGCCGGTCACGACCGTGACGGGGATCTTGCGCGTTTGCATCGTTGCTCCGTGCTTGATTGATGCGTGCGCCCTATGCGTGATGGTGTGCGCGATGCGGTCTATTCGACCTTTGCAGCGGCATGGACATGGAAAAGCGCACGACTCGGTGGATCTGGGGATACGCCGCAACCCCGCGGCTAAGGAAATCCCTTCGGTAATTCTGGCCGGTATCCGGGCTGACGAAAATAGCCGCTTCGCCTTCCCGCGCCGGACGCTTTGAACGCCTAGCACAGTGGCTTTGAAACCGGCTTGCCGCGCATGTCATGCGTGGCTTTCGCTTACCGTTGCGGGGGCAGCACAGGTTGGCTTGCGTTCGCCTGAACGCGCGCTTCCTGTTTCCCGTTCAACTGCGCGCTAAAGACTTGGCGCGCGAGCACCTGAACTATTGAAAGTCTAGGGCTAGCGGGGTTAGGCGTCAAGAAAGCATGGTGCCTGCCTAAGCGTCCGGTATGGTATCTTTCCTCCGCCTTAAGGCTTTTCAAGTCGACCTCCATGAATTGGCTTCGTTTAGCATGAGCGCCGCGCTCGTCATCGGCATCGGCTGCCGCCGCGGCGTAAGCGCCGAAGCAATAGAACGCGCTGTGCGTGGTGCGCTTGGCACGCTCGCATTTGCCGATATCGCCAGCGTGGCAAGCATCGACGCTAAGAAAGACGAAGCAGGATTGCTCGCATTTTGCGAGCGTCATCAATTGCGCGTGGATTTCTTTAGCGCCGATCAAATCGAGCGCGCGCCTGGGGAATTCTTATCGCAGGCCAGGCGGCATTTGAATGTCGACGGCGTATGCGAGCCTTGCGCGCTCATTGCCAGCGGCGGCCGGCTCGTCGTGCATAAGACTATCGCGGGCGGCGTGACGGTCGCTATTGCAGAGACACCATCGAAGAAACAAGCATGAAAACCGATACCGAATCGCATTTGCGCATGACCCAGCGGCGCAAGGAAGGCCATGAGAAAAAGCAGGCCGCCGCCGACCATGAAAAGGGCCTGTTGATCGTCAATACCGGCAACGGCAAAGGCAAGACCACCGCTGCATTCGGCATGGCCATGCGCGTGCTCGGGCACGGCATGAAACTCGGCGTGGTGCAATTCATCAAAGGCGCGCTGCATACGTCGGAACGCGATTTCCTTGGCGCAATCGCGCATTGCGATTTCGTGACGATGGGCGATGGCTATACGTGGAACACGCAAAATCGCGAGGCGGACATCGCCACGGCGCGCAAGGGATGGGACGAAGCACGACGCATGATCCAAAGCGGCGAGTATCAGATGGTCGTACTCGACGAGCTCAATGCCGTGCTCAAGTACGAATATTTGCCGCTTGAGGAAGTACTCGGCGTGCTAAAGGCACGGCCGGCCATGCTGCATGTCGTCGTGACAGGACGACACGCGGCCGATGAGCTCATTGAAATAGCCGATCTCGTCACCGAAATGCGCCTCGTAAAGCACCCTTATCGCGAGCAGGGCGTCAAGGCGCAACGCGGCGTCGAGTTCTGACGCAATGGCAAACTGTCCCGCACTCTTCATCGGCGCGAGCGCGTCGCATCAAGGCAAGACCACGGTGACGGCCGCGCTTGCGCGTCATCACACGCGGCAAGGCAGGCGCGTGCGCATCTTCAAGACCGGGCCGGATTTTCTCGATCCGATGATTCTCGAGCGGGCATGCGGGTCGCCCGTTTATTCGCTGCATCTTTGGATGGTCGGACTGGAAGCGTGCCGCGCGATGCTTTCCTCGGCCGCCAAGGAAGCCGACCTTATTTTGATCGAAGGCGTAATGGGCCTCTTCGATGGCACGCCGAGCAGCGCCGATCTCGCCGCTGCGTTCAATGTGCCCGTGCTTGCGGTAATCGGCGCGCATGGCATGGCGCAAACCTTCGGCGCGCTTGCGTTGGGACTTGCGCGTTATCGGCCTGATGTGCCGTTTCATGGCGTGCTTGCAAATCGCGTGGCGTCTGCGCGCCATGCACAGATGCTGGCCGAAGCCATCCCCGAAGGGCTGCGCTATTGCGGTCATTTTTCGAACGCGGACGATATCGCGCTACCCGAACGTCACCTTGGCCTCACTCAAGCGCGGGAAGTGGCGGACCTGGATGCGCGTCTCGACCGCGCCGCCGATGCCATTGCCGCGACCACGCTTGCCGATTTGCCGCCGCTCGTTCGCTTCGACGACGACATCACGCCAAGTGAACCGCCGCGTCTTCTCGACGGATTGCACATTGCGATCGCGCGGGACGCCGCGTTTTCATTTATTTATCCCGCGAATGTCGATTTGCTAAAGGCATCGGGCGCAAGCGTCAGCTATTTTTCCCCGCTAGCGGATGAGCCCGTACCCGCTCATGTCGATGCGCTCTACTTGCCCGGCGGCTATCCCGAGCTTCATGCCGCGACGCTTGCTTCCAATGCGTGCACGCGCGCTTCGATAGAAGAACATATCGCGCGCAATCGCGCGGTAGTCGCGGAATGCGGCGGTATGCTCTACCTGCTCGACGCACTGACGGATGTCGAAGGCAATCGTCATTCAATGCTAAGCGCCCTTCCCGGCGACGCCACCATGCAACGCCGTCTTTCGCGGCTGGCGATGCAACGAGTCGACACCGCCCACGGTCCGCTCACCGGCCACACCTTTCACTATTCGACGCTCAAGACATCGATGCAGCCTTTCACGACAGCCACGCACGCAACGACCGGTGCGCAGGGCGAAGCGCTTTATCGTCATGGCGCGATAACGGCCACTTACATGCACGCTTACTGGCCATCGAATCCTGCGGCAATGGCTGCGCTCTTTCGCGGCGAAGCGCTATGACGACATCGACCGAAATCGGGCCACGCGATCTCGCCGAGACGATCGAACGCGCCAGCGCGCAGGAACCAATCGGCTCGCCGTGCACCGGCGTGTGCAAGCTCGATGCATCGAGCGGCCTGTGCGCGGGATGCTTTAGAAGCCGCGAGGAAATTAAGTTCTTTAGAACGATGGACGAGCACGCGAAGCTCGCGTTGTTCGACCAGCTGCTTGAGCGGCGCGCGGCCTCGCAATGAACGAAGGCCCGCGCTCGTGCTCAAGCGACGCGGGCCTTTTGATACCCATCGAGCATTCTAATCAGGCAGCGGCCATGCGACGCGCTGCCGGACGCTCGAGTTCACGTGACGCAAGCGCGCCGAAGAGCAGTCCAAGCGTTGCCCAGATCAATGCTTGAATACCGACGGCAGTCAGCCTGAAATTCCACAACAACGACGCGGAAAAGTCGGCGGGTACTTCGTCGACAGAAGGCAGCGCCACTTGCGCGATAACCATCAGGACGACGTAACCAGCCGCCGCAATAAGCGCCGCGTTCCAGTTGCCGCGACGCGCCTGCAAGCGTCGCTGCGCATAGACCGCGAACACCGCGCCGACGATTGATATCGCCACCATGCCGAAGAAAAGCGCCGTACGCGGACCAATGGTTTCGGCATTGCCCACGGCGGGCGGGTTTGGCGGATATTTGATGAACGGCACGAGCGCAACGCTAACGAAACCAATGAGCGCAAGCAAAACCGAGGTTCCGCGCGCATGCAACGAGCCAAGCCGCCCATAAGCCAAGGCAAAGATCAGCGAGAAAATACCGCCTAAAGCCGTGCCGAACACCACCACGCCCGTTAGTAAGCCCAAACCCGCTTGCGTGTCCCGGCTAACGAGTTCTTCATCATCACCATGACTATGCGATTGCGCTGCCGCCGCTTCATCGTGATGATCGTGTGCGGGCGCTTGTGCATGCTCGTGCTGTTCTTCGAACGCGATAGCCCGAGCAACTGAAGGTTCGCCGAAGCCGCGCGCAAAGCCAAAGCCGATCAGGCCCGCGACGAGTCCCGCGACCATGCCGCGTATAAGCAAGTTGCGAATCATGCTCCGTCCTCAGTGGCACGGAAAGCCGAGCAAGTGTCGGCCATCGTGAACGAATTCGTGGACGTACATGCCCGAGATAATGGACGTTGCACCTTGCTCGGCGCCGACGAAATAAATCGCGATCAGCAGAACGAGGCCGATAAAAACGGCCCAAGGAAGGACCTCACGCACCGGAATGGGGACCGGCGCATCGTTAGCGGGCGTTGCAATGCCAGCGGAAAAAGCCGGCGCGTTGGACATATTCATTGAAATTTCTCCAGGGAAAAGCGCGTCCCGATAGACGAAGAGCATGCAGCGGGGTCTGACTCGCGGCATCGCGCTCTTAGCGCGAACCGCATACAGTGGCGCGACCGTGCCGGGCTTCCACCGGCTTCCTCGCACTGCAAGCTTGCCATTCTATGATGATTGCCGGCAAAGTAAAACGACCATGAGCTAAAGGCTATGCAATCGACATTGATTTTGCTGTGCCACGCCGCCACGCATGCCATGAAAGGTGGGCGTTTTCCGCAAGGCGACGAGCCTGTCGAACAGGCTGAATGCACGTTCGACCTCCCGGGCGAGCCAAGCCGCGTCACATCCAGCCCAGCCCGCGCTGCTTGCGAAACAGCGGCCTGGCTCACGACAGATTTCTCGATCGATGCCGCATTCGACGACATCGACTATGGAGAATGGCGCGGTCGTTCCATTCGCGAGATTAGTGAGCGCGAGCCTCAAGACGTTGCGGCATGGCTTTCCGATCCCCATGCAAGGCCGCATGGCGGCGAGAGCGTGGCAATGCTGTCAAAGCGCGTTGAGAAAGCGCTCGAGGGGCTTGCTTCGAATACAGAGCACGAATGCTGCATAGTCGTAACGCACGCCATCGTCATGAAGGCGGCGCTCTGTATCGTGCGCGACGAACCGTTGTCGTCGATACTCAAGATGGATCTCGCGCCGCTATCGTCCGTCTTGCTCAAGTTCGCGGAAGGCAAATGGACAAACGTGCCCTCCTGAACTTAGATGGCCGCCCGGTGCTCAAAGCAAGCAGCGACTGGTTAGCTCAAAGGAGACAGCAATGGCGCACTATGTGGATGGTTTCGTCGTACCAGTGCCGATCGACAAGGTCGACGCGTATCGCAGCATGGCCGATGCAGCGGGCAAAATATGGCTGGAATATGGCGCGCTGCAGTTTGTCGAATGTATTGCCGACGATGTTAAGCCAGGCGAGCTCACCTCGTTCCCTCGAAGCGTACAGCTCAAGGAAGGCGAAACGGTGGTCTTCTCGTGGATCGTCTATGAATCGCGCGAACAACGTGACGCCGTCAACGCCAAAGTAATGGAAGACTCGCGCCTTAAGAGCATGATGGAAAACGGCGAACCGCCGTTCGATCCCAAACGCATGTTCTTCGGCGGCTTCAGGACGCTGGTCGAACTGTCAAAGGCCTGATTATTTTTTGAATGCCTAAAACCAAGGAGCCATATCGACATGTACATTGCCATGAACCGCTTCAAGATCGTTCCAGGCGCGGAAGCCGATTTCGAACATCTCTGGACAAGCCGCGACACGCACCTCAAGGAAGTGCCGGGCTTCGTGGAGTTCCATCTGCTAAAGGGACCGACGCGGGATGACCATGTCCTCTATTCGAGTCACACGATCTGGACAAACCATGCTGCGTTCGAACAGTGGACTCAGTCGGATGCATTTCGCGCCGCGCATCGCAATGCAGGCGGAGAAACCAGGCAGCTTTACTTGGGCCACCCGGAATTCGAAGGCTTCGAAGTGATTCAGACGGTTAAATAGGGGCCGCTCTCTTACAAGACCGTGAACGAATTGCGTCGCTCGCTAAGGCCTTCCTAAGCCTTAGCGCCACGCGCCATTCGCTGCAATGTCGATGAATCGATGGCTCCGGCACAAATGCGCACGGCCTCCTTAAGCGTACGTGGACGTCCCTCGCCAAACTGCGATTCAAGCATGGCGACGGCGCGTAAGCGTTCGTCATTGCCCAGCTTCTCGCCAGTCGCAAGCTCCAGCACCGAGATAAAGTAAGCAGCCGGCGGCGCCGCGTTAGGCTGTGCGGACGCACCGCCTGATCCATCATTTCCGTCGTCGCGCGCGGGAAAACCGGGCGTCCATCTGGTGTCGTATCGACTATTCATGGGTCTGTTCATTTGGGTGCCAAGGCGCTTGCGCCAGCTTTCGATTGAACAGACATTCAGCAAGGACCGTTCCAAGCCAGCTCGCGCCTTAATTAGCGCTGTTATTTTTGTCTAACAATAAAGCTTTAGCGACTCGACATGCAGCGAGATCCCATGCCGCGCATCCGACGGATTTAAATACGATCGGGCGTTCGTTTTGCACCCTCGCCGTGATTGCTTGTGCAAGTGGATTGACGTTTTCCCATTTCACACCAGCAAGGATGAAATCCCCCGCTTCATGGCGCGCGCCTGCCGGGTCATCGACATACAAAGCGCTTGAATCGATAGTGCCCGACGCTATTTCTGCCGCATCAGGCGTAAAGGCGCCAACACCGATGACCAACCGATCTGCTCGCGCCGGCAGCGTATAGACAGGCTGCTTGCTGGTAGTCGCGGTGATGACGACATCGACAGCTTCAGGAATGTTTGAGCTTTCAAGCGCCGCTAGCTTTGGCGAAGCCGCTGCGTAGGCCTTGCAAAAGGCATTCGCACGCTCGGCTCGCGACCCCTGGACGATGATCGATGCATCGGGATAAACGCTTGCGATCGCCTCCACATGGTAGGCCGCCTGCTTGCCCGTACCGATCACCAGCACTTGTTTCGGCGGCTGCGCGCTTAGAGCGCGGATAGCGAGCATCGATACCGCCGCCGTTCTGCGCCCCGTTACAGTTGGGCCGTCGAGCATGAATTGCGGCACGCCGGTGACGGCATCGAATGCGGTGACCTGTCCGTGAATCGTGGGCAAACCAAGCGCACCGTTACCCGCGCACACGTTGACGAGCTTGTGCATGGCCAAGTCCGCCGCGCTTGCAGGCATCGACAACATGATCCCACCTTGTGCAAGCGGCACCACCATGCGCTCCGGACTCACGATACGGCCCGCCGCGTAATCGAGCATGGTGGCGGCAAGCGTGTCGACCAGGCGGTCATAAGGAACGAACTGCGCGGTGCGTTCGGCGTCGAAAATTGGAATCGCGCTTGAGGTTTGATTCATCGTGTCTTTGGCCTCGGAAGGGAAAGTTGCCATCGCAATGCCACTGAAATATTGCAACATTCTAACGGCGCAAGCGACCTCGACAATTTGCCCTCGGTGCACTAAACGCGCAAAGCGTTGCGTACGCCGTCATATGATTGCCTTCGAATACAGTCATAATCAAGCAATCTGCGCCGCAAAAATTGCAGCGGCAAGCCGCCCACGGAGCCCACAATGAACGAGATGGACAAGCAGCGCCGCTTCCATGCCGACCTGATCGACAGCTACGACGAAGAGTTCGAAATGGAGATCGACGACCGCTTCCTGGATGGCGAGGCAGCGTTCTCCGACGAGGAACGACAGCTTCGTAAGACCTATTTCCGCGAGCTATTTCGCTTGCAGGGCGAACTGGTGAAGTTGCAGGATTGGGTCGTGCATACGGGCCACAGACTCGTGGTGATTTTTGAAGGCCGCGATGCGGCCGGTAAAGGCGGTGCGATCAAGCGCATCACGCAGCGGTTGAACCCGCGCGTGTGCCGCGTCGCTGCTCTGCCTGCGCCGAATAATCGTGAACGCACGCAATGGTATTTCCAGCGCTACGTATCGCATCTTCCGGCAGGCGGCGAAATCGTTCTGTTCGATCGAAGCTGGTATAACCGCGCGGGAGTAGAACGCGTGATGAACTTCTGTACTGACGCCGAATACGAAGAGTTCTTCCGTTCCGTGCCCGAGTTCGAAAAGATGCTCGTGCGTAGCGGCGTTCAGATCATCAAGTACTGGTTTTCTATTACCGATGACGAACAGGAAGTGCGCTTCGAGGCGCGTATTGAAGATCCGCTAAAGCAGTGGAAGCTGAGTCCGATGGACCTCGAAAGCCGACGCCGCTGGGAAGCCTATACTGCCGCTAAGGAAGTCATGCTGCAGCGTTCACACATTCCCGAAGCGCCGTGGTGGGTGGTTCAGGCCGTCGACAAGAAGCGTGCGCGGCTGAACTGCATGCATCATCTGTTGAGTCAGGTGCCGTATCACGAGATCGAGCACTCTGCGATTACGCTGCCCGAGCGCGTATTCAATCCGGATTATTTGCGGCAGCCCGTGCCGGAGACCATGTACGTCCCGGAGATTTACTAAAGCGCTTTAGCAGCAGTGACTGCACCCGATGTGTTCCTGACGGTGCAGCGTGCGGCGAATGGCAAACTGATACGCTTGCTGCGAACCCTTGAACACCATCACGAACATGACTTGCGCGAGGTTGAAGTCAAGGGTGACCATCAGGCGCATGAGTAGCAACAGTGGCAGCACCACGGCTGGTTGATACAGTTGTCGGGCAATTAATGCTTTCATCTTTAGCTCCCATTTCCATATAAGAATTTTAGGGATTTGCAAGCCCGAGATAAATGGCCCGCGGATGAAGACATATGTTCCCCGATACGAACAATAAGGCCCTGCATGCTGCAGGGCCTTGAAGACACATTACTTCTGCGCGAGACTCGGCTCAGGCACCGGCGCGGGCATCGCATCGCCCCAGCCGCCGCCTAATGCACGTATCAAGTTGACCGTGGATACCGCCTGCGTTCCCGCAAGCTGCACCGAAGTACGCTGCGATTGCAGCACAGTGCGCTCCGCATCGATCACATCGAGATAATTGACCGCACCTTCCGTGTACTGCGTTCGCGAGAGTTGTGCCGCGCGCACTGAAGCCTTGACCGCATCCGATTGCGTAGCCGTCTGATCTTCGAGAATGCGCAAGTCGGACAAATTGTCTTCTACCTCACGAAATGCAACGAGCACTTGTTGCCGATAATTCGCAGCGTCCTCTTCATAGATTGCACGTGCATTCGCAAGATTGCCCTTGCGACGGCCGCCATCGAAGATTGGAATATTCAGCGCCGTTCCCGCGAAAGGGCCCAGCAGGAATGTTCTGCTCGACCATTTGAAGAGATCGCCAAGCGTTGCCGACTCGAAGCCGCCTGCGCCCGTCAACGTGAGCGAAGGGAAGAATGCAGCCTTTGCTACGCCTATGCGTGCATTTGCTGCGGCCATCGAACGTTCAGCAGCAGCAATGTCAGGACGACGCTCAAGCAAGGTTGAAGGCAAGCCCGGTGGCACGCGAACCGTCACTGGCTTGAGAGGATTCGCCGCCACGCTGAATTCAGCCGGCGTCTTGCCGAGCAGCACCGCAAGACTATGCTCGGACGATGCGCGCAGACGTTGCACGGTCATCGCATCCGAGCGCGCGGTCGCGAGCTCGGACTTGGCGCGCGCCACATCGAGCTCACTGATGTCGCCTTCATCGAAACGGCGCTGCACGAGTTTCAACGCTTGCTCGCGCAACGTAACCGTGCGCGTGAAGACATCGTTCTCCGCATCGAGCTCGCGCAAATTGAAGTAGTTCTGCGCGACGTCCGCTTGCAAGGCCAACTGCACCGAGCGGAACAGCGCTTCGCCTTGTTGCGTGTCGGCGCTGGCGGCTTTGACGGAATCTGAAACGCGGCCGAACAGATCGACTTCATACGATGCGCTCGCCTGGGCACGCCACAACGTTTGTGCAGGCACGTTGGCATCGGCCGGCAGGAACTGCGATGCCGGCGAGAACTTCTCACGCGTCGGACCGAAGCCTGCATCGAGCGTCGGGAACAGACCCGCACGCGCAGTCTGGCTGATTGCGCGCGCTTCCTTCACGCGTGCCGCTGCTGCCTTGAGGTTCTGGTTCGCTTCCTGCGCCTGACGTTCGAGGTCTTTGAGCGCGGGATCATCGAACAAGGTCCACCACTCGCCGCGCATCATTTCTTCGGAAGGTTGAGCCGTTTTCCAGGTGCCCGTTTCCGAAGGAGCAAGCGCGCTCGTATCGCTGGTTCGTTGCGGCGTTTCCTTGTAAGCGGAAGGCGCATGCACATCCGGCTTTTCGTAAGTGGGCGCGAGCGAGCAGCCCGCGACTACCAGCAGCGCCGCCATCAAACCCGGAAGGCCCAGCCATCGTTTCATATGCAACTTGTTCATGTTTGACCTCATTGCGCCTCGTAAGAGCCGCCGATACCCCGCATCTGCGGATGCGAGCCGTGCTTGTCCGTCACATGCTCCGTGCGCGAGAGCTTGCGCAGGATCACGTAGAAGACCGGCGTCAGCATCAGACCGAAGAGCGTGACACCCAGCATGCCGAAGAACACCGCGACGCCCATTGCATGACGCATCTCCGAACCCGCGCCCGAAGACAGTACGAGCGGCACCACGCCCATGATGAAGGCGATGGATGTCATGAGAATCGGGCGCAAGCGCAAGCGGCTTGCTTCGATCGCGGCCTGCACGATCGAGCGTCCCTGCATCTCCAGCTCGCGGGCGAACTCCACGATGAGAATCGCGTTCTTCGCCGACAAGCCCACCAGCACCATCAAACCAATCTGCGTGAAGATGTTGTTGTCGCCATCCGTAAGCCAAACACCGAGCAGCGCCGACAGAATGCTCATCGGTACGATCAGGATCACCGCGAGCGGCAGGGTCAGGCTTTCATACAACGCTGCAAGCACGAGGAACACGAGCAGCACGCTGATCGGGAACACCCACAAAGCCGCATTGCCCGCGAGAATCTGCTGATACGTGAGATCCGTCCATTCGAACTTGATCCCGCGCGGCAACACTTCCGCGGCGATTCGCTCCGCCGCTGTCTGCGCCTGACCCGATGAATAGCCAGGAGCCGGACCGCCGTTGATGTCAGCTGCCGTGTAGCCGTTGTAGCGCACCACCATTTCCGGACCATAGGTCGGCGTCACCCTGACGAGAGACGAGAGCGGCACCATGTCGCCATTCGCGTTGCGAGTCTTCAGCAAGCCGATATCTTCAGGGTTCGCGCGGAACGGGGCATCGGCCTGCACGCGCACTTGATACACGCGTCCGAAGCGGTTGAAGTCGTTCACGTAGAGCGAGCCGAGATACACCTGCATCGTGTCGAAAACATCTGTCACGGATACGCCAAGCTGCTTGGCCTTGACGCGATCCAGATCGACGTTCAGCTGCGGCACGTTGATCTGATAGCTCGAGAACGTCGGTCCGAGTTCAGGCGTCTGCGAGGCACGCTTGATGAACGCCTGCGTCGCATCCGCGAGCGCTGCATAACCGAGCGCACCACGGTCCTCCAGTTGCATCTTGAAACCACCTAGCGTACCCAGCCCGAGAACCGGCGGCGGTGGGAACACGGCGATGAACGACCCCTTGATACCCGCATACTTCTGATTCAGCGCACCCGCGATCGCATTGGCGGAAAGTGCCTTGTCATGCACGCGGTTCTTGAAGGGCTTCAACGTCACGAACACGATCCCCGCGCTCGATGAGTTCGTAAAGCCGTTCACCGACAAGCCCGGAAATTCCACCGCGCTTTCCACGCCCGGTTGCTTGAGCGCGATGTCGCTCATCTGCCGAATCACGCCTTCGGTACGGTCGAGCGATGCGCCATTGGGCAATTGCGCGAAGCTGATCAGATACTCCTTGTCCTGCGCGGGCACGAAACCGCCCGGCACAATCTTGCCCATCAGAACCGCACCTGCAAGAAGCACGGCATACAGCACCATCATTACGGCCTTGCGGTTGATGACGCTCTTCACGCCCTTGCCGTAGGCATCCGAACCGCGATGAAAGACCTTGTTGAACTGACGGAAGAAACCGCCGAACACACGGTCCATGCCACGCGTGAGCCAGTCCTTCGGTTCATCGTGACCCTTGAGCAACATCGCAGCCAGCGCGGGCGACAAGGTCAACGAGTTGAATGCGGAGATCACCGTTGAGATAGCGATGGTCATCGCGAACTGCTTGTAGAACTGACCCGTGAGGCCAGACATGAACGCGAGCGGCACGAACACGGCCACGAGCGTCAAGGCAATTGCGATGATTGGCCCGCTCACTTCGCGCATGGCCTGATACGTCGCCTCTCGGGCAGATAACCCCGCTTCGATATTACGTTCGACGTTCTCCACGACGACGATTGCATCGTCCACCACGATGCCAATCGCGAGGACCATCCCGAACAATGACAACGCGTTGATCGAGAAGCCGAACGCAAGCAACAGCGAGAACGTGCCGACAATCGACACCGGCACCGCCAGCAACGGAATGATCGAAGCACGCCAAGTTTGCAGGAACACGATCACCACGAGCACGACCAAAGCGATGGCTTCTGCGAGCGTATGAATTACCGCTTCGATACTGGAACGCACGAACTGCGTCGGATCATAGACGATCTGATACTCGAGACCCGCAGGCATATCCGCCTGCAGTTCCTTCATCGTCTTGCGCACTTCATCGGAGATTTGCAGCGAGTTTGCACCCGGCTGCTGATTAATTGCAATTGCAACCGCCGACTTGTTGTCGAGCAACGAACGCAAGCCATATTCCGATGCTGCGAGTTCGACGCGCGCCACATCGCTCAGATGCGTGACTGCACCATCGGGCGACGTCTTCAGCACGATGTCGCGGAACTCGGACTCGTTCTGCAAGCGGCCGCGTGCATTCACGTTCAGTTGCAAGGGCGTATTTGGCAGCGTGGGCGAACCACCGATCACGCCTGCCGCCACTTGCACGTTCTGTTCACGAATGGCGTTGACCACGTCGGTCGCCGTCATGCCGCGTTGCGCGACCTTTTGCGGATCGAGCCATACGCGCATCGAATAATCGCCCGAACCCCACAGTTGCACTTCACCCACACCCGAGATGCGTTCGAGCCGATCCTTCACGTTGATCAGCGCATAGTTGCGCAGATACGTCATGTCGTAACGGTTGTTCGGCGAGTTCAGGTGAACCACCATCGTCAGCGTCGGCGAGGACTTGATGGTGGTCACGCCAAGCCGCTGCACGTCTTGCGGCAAGCGCGGCAAAGCCTGATTCACGCGGTTCTGAACGAGCTGCGTGTTTTTGTCCGGATCGGTGCCGAGCTTGAACGTGACCGTGGTCGTGAGGTTGCCGTCGCTATTCGCCTGCGACTGCATGTAGAGCATGTCCTCGACGCCGTTGATCTGCTCTTCGATCGGCGAGGCCACGGTCTCCGCGATCACCTTCGGATTCGCGCCCGGATACTGCGCGTGCACCACGACCGAAGGCGGTACGACTTCCGGGTACTCGGAGATCGGCAGCTTGAACATGGCGATGACGCCAGCCAGCAACACGATCACCGACAGCACGCCCGCAAAGATCGGACGGTCGATGAAAAATTTGGATATGTTCATGACGAGTTCTGTCTGTTCGAGATGCTTACGAAGCCGATGCCGTTTTCACGGGCGTCGCATTGGCGTTGCTGTCCATTGCGACGTTATTGGCCTTGATCACATCGTTGGGACGCACGCGCTGCAAGCCATTGACGACGATGCGTTCGCCCGGCTGCAATCCCTTCGTAATCACGCGCAGGCCTTCATGCGTGGCGCCTAACGTGACTTCGCGGTACTGCACGCGGTTGTCCTTGTCCACCACCATGACGTACTTCTTGTCCTGATCGGTGCCGACAGCCGCGTCATCCACGAGCACGGCCGGATGCGGCGTGCCACCGCCGACCTTGATGCGTGCATAAAGTCCCGGCAAGAGCGAGCCATCCGGATTGTTGAAGCGAGCCCGCACGCGTATCGTGCCCGAGGTCGTATCGAGGCGGTTATCGACGGAATCGACCACGCCTTCGCGCGAGTAACCGTCTTCGTTTGCAAGACCCAGCGAAACAGGCACGCTGCTGCCCGTATCGCGGCCGAGATAGCGCAAGTACGTCTGTTCGTCGACATCGAACGAGGCATAGATCGGCGAGACCGAGACCAGCGTGGTCAGAAGCGGCGCATTCGCACCCGTCGAGACGATGTTGCCCACCGTGAGCTCTGCACGCGATACGCGCCCCGATACGGGCGCCACGATATGCGTGTAGGCAAGGTTGATCTTCGCCGTTTCGAGCGCAGCCTGCGCGGCCTTCAGATTGGCGACGGCCTCGCGCGCGGCGTTCTGTTTCTCGTCGTAATCGCGCTTGGCGATGGCGTTATCGGTAAGCAAGCGCTCTGCACGCGCAGCGTCGGTGGACGTATAGCCGTTACGCGCTTGCGCCGATGCAACTTGCGCCGCCGCGCGTGCGACTTCCGCTTCGTACGGACGCGGGTCGATGGTAAAGAGCGCGTCACCCTTCTTCACGAGCGCGCCGTCCTTGAAGTGCACCGCGACGATCGTGCCGGGCACGAGCGGGCGAATGTCGACATGGTCCACCGCTTCGAGACGGCCCGAATAGCTCTGCCAGTCCGTGATGGTCTTCGAGACCACCGCGGCCACGTCCACTTCAGTGGCGGTCGGGCTATGCGCGGCGGCTTGCGCTTGGTTGATGGCGTCGCCGTGACCGCGCCAGGCGGTATAGCCGCCCGCGCCAGCAATGACGATCACCGCGCCTAGCGCAGCGTAAATACGTTTGCGAGTGAAGAACATGGTGAAGCTCCGGTTGCGTTGAGATTGTTTTTTTATGGTGCGTGGCGCGCTTATTTGGGGCGCGCGAGGCGTTTCTTGAAGAACGCGACGACATCGGCAAGCGCGTCGGGGTGCGCGGCCAGCGCTTGATGCGAGGTCTTGCAATGACGCGTCATTTCGGTCGGCACGCCTGCGTTGATCAATTCCGCCGCGTATTTTTCCGCCTCGATATGCAGGAGGTCATGCTCCGCGCTCGCGATCAGCGCCGGCGGCAACCCATTGAGTCGCCGCGATTCGAGCGGCGCCGCATAGGGATGCAAACGTTGCGAAGGCACGGGCAGATACGCGCGATAGCAACGCGCGCAATCGCTCATTTCCAGATCGGGGCACAGCACTTTGCGTTCATCGGCGAGGCGCGTCATGCTCGGATCGAGCAATGGCGCAAGCAGCACTTGAGCGGACAGGCGCAAATCGCCGCGATCGCGCGCTATGGCTGCGACGCACGTCGCGAGGTTGCCGCCTGCGTCATGCCCCGCCACGCCGATGCGCAAAGGGTCTGCGCGTTGCGCACGAGCATGCGCAACCGCCCACTGTGCCGCGCGATATCCGTCTTCAGGCGCGGCGGGAAATGGAAATTCAGGCGCAAGCGAATAGCCGACCGAGATGACCCAAGCGGGCGTATCTCGTGCAATGACGCTTGCAGCCACATCGGCTTCGTCCAGACTTCCACGCACGAAACCGCCGCCGTGGAAATAAAGAACGATAGGCAACACGCTGCCATCCGACGCGGGGCGGTAACTGCGCAGCGTGATCGGTTGTACGTGTCCGGCGATACGCACATCTTCGATGCACAATCTCGGACGCGCCTCCAGATCCAACAATGTTGCCATGGTTATTTTTCGTGCGCGGCCTGAGAAATAAGGCCGTCACGCATAAGTTGCGATGCTGCGAATTCTGGATGCCACGCCTTTTTTAATAAATGCCTATAATCCGGCAACACAATTCGGACGCACCGAACAATCATCGTTAATACGCACATGACTGTTCTTAGCCAGGCGCTTAATTCCGTGCGCCGCTATGCTGGTGCCCTAAGCATCGAAGGTGAGGAAACATGGATCGGCTACAAGCAATGCAGGTCTTCACACGGGTTGTCGACACCAACAGCTTTTCGCGCGCAGCGGATACGCTCAATTTGCCGCGCGCGTCGGTCACGACGATCATTCAAAACCTGGAAGCGTTTCTCAACGTGCGACTGCTTCAGCGCACGACACGCAGGCTCAATCTGACGCCCGATGGCGCGGCCTACTACGAGCGCTGCGTGCGCATCCTTGCCGACATCGAGGAAGCCGAGGGCACATTCTCGAACAACGGCAAGGGTCCGCACGGCAAATTGCGGGTAGACATGCCGGGGGCCATTGGAAGGCTCATCGTGATGCCGCAGCTTTGCGACTTTCACACACGCTATCCGGAAATCGAACTCATGCTCGGCTTCGGCGACAAGCCAGTCGACCTCATCCAGGAAGGCGTCGACTGCGTGATTCGCGTCGGAACGCTGCAGGATTCGAGTCTGGTCGCGCGACGCATTGGCGTGTTTCAGGGCGTGACGGTCGCAAGTCCCCAATATCTCGAACGTCATGGCAAGCCGCAAACGCTTGAAGACCTTCAGGACCATGTGGCCGTGAATTATTTTTCGAGCCGCACGGGGCGTGTGATGGATATGGACTTCGTCGTCAACGACGAATCCATCGAAGTGAAGATGCGCGGCATGATCGCGGTGAACGACGCCGAAGCCTATCTCAGTTGCGGTCTCAAGGGCGTGGGTCTGATTCAAGCGCCGCGCTTCATGGCGTTGCCGTACTTGCGTTCAGGCGAGCTTGTCGAAGTGCTGCCGCAATGGAGCCCTTTGCCGATGCCTATTTCCGCCGTCTATCCGCACAATCGCCATCTTTCGCCAAAGGTGCGCGTGTTCGTGGACTGGGTCGCGGAGCTGTTCGAGCGTTGCCCGTTGCTGCAAGGTCAGAAGGACGCGGAGGAGCGTTGCCTGCCCACCAGCACTGCCGCGCCCACGGTCGTGCGTCACGGTACACCGGAAGTTTCGGGTACTGAGGATGTCGTTGTATAGCTAACTATTGGCTAGCTATTTCGCTGGCAAAGCAAAGGCGTGTCACAGGCGACACGCCTTTTTTTCGTCCCTATCGATGCGATAGGGAAAAATGCCGGCACATGCAAGCGTCGCCAAATGTCCGGTGGCTAAGGCTCTTAGCGATTATTCGCCGAAATCGACAAATCTATTCGCGCATCCGGCATTTATCTGCCCCTAGCGTGGCGACTACATTTCGACCTGTCGCGAAGCGCATGCAATCCTCTTCTTAGCCGATTGCATCCGCGTCGCATCCGAAGCACAGGAAACGGATCGAAAGGAGTTGCACGCATGAAAAGCTATCTCATCACGGGTTTCTCGCTCGCGGCTATCTCAGCCGTGGTTTCGAGCACGGCATTTGCCGACGGCGGTGAAGGCATTTGGTCGCGCGGGAACGTATCAGACGCAAACGACTACGAGTGAAACGCCCAAGACGCGTGCGCAAGTGCGCGCTGAACTTGCCGCTGCCTATTCGAACGGTTCGTTGCCCGCGTTGAATCGCAATACGTATCCTGATCGCAGCATGTGGGGCGATGCGGTCGCTGCTCAAAGCGAAGCGCATGCTCGCGATGCCGCTCAAGCGGAAGCGCGCAATCGCCGTATCGTGGAATATGCGAACGGTTCGGTCACGCGCTAAAGAATTGCAGAGGTCATCATGTTCGAAAATACATCGCTTGAACAATATTCGGTTCTTGAAGAGCTAGCCTCTGTGACGCCGGTGTGGCGCCCGTTTGTCGAATCTCGCTCGCAAGAGACCGAGCAGGACACGAGCGAGCACGGCGAGTAGCAAATCAATCAAACGCGTGTGCCTGCCGGGCACACGCGTTTGAGCTTCAGCCGCAAGCGCCTATTTCACCGCAAGCAGTGCAGAAGTCGCAACCGTCTTTCCGGATCACCGCATTCGCGCCACATGTCGGGCATTTGCGCCCATGCATCTGCGTGAGTGTATGCGGGTCGTTCGACAAGGCATCGTCGGACGAAAAATCCGTCACGTCCGCGTGTGCCACGGTCTCGTCTTCAGTCACTAGAGCGCGTGTATGGGTCACGTCGATATGCTTGCGGGCAAGTACGCGTGACGGCACCTGACTGCCTTCGGCATCGAGAAAACCGCGTCGATGAAGAATTTGCTGAATCGCAAAGGCAAGCGCGGCGACTTCCGAGTCATGCCAGCGTGGACTGCGGTGTCCATCTAAACGCTCGACATCGCCGAGACGCACCTGACCGCGATCCCACGATACCTTGCGCATGTCCTGCAGCGTACGCGCGGCAAAGCCTCCACGCGCCGCAAGCGACAATGAACGCATGGTCGCCGTGATCCATTGCTGCGATTCGTCGCTCTGCCCCGTCGGGATAAAGAATTCGATGGGCCGCTCGATGGTCACGTCATCGCCTGCAATACGCCCTGTCACTTCGATGAACGACACCGCAAGATAGAGCGACTTCTTTCCAGCCTGCGTCAGATACTCGACCTTCTCGATAATCGCGGGCAGCTCTCCACGTGGACGGTGATCGATCGCAATACGCAAAGGATCGAGATCCAGTTCGGGATCGGGCGAGTCGCTCGGTGTCTTCTCTTCCTGTGGCGTGACCGACAACACCGCGCCCAAGGTGTCGTTAGGCCGATAGGTCGCGAGTCCCTTCAAGCCGCGTCGCCATGCTTCGAAGTAAAGGTCCTGGAATGCATCAAACGGATAATCCGCGGGTACGTTGACGGTCTTCGAAATCGATGTATCGACGAAAGGCTGCACGGCCGTCATCATTTCCAGATGATCTTGCGCGGACATATCGAGCGCACTCACGAAGTAATCGGGCAGCGCCTTGACGTCTCCGCCCATCTCGCGATAAAGCCTGTACGCGTGGTCTTCGACAGCGAAGGTCTGGCTGGAGCCATCGGCCATGCGCTTGGTGCGCTGATAGGTCCACGAGAACGCGGGCTCGATACCATTCGATGCATTGTCCGCAAACGCGAGACTCACGGTGCCCGTAGGCGCGATGGAAAGCAGATGGCTATTGCGGATGCCATGCGCGCGAATCTCGCTCTTGAGATCATCAGGCAAACGTGATGCGAAAGTGCCCTCTTCCAGATAGCGTGCTGCATCGAAGAGCGGAAATGCGCCGCGTTCGCGTGCAAGTTCGACCGACGCGCGATACGCTTCATCGCGCATGGTGCGTGCGACGCGCATGGCAAATTCGCGTCCTTCGTTCGAGTTATAACGAAGACCAAGCATTACGAGCGTGTCGCCTAGCCCCGTAAAGCCGACGCCGATACGTCGCTTGGCAGCCGCTTCACGTGCTTGTTCTTCGAGCGGCCACAACGTGACATCGAGAACGTCATCGAGAAAGCGCACTTGCGTGCGCGTGGTACGCATGAGACCGTCCCAATCGAAACCAGGAACGCCGCCGCGCGCTTGCGCAAAAGGGTCGCGCACGAAGCGAGTCAGATTGAGCGGGCCCAGGTTGCAGCAACCGTATGCGGGCAAGGGTTGTTCACCGCAAGGGTTCGTCGCGCGAATCGTTTCGACGGCGCGCAGATTGTTGTCGTCATTCATGCGCGACATGAAAACGACGCCTGGCTCGGCGACATCGTAGGTCGATCGCATGATCGTGTTCCATACGTCACGCGCACGCACTTCCCGATACACCCACAAGCCGTCGTCACGCTTCCGGATGTCCGCCGATGCCCGCTGTGCAGGCGAAGGCTCGGCCTTATGCACGAGTTGCCAGACGGCGTCGTCGGCAACGGCCTGCATGAATTCGTCCGTTACCGCGACGGACACGTTGAAGTTGTTCCAGCGCCCCTTCGTGTGTTTAGCCGCGATGAATTCGAGCAAATCGGGGTGCGTGCAGTCGAGTATGCCCATCTGTGCGCCACGGCGTGATCCTGCGCTCTCCACCGTGCGGCATGATGCATCGAACACATCCATATAACTGCATGGTCCGGATGCAGCTGAACCCGTGGAATGCACGCGCGCACCGCGAGGACGAATGGCGGAAAAGTTATAGCCCACGCCTCCGCCGCGCCGCATCGTCTCGGCCGCTTGCAGCAGCGCAACGTAAATGCCGGGCAAACCGTTATCGTCGACGCCTTGAATGGCATCGCCCACGGGCTGAACGAAGCAGTTGATGAGCGTGGCATCGATACCCGCGCCCGCCGCGCTCATGATGCGCCCGGCGCCCAATGCACCGCGCCGGAAGTTATCGACGAACTCCGCTTCGATCTTCGCGCGTAACGCTTTGGGCTCGGCCATTGCGACACCACGCGCCACGCGCAGATAAATATCTTCGACGCGCGTCTCGTCGCCCTTGGCATATTTTTCAAGCATTACGTCGATGGAAAATTGCTGCGGAGCGACGCCTGTGCTGGGATTGTCTTCTGCCATGTTTGATCCTGTTGAATGCTTTGTCCGCTAATGCTTGACGGGGCCATGACGCGAACCGTGGGGCGCCGCCAAACGCAATGCACGACGATAGCGCGAATTCTCCCTGGCTGCTAATGAACCGTTAAACTCCTTCGATCGATCTAGCATTTTTCCTTGAGACGATCTATCGCATGAATGCGCCGCTCTTCGGTATCTCGGGCCGCTCGGGTCAGGGCAAGACCACGCTGATCGAGGCGTTGTTGCCCTGGTTTCGGGCACGCGGTCTTGTAGTCAACGTCATCAAGCACAGTCATCATTCAATCGAACTCGAACCGCCAGGCAAAGACAGCGCGCGCTTCAGGCGTGCAGGCGCGGGCGAAGTGGTGATTGCATCGCCTTACCGCTATGCAATCGTGCGCGAGTTGCGCGAGGGGAACGAGCCTTCGCTTACGGAACTCGCTGCGCGGCTGACACATGCGGACCTCACGATTGTCGAAGGATTTGCACGCGAAGCCATTCCGCGACTGGAGGTGGTTCGGCCATCGGTTGGCCGGGAGCCGCTTTATAAGACCGACGTCGCAATTCTTGCCATTGCAACCGACGATGCCTCGGCGGTCGACAGCGCGCTGCCTCTGCTGCGGCTAGACGATCTAGACCGCATTGGCGCCTTTATCTGCGAGACACTGCGCATTGCCGTTTAATCTGCTTTGACGCCGTTGCGCGCGATGTCCAATGCTTCTCCGATTACATCGTCATCGCCAATATGATTCGCGAGAAGCAGCACGAGCTTGGCGTTGAGCATGTGGCTTTCTTCGTCGCTTAGTCCATCGTGTGTGCCGATGAGCCGCTCATAGAACGCATCCGGATCGGCAAGATTGGCTTCGAGCTTGAGCTTCATGCTGGCTTATCCATTGCAAGTAGCGCGTTGTACGGCGTTAAATATCGCATCGGCGTTGAACGCACGCCAGCGCGCGCATACGTGCTGGTCGGGGCGCAACAAGTAGAACGTGCCGGGGCGAGCATCGAATCGATGCGCCACGATGCCATCGACGTCTTCGATATCTTCGGACGACGCGGCCATGCCCTTCGGCGCAACCAGCAATAGACGAAACGACGTTAGCCTCTGTAAAAGAGCCCTGCGCACTTCCTCCCCGTCATCGCTGCCGCAGAAGTAGATTCCTATGAAGCCTTTGCCATGCGTTTGTTGCAAGAGCCATGCAGCGCGGCCATTTACGCGTATGGGCGCATCCACGCATGCCGTCCCTGGCGTCATCGAACATGCGAAGCTGTCATCGGGCTGATCGGGCGTATTGAGCGGCGAGTCTTGCAGCACGGTCGGCACCGAGAGTCGCCCGCTATTGACGAGGCGTCGCGCAAAAGCACAGTCCTTCGATAGCTTCAACACCGCGTCCCGAAAGAGACGCGAGGCCGTACTCTTCGGCGTGATGAAATCGGTCGATCGCGTGGAATGACGAATGTTTTCATCCGCGGCGTATTCCCGTTCGGATGCATACGTGTCGAGTAAAGCGGGCGGAGCGTCGCCATGAACGACGAGACTGAGCTTCCATGCGAGATTGTCTGCATCTTGCACACCGCTATTCGCGCCGCGCGCGCCGAAAGGTGAGACGCCGTGCGCCGCATCGCCTGCGAACAGAATTCGACCGTGCCTGAAATGCTCCATGCGCTGACATGCAAACGTATAGATGCTCACCCATTCGAGTTCGAATTCCGCGTCTTCGCCAAGCAGTGCCTTGACGCGCGGAATGACACGTTCGGGTGCTTTTTCCGTGACAGGGTCAGCTTCCCAGCCGAGCTGAAAGTCGATGCGCCATACGTTGTCCGGCTGGCGATGCAGCAGCACAGACTGGTTGCGATGGAACGGTGGATCGAACCAGAACCAGCGTTCCGCCGGAAACGGCGCTTTCATCTTGACGTCCGCAATGAGAAAGCGGTCCTTGAATACCCGGCCGTGACTATCGAGATCGAGAGCCTGACGAATGAAGCTGCGTGAGCCGTCGGCCGCTACGACATAGCGTGTACGTAAGGCGTATCGTCCATCGGGCGTATCCACTTGCAGTTCGACATGATCCCGATGCTGCGTTACACCGACTACTCGGCTCTTCCAGCGCATATGCAAGTTATCGAGTTGTGCCGCGCGTTCGACGAGATAGCGCTCGACGTAATATTGCTGGAGATTGATGAACGCGGGATGCGCATGGCCTGCTTCGGGCAGCAAGTCGAATGCATAAATCAGATCGTCATGCAGGAACACCTTCCCGACATTCCAGCGCACACCTTTTTCGATCATCTCGTCGACGCAGCCGAGACGTTCGAAGATTTCAAGCGTGCGCTTCGCAAAACAAATGGCGCGCGAACCGGCCGATACGGTGTCGTCGCTATCGACGAGCACGGTACCAACGCCGTGTTGCGCGAGATCGATTGCAGTCGCAAGACCGACCGGCCCCGCGCCGGTCACGACCACCGGATAGACCGGGGACTCGGCGGTGTCGTGTTCAGGTGCTCGCTTGTAAGCAAAGCGGACCATGTCGTTTTTGGGTTGTCTCCCTGCTATTGCCTCTTTGGGCAGACCTCAAATCTCCGTTAAGGGCATTGTACAAACGGACTTTTCTGTGCGGCTATGTTTTCTTGTATTTCCTTAAGCACAAAAAAGAACGTCCGTTCTAATGAACGGACGTTTCCGTCGCCTCTTTAATTGCTTTCCTAGCAAGCCGCTAGGACCGCCATAAACCCTTCTTCAGTGAAGGGCTTAAGGTAGTAGCCGTCGAATTGTTCCTGCTCGCTGTCACGGTGCCGGTCGTCACCCGTTACCGCGACGACGCAAGCAAGCTGGCTCGGCCCGGCAGCACGCAACCGTCTGCAAAGATCGCGACCATCGAAATCCGGCAGACCTATGTCGATAAATATCGTGTCGTAGCGATTTTCCGACGCGAGTTCAAGCGCCCGGTGTCCATCGTATGCGACATCTGCGATATGCCCGGAGGCGCGGGCAAGCGCGCTGAAAGCGTCGCAAAGACCAACGTCATCTTCAACGAAAAGCACGCGCATGATGGATTTTTCCCGAAGCGTAAATAGCACAAGCGTCGAAGATCGAACGCAATAAGCAATAGCGCAATAAGCGGGCCTGAGGTTCGAAGCTGATGCTTTTAATCGAGCGGGTTGTCGCTCCAGGCGCTGCGTTCTTGCCAGGTATCGATATCCGCGTTAAGCGCTGCAAGCTTGGCCCGCACGGCTTGAAGCCCAATATTGCCAAGCACGAGATGCGCGGGCGGATTTTTAGCTTCCACGGCTTCGATGATGACCTGCACCGCGCGCACCGGATCGCCCGCTTGTCTGCCGCTAAGCTCGGCAATCCCCGCGCGACGGCGACCGGCGACGGCATCGTAATCGTCAATCGAACGCTGGGTCTGCTTAAGCGAGCGGCCCGCCCAATCCGTGCGGAAAGGTCCCGGTTCGACGGCCGTGACCTTGATGCCAAGGCCTTTGGTCTCGCGCGCGAGCGCTTCGCCGAGGCCTTCGAGCGCAAACTTGGTCGCAGCGTAATACCCGCTGCCCGGATTACCAACCAGGCCGCCCACGGATGTGATGTTGACCACGTGCCCCGCGCGACGCTCCCGCATGCCTGGCAGTACCGCGCGAATCATTGCAGCCGCGCCGAAGAAATTGGTTTCGAACATCGCGCGCACCTCGTCGTCCTCGCCTTCCTCGACTGCGGCCAAATAGCCAAAGCCGGCATTATTGACCAATACGTCGATCTGACCGAACGCTTCGTGCGCCGCTTTTACCGAAGCGGTGATGTCGTCCGGGTGCGTGACGTCGAGCCGAACCGCAATGGCTCTATCGCCTGCAGGCTCGACGATGTCGGCGACGCGGGCGGGATCGCGAGCGGCGACGACAGCACGCCAGCCGCGCGCAAGCACAGCGGATGCGAGTTCACGGCCAAAGCCGGTGGAACAGCCGGTGATGAACCAGACAGGCGTGTCTTGCTTCGATGCTGACATTGTGGGTCTCCGTGGTTAGCGTTTCGCTAATCATTTTGACCGCAAAGGCCGACGCTTGCTTAACGCAGACGCGGCATGCGTAACGCGCGATGTTCGCGCGGCTCGAACAAAACAGTCGTCTCCAATTTTGCGGCCATGCGCTTCCAGCCGCAAAGGTCTTGCTCCAATGCCGCGAGGGTAACGGGGCAGTAAGTTCGTTCGGGGGTGGCGTTGCCTCCAAGAACTGCGTAGTCGCGCATCGGTTGTAGGGTTGCTTCTCGCTCGGCGATTTGCCTTGCAATCTTCGCCCGCAGGCGGATAAGGGAATCGTCCATGGCGCTTTCGGTTTGCTCGTTTGCTAAGTAGCTTTTCATTTCTTAGCCGTTTCACAGCAAACCGCGCGCCTGACTTTCATTTGGCTCACAGACGCTTAGGCTCCAGCCGCTCGATCAACTGGCGATGCCGTGGATAACGCGCCCCGAGCGCGCCGGGCGCGGCCAATTCGAACTCGCTGAACTCGAACCCTGGCGCCACCGTGCAGCCGACGAGCGCGGCACCGCCTGGTTCATGGCATTCGGCGGCAAACCAGTCACCCGCGTTGACGATCGCCTGAAACGCCGCCTGCGGATCTTCAAGCGCATTGCCGAGTCGATGCGTCAGCAGTTCTCCGTTCGAATGGAGCACATGGACATCGATCGAGTCACCCGCATAGAAATGCCAGACTTCATCCGACCGAATACGGTGCCAGGCGGAGTAAGCGCCATCGCAAAGGAGGAAATAGATGGCTGTCGATGCCGCACGGAGATTGTCCTCGCCCTTGCGCGTGACTCCTGAATTCGCGCGATAGGTCTCACGAAAGTAGCCGCCCTCGGGATGCGGTTCGAGCTTGAGGCGATCGATCAACTCGCGACTGTCTATGCGGGGTATCTGCATGCGTTCTCCTTTGCCAGATGGTTGGCGCATCGCGTATTCTGCATCGGATCGGTTTGCATGCAGAACGCAAGATGCCAACGTCTCTCATCGAAGGAAAACCATGACGCTAACCGCGACCACGAAAAACGCTCTTGCTCCAACCGGCACGCTTCGCGCGGCGCTCAACCTTGGAAACCCCGTGCTCGTGCATCGCGATTCGGCGAGCAGCGAACCCAGCGGCGTCTCCGTGGATATTGCCCGCGAACTGGCCGCGCGGCTCGGCGTCGAGATTGCATTCAATTCCTTTCCCAACGCCGCGCAATCGGTGGAGACGGTGACGGCGGAACAGGCCGATGTCGGCTTCTTCGCGATCGATCCGCTGCGTGGCGCGGGCATTGCGTTCACTGCACCGTATGTGTTGATCGAAGGGTGCTATCTGGTGCGCAACGACTCGCCGCTTTCTCGCATCGAGGATGTGGATCGCGAGGGCAATCGCATCATGGTGGGCAAAGGGAGCGCATACGACCTCTTCCTGACGCGCGAGTTGCAGCATGCTCAACTCGTGCGCACTGGACTGTCGGAGGCGGTGGTCGACACTTTTCTGCGCGACGGGATCGAGGTCGCCGCGGGCGTGAAGCAGCAACTCGAGGCCGACGCCGCTCGCACGCCCGGGGTACGGCTGATCGACGGGCGCTTCATGGTGATCAGGCAGGCAATGGGCTTGCCGAAGACTCGCGGCGATGCGGCCACGCAGTATCTTCGCGACTTCATCGAGGACATCAAACGGTCGGGCTTTATTCGGGATGCGTTCGCGCGACACGGCATTACCGGCGTCTCGCTTGCGCCGCCGGAGCAGCTTTGATGCAGGGCGAGCGTATCCAAGTGACGGTATCCGTGACCGACTGGATCGACGCATCGTTCGAGGCCGATGTGGCAGGCGGTCTCGCCGCGTTCAATACCGGTCAACTCGGACCAAGCGATCATCGCGACTTGGCCGTTTCGCTTTATCAAGGCGACGACTTTGTAGGCGGCCTCGCGGGCTATACCGCGTGGGAATGGCTTTTCGTCAAATGGCTCTGGGTTCGCGAAGATGCGCGCGGTCGCGGACTTGGCGCTCACGCGCTCGACGCCGCCGAAGTCGAGGCACGCAAGCGCGGCTGCCGCGCCGCGTGGCTCGATACGCTCAATCCCGTAGCCCGCGATCTCTATGCTCGCCACGGTTTCGAAGTCTTCGGCGAGCTCGCGGATTTCCATGCAGGACGTGCGCGGTACTTCATGCAAAAGCGGTTCTGAATACCGGCATTTGGCATTCAAAATGCGGCATCCCGGCATTTTGCATCATGCATTCAATCCGAGCCGATGCACCGCGCGCTTCGTGATCGCCCTGCGCTTTGCAAGCGAAGCCGCCGAGCGCTCCCGCACGTCCGCCACTACGGCGGCAGGCGCGTGATTCGGATCGCCGGCATCGAACGGCGGCGCGGGCGCGTACTCCATTTGCAGTTGAATGGCCTGCGCCTCGTGCTCGCCGACGAGTTCAGCCGCGAGCGTCAGCGCGAAGTCGATGCCCGCCGTGATTCCACCGCCCGTGAACAAGGCGCCGTCGCGCACCACGCGGGCGTGCACGGGCGTCGCATCGAATTCGCCCAGCAGTTCGTGAAAAGCCCAATGCGTCGTCGCACGCTTGCCGCGCAGCAAACCGGCCGCGCCGAGAACGAGTGAACCGGTGCATACCGAAGTGATGAAGCGAGCGCCCTTCGCCTGCTGGCGGATGAACGCAAGCGTTTCCTCGTCTTCCATCAGAGCGCCGACGCCTTCGCCTCCGGGAACACAGAGCACGTCGAGCGTGGGGCATTCCGCGAACGATGTGTCGGGTGCGAGTTGCATCCCTGTACTGGAAGGAACAGGCGCAAGCGTTTTGCATACAAGATGCACTTTAGCGTCCGACAGATGCGCAAAGACCTCGTACGGACCGGTGAGGTCGAGTTGTTGAACGCGCGGGAAAAGCAGCAGGCCGATGTGAAGGGTCATCGCTTTCTCTCTCGTGGCAGGTTGAAGAATGAAGGTGGACGAATGCATCCTACGCCGCTACGCTATGGCGAGATGGTCGATCGCCCCACCTTTTACGCCAAGCGCCCTAGCTATCATGTCATCGCCGAAGCCACGCATCATCGATATACTCGCCTTTCCCGACGTTCAGTTGCTCGATGTCGCCGGTCCCTTGCAGGTGTTCGCGTCCGCGAACGAACTGGCGCGCGAGGCCGGCATGCCACGCCCTTATCGCGCAAGAGTCGTCGCGCCGGGCGGCACGGTGACAGCATCGGCGGGACTTGGGCTGATCGGCGAAGCGCTGCCCGATGCGCGCGAGCCGTGCGACACGCTCGTCATCGCGGGCGGCTGGGGCGTGCATGAAGCGCTGCGCGACCGCACGCTGGTCGACTGGGTGCGCGCGCGGTCCGCTCATGCGCGCCGCACGGCATCGGTGTGTACCGGCGCCTTTCTGCTTGCGGCGACCGGCCTGCTGGACGAACGCCGCGCCGTCACGCACTGGACGCGCTGCGCCGAACTGGCGAGCCGCTTTCCGGCGGTGCGGGTCGAATCCGATCCCATCTTCATCCGCGACGGCGATCTCTGGACCTCCGCAGGCGTGACAGCGGGAATCGACCTGGCGCTTGCGCTCGTCGAAGATGATCTCGGACGCGCGCTCGCGCTCGATGTCGCGCGTCATCTCGTCGTGTTTCTGAAGCGCCCCGGCGGGCAGGCGCAGTTCAGCGCCGCGCTTTCGCTGCAGAAGGACTCGGGCGAACGCTTCGGCGAATTGCATGCGTGGATCGCGGAGAATCTTGCATGCAATCTATCCATCGGAACGCTGGCGGCGCGCGTCGGCATGAGCGAGCGCAGCTTCGTGCGTCATTACCGGGCGCAGACCGGCGCAACGCCTGCTCGCGCCATCGAACAAATGCGGCTGGAAGCCGCGCGCCGTATGCTGGGCGACACGGACCTGCCGGTCAAGCGCATTGCGGCACGCTGCGGCTTCGGTTCGGAAGAAACCATGCGACGCGGCTTCGTGCGCGCACTCGGGGTTGCGCCTCAGACTTACCGCGAACGCTTTGCCCGCGCGGCGGTATCGGCATAAAGTGCATGCAAAAGCCAATCCTGCTGCTTTTTTTGTCATCCATGCTCAAGGCTGTATGCTCGCTGCCGATACCAGAGTAAGAGCGATTGCATGAGGCGCTTCGGGCAACCGTGCGCGAGCCGCTTTGCTTAACCAACCGTCCGACGAGGCGGCCTGAGGGCCTGGAGCGCCGATGAGTGTGTTTTCCGCGTATAACGCGCCACTGCAGGCGGCTCAGGCCGCACAGGAAGACGTGACCGACGATGCCGCGCCGGCGAACATCGCACCGTCCATCGACGCCTTGCTGCGGGACACTGCCGCGTCCGCTTGCCCCAACACATGGGCTTGGTATCGCGCGGGGGAGCAATTGCATCTTGAACGCCAGGGCAATGAATTTTGCATACCAGCGTGGCCAAGCGACATCGCTGAGGACCGCCTCGCGAAAGCCTGCGCCGCGCACGGCTGGCATGCATGGCCGACCGGCCGCGGCGAAAGCGTGCTCGGCTGGCTGCTCGCGCCGGTGGCATACAGCGACAATACACATCTCGCTGAACTCGCGCGCGCACTTGGTGAACGCGTGCAGGCCGATGTCCTCGCGCGCGCGCAACTCACGCAACGCGTGTTGTATGAGATCGCGTATCTCGCCAGTTCGGTGCCCGAGCGCGCGGACTTTCTGCGTTGCGTGCACGAGCGTCTCGGCACGCTCATCGACGCCGAGAACTTCTACCTCGCGCTCTACGACCGCAAGACCGGCAAGATCACCTATCCGTATTACGTCGATGTGATCGACACGGACGTGGTCGCCGCCGAGAACTACGACATTCTCGATCCCAAGCGTCTTTCGATGACAGGGCAAGTGCTCACGAGCGAGCAGCCGCTCTTCGTGACCGCAGCCGACATCTGCGCCGCCGAACGCGCGGAGCGTTTCTATTGCATCGGCGATCGCCCCGAGTTCTGGATGGGCGCGCCGCTCAAGAATGCGTCCGACGAAGTCTTCGGCATGCTGGCCATGCAGGTCTATGACGTCTCGCGCATGTACACCGCCGAGGACCGCGCGCTGTTTTTAGTCGTGGCGCGTCACGTCGCGATGGCGCTCGACCGTATCCTGCATCGCGCGGATCTGGAAGAACAGGTCGCCCGCCGCACCTCCGAATTGTCGAAGCTCAACGCTGCTTTGCGACATGGCATTGCCGAGCGCGAGCGTTCCGAACATCTGCAAGCAGCGCTCTATCAGATCGCGGAATTGTCGAGCCGGCCCGGCGACATGATGGAGTTCTTTCGCAGTCTGCATGGCATCGTCGGCGAGCTGCTCTACGCGCGCAATTTCTATGTGGCGCTCTTCGAAACCGAAACATGCGAAGTCTCGTTTCCCTACTACGTCGATGAGATCGTGCAGGAACGGCCCGAGCCACGTCGCGGCCAGCGTGGGCTCACCGAGTACGTGATTCGCGAACGCCGCGCGCGTCTCATCGATCATCAGGAAGCGCTGCGTCTCATCGCGGAAGGGGCGTTCGAAACCGATCACGACGACGTGCGCCTGCGCTCGTGGCTCGGCATTCCGCTGTTCGATGGCGATGTCGTGCGCGGCGTGCTCGCGGTGCAAAGTTACTCGCCGCTCGTGCGCTATTCGCAGCGCGATCAGGAGTTGCTGACCTTCGTATCGCGCCATATCGATACCGCCCTCTCGCGCCGCCGCGATGCCGAAGCATTGCATGCAGCCAACCTCGACCTCGAAGCCCGTGTGCAGGCCCGTACGCGTGAACTCGACGATGTGAACGCGCGTCTGCTGTACGAGAATTCGCACGATGCATTGACCGGCCTGCCCAACCGCAGTCATCTGATGCATCGGCTGCGTGGTGCATGGCACGACTACCAGACACGCGGCGATGAGCTCTCGGTGATGTTCATCGACCTCGATCGCTTCAAGGTGGTGAACGACAGCCTGGGTCATCATTTCGGCGACATGCTGCTGGTGCAGGCAGCCGCGCGTCTGCGCGATTGTCTGCGCTCCACCGATCTGCTCGCGCGCTTGGGCGGCGACGAATTCGCAGTGCTGTCGCCCAAGGCGCCGGTACGCGACGCGGTGGCGATTGCCAAGCGCATCCTCGCGGCTTTCGATCTGCCGTTTCATATCGAAGAACATGTGGTGTTTTCTTCGTGCAGCATTGGCATCGTGAGCGCGGACACGCAGTTTCATACCGAGCCCGCCGATCTTTTGCGCGATGCCGATACCGCGATGTATCGCGTCAAGAACGCGGGTCGCGACAGCTTCGTCGTGTTCAATCAAGAGCTGCGCCGACAGGTCTCCGATCAGGTCGAACGCGAGGGCGCACTGCGTAACGCGATCAAGCGCGACGACGAGTTGCTGCCGTATTTTCAGCCTATCGTCGATGTAGGGAGTGGCCAAGTGGTCGCGCTCGAAGCGTTGATTCGCTGGCGCCAACCCGATGGACGTATCGTGGCACCCGGCGAATTTCTGCCTGCCGTGGAAGGGCTGCGTCTCATCGGTCGACTCGATTTATACATGCTGGAACGCGTCGCCGCGATACTTTCCAATGCCAGCTTTGCGCACTGGCCGCCCGTGCATGTCAATTGTTCGAGCTATAGCATGACGCGCCCCGAGTTCGCCGACGATGTCCTTGCGCTGCTCAGGCGTTATCGCGTGTCGCCATCGCGTGTATGTCTCGAACTGACGGAAGGCGCGCTCGTAGCCGAGCCGGATCTTGCGCGCCGCACCATGCAAAGACTCGCGGATAACGGCATGTCCGTCGTACTGGATGACTTCGGCGCGGGCTTTTCGTCCCTGAGCTATGTGCATCAGTATCAGTTCAGCGGCCTCAAGATCGACAAGTCGTTCATTCTCGAACTGACCGAAAGCCCTCGTAGTCGCGCGATCGTGCGAGCTATCGTGCGAATGGCCGAGTCGCTCGATCTCACGCTTGTGGCCGAAGGCGTCGAGGACGCGGCCACGCTTGCAGTACTACGCGACATGGGTGCAGCGCAGGCGCAAGGCTACTTCTTCGACAAGCCTTTGCCACTAGAGTCGCTGACGCGCAGCGCGCTTGCGCCACGCACTACTTCAAGCGCCATTCTCTGATTCTTGAGCATTGGATCAGGGCATGCCGCCAAGCGAGGGCGAGATGATGCTGCCCGGTTCACCTTCCGGCACGCCGGTGTCGGTCGTCACAGCGCGCATCGATACAGGCGCATGATTAGTGGTGCACGTCTGCAACGAGTCGTTGCCAAGGCACTGCATGAACGCGTCAGCGCGATCCTTCGTGTCGAACACGTACAACGTGTCTTCGACTTTCACTTCGAGATCGGAAATACGGTCCGCTTCGATTAACATGCTTCGCTCCTTCGAGTGGATAGACATATCAATCGACTAGCATCAAGTGCGCCTGGCGCACGCTGGCCTTAGGTACAACGGTTGCTAATTTATCGGCCTGGTTCATCGAATGACAAGGCGACTTAAGGAAACCGTAATGACATCCGCGCGAGCAAATAACGGCCTGCATGAAGAGCCGCGTACACCCGGCGGCAATCGTCTGAACGAAATCGAGCCGTCCGAGGCAGACAGGGTAATCCCTCGTCCCGGAGAAGCGCTGGAACAGAATTCCGCCATGGACCCTGACGAAGTAGGTACATCCCCTGACGATTCGGGAAACCGGCCAAGACCGCTATTAATAAATTAAATGATCTTGCGGGCAATTTCCAATGCTGCAGACGCCTAAGACGCGTTAGGATTAAAGCGCGTCGAATTTTGGGCGCGGATTCGGCCGGCGCTAAACCAAGCTTAGAACCGCGCATCGGTCTTGCAACCGCTTGGCCGCTCTTGCAAAAGGAGGCTTTATGAAATGGGAAACCCCTAGCTTTACCGATATGCGCTTTGGCTTTGAAATTACGATGTACATCGCCACGCGTTAATCGCCAAGCAGAAAACGGCCGCACAAAGCGGCCGCTTTCTTTTCAAGGCTTGAGCGACTCGTGCTACGTTGCACCGTCACCTTCGCTTTTTTGTGGACCAAGTCCACCCTTTCCTGCCGGTTCAGGTCGGCTGCCTGAACCCAAAGGCACTTCCGCCGTTTGATGCGGATCTTCGTCAAGCCGCCTGTTTTCAGGCTCGATCTCTCCCGCATTAGGCTGACGCACTCCTTGCTTTGGATCGCCTCCTGTCGCTGAACCGGGACCCGGCAGATTGCCGATAGAACCGCCACCGCTTGCTCCGCTGCCAGCATCGCCAAGCGGCTTATCCGTGCTCTTATGTTCGCTGTCGTTAATCGTCATTGCTTGCTCCCGTTAAAGGCTGTCGGTGCCAACAACACGAGCAACGCGCATTCCACTTCGAACCTCAGCTCGCGACAGTCGATCCGATCACGTCATTAGCCACCGCGTCGACCGCCTGCTTGACGATGCCGACTATCTCATCGACTTCGGCACGCGTTGTGACGAGCGGTGGCGCAAAGCCGAGAATATCGCCGTGCGGCATGGCTCGCGCAATCACACCGCGCTCCAGAGCCGCTGCCGATACCTTCGGCCCGACCTTGAGCGCCGCATCGAAAGGTTTGCGCTCGTCTTTATCGGCCATGAATTCGAGCGCGGCAAGCATACCCGCGCCACGCACTTCGCCCACTAACGGATGCGAATCGAATGCCGCGTGAAGCTGCGCATGCAGATAAGCACCCGTTTCCGCCGCATTCTGCGTGAGGTTTTCACGTTCGAGAATGTCGAGGTTGGCCAGTGCAGCAGCCGCGCAAATGGGATGACCCGAATAGGTCCAACCGTGTCCCATCGGACCATGCTCTCGTGAGCCCTTGTCGATCACATCCCATACACGTTCGCCCACGATCACGCCCGACAGCGGCGCATAAGCGCTCGTGAGGCCCTTAGCCACGGTGATGAGATCCGGCTTGATGCCGTAATGCTGCGCGCCCATCTTCGAGCCGAGACGTCCGAAGCCGCACACGACTTCATCGGAGATCAAGAGGATGTCGTGCTTCCTGAGCACTTGCTGGATAGCATCCCAGTAACCTTCCGGCGGCGCGATGATGCCGCCCGTGCCCATGACCGGTTCGGCGATGAACGCAGCGATGGTATCCGCGCCTTCCTTCGCGATCAGCTTCTCGAGTTCTTCCACGCAGTATGCGGTGAACTGCGCTTCACTCATACCAGCCGGTGCCTTTCGATACCAATGCGGACAAACCGTATGCTTCACACGATCGATCGGCAAGTCGAAGTGCTGATGAAAGCTCGGCAAGCCAGTGAGGCTGCCCGTGACGATACCCGAGCCATGATAGCCCCGTTCGCGCGAGATGATCTTCTTCTTGTTCGGGCGACCCAGTACGTTGTTGTAGTACCAGACGATCTTGACCTGCGTTTCGTTGGCATCGGACCCGGACATGCCGTAGTACACCTTCTTCATGCCTTCCGGTGACCACGCGATGATGCGCGACGACAACTCGATGATCGCATCGGTCGAGTGGCCGACATAAGTGTGATAGTAAGCGAGCTTCTTTGCCTGCTCATAAATGGCTTCGGCCACTTCGGTTCGACCGTAGCCGATGTTCACGCAATACAGTCCTGCGAATGCATCGATATAAGTCCGGCCCTGATGATCTTCGATACGAATGCCCTTGGCGCCCGTCACGATCTTGCCCGGCAACGCACCGCTTGCATGATCGTGCGCGTGCGTGGACGGATGCATGAAATGCGCGCGATCTTCCGCGAACAAGTGTTCAATCGATTGCTGTTGCTGGCTCATGTGCTTCTCCTTGAAGCGCTATGCGTGTTCTTAACGTGGGTTGAATCAGGCTGCGCTCGAAAGCGGCAGACCCAGATTCCCTAAGCAAAAATATTTCGTTTCGACGAAGGGTTCGAAGCCCTCTGCGCCACCTTCGCGGCCGAGACCCGATGCCTTCATGCCGCCAAAGGGAATGGGCGCGCCCGTGAACTTGACGCCGTTCACCGAGACCATTGCGAAGTCGAGCCGTCGCACCAATTGAAAGATCGTGTCGATGCGCGTGGCGCAGATATAGGCGGCAAGGCCGTATTCCGTATCGTTGGCGCGTGTCACGGCTTCGTCGAGCGTATCGAACGGAGAGATCGCGGAGATGGGCGCGAAGTTCTCTTCATCGTAGATACGCATGCCAGCTCTAGCATCCGCGACAACGGTCGGCTCATAGAACCATCCACCGAGCTCATGCGCGTTGCCGCCGACAGTGATGCGCGCGCCTTGCGCCTTTGCGTCTTCGATACGCGCAACGGTCGCATCGAAAGCGGCCTGATGCATGAGCGGACCGACATCGACATTCGCTTCGAACGCGCTGCCTACCTTCAGTGCCTTGACCGCTTCGGTATAACGTTGCACGAACGCTTCGTACAAGGGTCGCGCCACGAAGATGCGATTCGCGGCGCAACAATCCTGACCCGATGTCTGAAACTTTGCCCCAATCGCAACGCGCACCGAATGTTCGAGATCTGCGTCCTCGGTCACGATGAACGGCGCATTGCCGCCAAGCTCGAGTGCAAGCTTCTTGATGCCTGCCTGCGCCACGGCCTTTGCCACGAGACCTCCAACGCGCGTCGAACCGGTGAAGCTCACCGCACGCACGCGAGTGTCGCTCACGAGCGCTTCCATGGTCATCTGCGGCTCGCCGATCACGACGTTGAACACGCCTGCGGGAAAGCCCGCCTCTTCCGCGAGTTGTGCAAGCGCCATCGCTGAAAAAGGTGTTTCGTGCGCAGGCTTGATGACAACCGTGCAGCCCGACGCGATAGCGGCCGCGGCTTTGCGCGTGATCATCGCCACGGGAAAATTCCATGGCGTGATGAGCGCCGCAACGCCGACTGGCTCCATGACCGTGCCGAGATGCGCGCCATCGATATGCGTTGGAATGGTGCGTCCTGCAAGGCGTTTTGCTTCGTCGGCGAACCATTCGATAAAGCTCGCGGCATATGCGATCTCGCCCTTCGCTTCGGCGAGCGGCTTGCCTTGCTCCAGCGACAAAATGCCGGCGAGGTCAGACTGATGACGCAAGATCAGTTCATGCCAGCGCATGAGAAACGCGCTGCGCTTTTGCTGGGGTGTCCAGCGCCAAGCTTGAAGCGCGCGGTCGGCGGCTCCGACGGCGCTGACGACCTGTTCGCGTTCGAGCATCGGCACATGCCCGATGACGTGCTGGTCGGCGGGATTGACCACCGGGATCGACGCGGCATTGTTGCTATGTACCCAACGGCCGTCCACATAGCACAGCGACTTGAAGAGAACCGGATGTCCTAACAGCATGATGTTCGCTCCTATCGATTGATTCGCTCTTGACTCTGATTCGATGGAGTCACTTTAAGCTCATGCAGTCGCGGAATTTTTCGTTATCGCTTGCCACGCCTGGTGTTTTTTCTGTTTCGATGTTCGCGACTCAAACTTGCGCCCACTCGGGCGGACCACCGCAATCGTCCTTGATGACCTTGGTCACGATATACGTGAAGTACTTTTCGATGCCGAGTTCCTCGACCAGCAACGAGTCGATGAAGCGCTGATAGTGGTCTATGTCCCGCGCGACTACATGCAGCACGTAATCGACACCACCACCTGTCGCCACGCACTGCACGATCTCGGACGCTTGTTGCACGCGGTCTTCGAAGCGTCTCATGTCTGACGCGGTATGCCGCGAGAGCGTAACTTCCACGACGATACGGCTTCCCTTGAACGCCGACGTCCAGTCGATATTCGCCCGATATCCCTTTACTATCCCGCTTTCTTCGAGCCGCTTCACACGCTCCCATGCAGGTGAGATCGACAGGTTCACCTTCTCCGCCAGACGCGACTTCGTAATGCGTCCGTCGCCTGCGAGGATGCGCAAGATAGCCACATCGTATCGGTCGAGTTTGGTCAAGTCAGATCGTCACCGGTATGTTGCGTTCGATGATGTCGGCCACGACAGCCACCGTGTCACCTGTCTGTACGAGGCCAGGAAAGTGCCTTGCCGCAAGCAGTCCCGCACGCTTTGCGCGATATTCGACCGGCGTCGCGCCAGAGCGCGTGATGTCATGAACACGCGCAAGCACATCGCCCTCGGCCACCATGTCGCCAAGATCGCGGCACATCTCCAGCAAGCCCGCGTGTTCGCTCGTCGTATAGCACGCGCCATCGGGCATATCGAGCAGCGTGGTCGTGCGCGCTTCGCCAATCACGCTTTCTTTGTCGATGATGCCCGCATGGGCGAGGAAGCCATACACGCCGCGTTCCGCGATGGCGACGCTAGCAGCAGTGGATGAACCGCCGCCACCAAGTTCGGTGGAGACGAACACCTTGCCCGCCTCTTCGGCTGCGCTGTCGTATAAACCGACGCTATCGAGTTCGAGCATGCGCATTGAATAAGGTGCGCCGAACGCGCGCATGGCGGCTTCGCAGCGAGCCTGTTGCCGCGCATCCGCCAACACGTGAGTCGCCGCGAACGGAAGAAAATCAAGCGTACGCCCGCCTGCATGAATGTCGAGAACGTAGTCCGCCAAGGGCAGCAAATGACGCTGAAAGTAATCGGCTATCTTCTGCGTCACCGTGCCATCGGGATGGCCCGGAAAGCTGCGATTGAGATTACCCGCGTCGATGGGCGACGTGCGCGTACCCGCGCGAAACGCCGGGTAATTCATGAACGGCACCACGATCAAGCGGCCATTGATATCGCCGGCCTTCAACGTCGATGCGAGCTTTGACAACGCGATCGGCCCTTCATACTCGTCACCGTGATTGCCGCCCGTGAGCAACACGGTCGGTCCGTCGCCGCGCTTGATGACCGTGACCGGAATCATTACCGCACCCCACGCCGAATCGTTGCGCGAATACGGCAGCTTCAGGAAGCCGTGTTGTTCGCCGTCGGCTTCGAAGTCGACGGTCGGACTGATCGGTGACGCGCGCATCGTACTACTCCTTCACGAACAATTTGCGAGGCGTATTGCAGAAAGTCTCGACGCCGGTATTGGTAATCAGGATGCTTTCCGTGATCTCGAGACCCCAGTCATCGAGCCATAGTCCCGGCATGAAATGAAACGTCATGCCGGGTTCGAGGACCGTCTTGTCCCCCGGCCGCAAGCTCATGGTGCGCTCGCCCCAGTCAGGTGGATAGCTCGCGCCGATGGGATAACCGCAGCGGCTATCCTTCTCGATACCCGACCTGCGCAGCACCGCGAAGAACGCATTGGCGATGTCCTCGGTCTTGTTGCCCGGCTTCGCAGCGGCGAGTCCTGCTTCAATGCCTTCGACTACCGCCTTCTCGGCATCGATGAAATGCTGCGGCGGTTTGCCGAGATAAACCGTGCGCGATTGCGGACAGTGATAGCGCTTGAAACAACCGGCGATTTCGAAAAACGTCCCTGCATTCGCAGTGAACGCGGAGTCGTCCCATGTGAGATGCGGCGCCGCTGCATCCGAGCCAGTAGGCAAGAGCGGCACGATAGCCGGATAGTCGCCGCCATAACCTTCGACACCCGTGATGCCGGCGTCATAGATTTGCGCGACGAGGTCGCACTTCCTCATGCCTGGCTCGACCTTGTCGAGAATGCGCGCGTGCATCTTCTCGACAATGCGCGCCGCCACACGCATGTATTCGATCTCGCGCGGCGATTTCACCGCACGCTGCCAATTGACGAGCGCGGTCGCGTCCTTGAACTTCGCGTTGGGCAAGTGCCGAACGAGCGACGCATACGCCTTCGCACTGAAGTAGTAATTGTCCATCTCCACACCGATATGCTTCTTGTCCCATCCGCGCGCGACGATGACTTCAATCGAGAGATAGTCCATCGGATGACGAACCTCAGACTGCACGTAGTGATCCGGATATCCGACGATATTCTCGTGCGCCATGAACACCGTGCGCTTCGCGCCGTTCGCATCTTGCCCGCGACCGAACCATACCGGCTCGCCATCCATGGCAAGCAGCACGCATTGATGCACATAGAATGACCAGCCGTCGTAACCGGTGAGCCATGCCATGTTGGTCGGGTCCGTCACGATCATCAGGTCGATACCTGCTTTCTCCATTGCGCGTCGTGTCTTCGCCATGCGCGCGTCGTACTCGCCGCGATCGAACGGCAAGCGCACGACCGGCGCTCCGCCTCGCTTCTCTTGCTTGATTTCGGACATCGTCCCCTCTGTCAAAGCGTCACATCGTTGTGAAAGATGCTTCCTGCACGCGTCGCGCGTGCTCTTGCAAGCGCAAGTGCTGCAATGGCCGTGTCCTGCGCGCCGGTGCCGGTGAGATCGCATACGGTGATGTCGTCATCGCTCATGCGGCCTTGCACTTGCTGCGCGATGATCTGTCCCAATTCGGCGAACGATGCATCGGCGGCGATAACCCCTGCGCTTATCGCGTGATGCAGTTCGCCAAGCACGCGCGTTTGCTGCAAGCGGTCGCACACGTAGCGCGCCGCCTTGAACACGTCTGGCGCAATCTCGTTCTTGTGCTCGGCATCCGAACCCATCGCGGTGATATGCAAGCCCGCATGAAGATCGCGGGCGTGAATCAACGGCTCGCGGCTAGGTGTCGTGGTGATGGCGATATCCGCATGCCTGAGCGCGTGGCTCACGCTATCGGCGACAGCCCATTCAAGGCCCGCCGCTTCACAATCGCGTGCGTAGTGCAACGCGCGCTCGCCTTCGCGGGCCCACACGGTCACGTGATCGATGTCGCGTACCAGTCGCAACGCTTTGAGTTGAAGGCGCGCCTGTTCGCCCGCACCGATGATCGCCACGCGTTTGGCGTCATGTCTTGCGAGCCAGCGTGCGGCGACAGCACCCGCTGCCGCCGTGCGTACCGCCGTGAGATAGCCGTTGTCGAGCAGCACGGCTTGCGTCAGTCCCGTGCGCGCCGAAAGCACGAGCATGAGACCGTTCAAGCTCGGCAAACCCAGAGAGGGATTGTTGAAGAAGCCAGGACTGACCTTGATCGCAAAACTCAGAAGACCCGGCAAATAAGCGGTTTTTACGTCGACTTCGCCAGCGTGTTCGGGAATGTCGAGGCGAAGAATCGGCGGCATCGCCACCGCTTCTGTCGCAAGCGAACGGAAGGCAGCTTCGATCTGTGCGATCGCATCGAGGTCGAGCGGCACGAGTTCGCGCAGCTCCGCTTCGCCTAGCAAGATGGTAGAACGATCGATTGAAGACGTCATCAAAGCGCTCCAATCAGGCGGCGGTGCGTATCGATATCGATGTTGCAACCGCTCACGACGATAACCACTGGCCCACCTTCTCGCGGCCTGATGGCACCATCCAGCACAGCTGCGATGCCAACGGCCGCTGCGCCCTCCACTACGAGCCGCTCTTCGCTATACGCATGTGCAATGCCGCGAGCAATCGAACGCTCATCGAGGAGCACCATGCGATCGATCAATTCACGTGTCATCGCGAACGTATGCTGGTTGTCGAGACCAATGCCGCCGCCGAGCGAATCCGCCAGCGTTTCGAGTTCATCGACGAGAACGGGTTTGCCCGCCTCGAGGCTCGCATGCATGGCGGCGCCGCGTTGCATGGATACGCCGATCATTTCGATGCCTGGCCTCATGCCTTTTGCCGCGAATGCCACGCCGCTGAAAAGACCGCCGCCCGACAGGGGCACGACGATAGCGGATGCGTCGGGAAGCGCTTCGATAATCTCCAGACCAATGGTGCTCTGCCCCGCAATGACGCGCGCATCGTCGAAAGGCGGTACGAACGCATAGCCTTCTTCGCGCACCAGGCGCTGCGCTTCGACTTGTGCATCGTCCTGGCTCTTGCCTGCAATCACGACGCGCGCGCCGAGCGCCGCGACCGCATCCACCTTGTTCGCTGGCACAAGCGATGACATGCACACTGCGGCCTCGATTCCCAGCGCGCGCGCCGCATGCGCGATCGCACGGCCATGATTACCCGTCGATGCCGTCACGACACGCTTGCACCCTGCTTCCGCGAGTTGCGCCAATGCGTTGGTCGCGCCGCGCAACTTGAAGCTGCCGGTAGGCTGAAGCGTTTCGAGTTTGAGGTAGACAGGTGCGTCTACAACGCGCGAGAGTGTCGCCGACTGCACGAGCGGCGTGACGAGCACACGCCCTTCGATGCGTTGGCGTGCGCGATAAACATCGTCGAGCGTGAGTGCGGACATGGCGCGATTGCATTGAGCAAGTGTCGATGCAACCGAGTCTAATGTCCTAAAAAATCGTTTTGAATTGTCCTAGTTCATTTCCGCGCATGCGAGATTAGTTGAAGTCGTGCACGTGCGGAAATTGCTCGAAGACTTCGCGAATGGTCTCTATGGCCGTGCGAAAGCTCGCCTCGCCCACTTCGGCGCCCACGCACAGACGCACCGCATTGGGCCGCTCAGCGCCGCGCACGAGAAACGGATCGGGCGATGTCACCGCGATATTGCGGTTGCGCAGTTCGCGCGTGATACGTTCCGCTTCCCATTCATCCGGCACGCGCAGCCACGCAGAGAGCGCGTTCGGATGGCTGCCGAGCACATATTCTCCCAGCACTTCACGCACGACACTCTGACGCATCGAAAGCCGCTCGCGTTGTATCTGCACGAGACGTTGCGCCGTGCCGTCCATGATCCAGCGCGCGGTGACTTCGGCTATCGGCGAGGTCGCCATCCAACTCGATACGCGCAACACGCTTTCCGCGCGCAAGGCAAGACGCCGTGGCACGGTCATGAAGCCCGTGCGCAAGCCGCTTAACACTGACTTCGTCATGCTCGTGCAATAGAACGCCAGTTCGGGGATCAGGCTTGCTATCGGCGTCTGCGCCTTGGCGGGCAACGCGCCGTAGACATCGTCTTCGATGACATACACGCCGTATCGCTCTGCAATGCGCGCAATCGCGCGCCGGCGCGAGTCGGTCAAGATGGCGACCGTGGGATTATTGAGCGTCGGTGTGCAGACCAGTGCGCTTACGCGCTCGCTGTCGCACATTTCCTCGAAATGTTCGGGACGTATGCCATGTTCGTCGATTTCCAGTCCCTTGAGCGTGAAGCCGAGCACGTTCGCGGAGCCTATGACGCCGTGATCGGTCAGGCTCTCGCAGAGCACGGTATCGCCCGGTCCGACAATGGAAGCAAGCGCCAGAAAGATGCCGTGCGCAGCACCATTCGTGACTAGGAGCGTCTCAGCGGTCGCAGGCATGTTGAGCGATTCGAGCCAAGCAACACCCGCTTGCCGATGATGCTCGAAACCCGCAATCGGACGAAACGCGCGTATCCAGGGCTGATCCTCGATGGTTGCAAGCGTCGCGCAGACCTTGCGCCACATTGCATCGTGTTCGGGCGTATGGACGATACGCGCAATCGAAAAGTCGACCACGGAGCGCTCGGCCGTATCGAGCATGTAGTTGGACATGGTTTCCGTGACGCGCGCCGCGACGAAGCTGCCGCGCCCGACTTCGCAGCGAATCAGCCCCTGGCGCTCGAGTTCTTTATAGGCATTGGTGACCGTCTGCACGCTGATTTCCAGATCCGCCGCGACCTCGCGTTGCGGCGGCAAGCGTGCGCCTGAAGCCAGTGTGCCGTTCTCGATATCCAGCGCCATCGCCTTGACGAGCCGCTTGTATTTCGACTGTACGCCTTGCACGGTGCGTACGGCCTCGCGCCATCGCTGATTCAATTTCCACTCCTCGTGCGCTTGACTCATGCGCAATAGTGGCGCAAAAGCTCCTTGAAAAATAATTGTCCTAGAGCAATCGGAACAAATATATGGCTTTGTATTCTGCATCGGTGGCTGCGCGGTAAAGCCTGTGAAGACCGCTTCCTATAAGGGTTTTCTCCATGACCGATCTAGCCGCAGCCTTCAAGGAACGCGCGCAATAGACCATACGAACGCTACCAACGCTATAAACGGAAAACGCTATGAAGACCAAACGACTGTCTGGAATGCTGGTGGCCGCATGCGTCGCCGCAGCGAGCTTGAGTGCCTTCAGCGCGGGCGCTGCCGCGGAAACCACCTTGCAACGGATTCAACGCACCGGCGAGGTGCGCATCGGCTATGCGAACGAAACGCCCTTCGCCTATACGACGGCCGACGGCACCGTGACGGGCGAATCGCCGGAAATCGCCAAGAAGGTATTTGCCAAACTGGGCGTCAAGAAAGTCGATGCGGTGCTGACAGAATGGGGCGCGCTCATTCCGGGCCTCAAGGCAGGCCGTTTCGATGTGATTGCAGCGGGCATGTACATTACGCCCGAGCGCTGCAAGCAGGTTGCTTTCGCCGATCCGCAATATCAGATTCCCGACACGTTGCTGACGCTCAAGGGCAACCCCAAAAACCTTCACAGTTACGCCGATGTCGCCAAGCAAGGCGACACGAAACTCGCAGTAATGGCCGGCACGGCGGAACTCGGTTATGCACGCGAGGCGGGCATCAAGGACGATCAGATTCTTCAGGTGCCCGATACCACCGCGCAATTGCAGGCCGTGCGCGCACGCCGCGCCGATGCAGCCGTTGGCACCTCGCTCACCATGAAGGGGCTTGCGACGAAGGGCGGCCCGCTAGTCGAAGCAACGAGCCAGTTCAACGACGACCCGAAGCATACGGGCTATGGCGCACTCGCCTTTCGCCCCGAAGATACCGATCTGCGCGATGCGGTCAACAAGGAACTCCATGCCTGGCTCGGCACGGACGATCATCTGAAAACGGTGGGACCGTTCGGCTTTGACAAGACGAATCTGACCACGAAGAAAGCGCCTGAACTTTGCGGCGGTTGAGCAGAGATACATTCGGTACAGGCGCGCGTCGCGTCGTTCATTTAGCGAGGAACCATCATGAGTGATCTCAATGAGCTATTGCCGCTGATGTGGAAAGGCACGCTCGTCACGATCCAGATCGCCGTGCTCAGCATCATGCTTGCGATCGTCATGGCGGGCATCGCAACGACGCTGCGCGAAGCGCCTTATCGTACCCTGCGCTGGCTTGGCAATGTCTATGTCGAAGTCTTTCGCGGCACGTCCTTGCTGGTGCAATTGTTCTGGCTGTTCTTCGTGCTGCCCTTGCCGCCCTTCAATATTCAGTTGACGCCCTTTACCGTGGCCATCGTTGGTTTGGGTTTGCATTACGGCGCTTATGGCTCCGAGATTTTGCGCGGCGCATTGCACTCGGTGGCAGGCGGACAATACGAAGCAGCACTGGCACTCAACATGCCGGCATGGGTCAGGCTACGCCGCGTCGTGTTGCCTCAAGCCATGATCAACGCACTGCCGCCCGCCACGAACCTCATGATCGAATTACTCAAAGGGACTTCGCTCGTGTCGCTGATCACGCTTTCGGACCTGACGTTCCGCGCGCGACAACTCGATGAAGCGACCTTCAAGACAGCGGAAATCTTCGGGCTGACGCTGCTGATCTACTTCGTACTGGCGCAGATCATCGTCACGGTAATGCGTCACTTCGAGCGCCGCGTAAGCAGTCACGTCGCCGTTCGTCGCGTCGCGCCGAGGGCCGCATCATGACGACATTCGGTCAACTCTTCGATGTGACATACGCGCTGCATATCCTGCCGGAACTGCTGCACGCCGCGATATACACCATCGGCATCACGCTAGTGGGGTTTGCCATCGCGCTGGTGCTGGGCCTCGTGCTCGCAATACTGCGACGCAGCGAGATCGTTTTCGTCTCGAAGGCGACGGCTTTCTTCATCGAGTTTATTCGCAGCACGCCGCTTTTGATTCAGGTGTATGTGCTCTTCTACGTCGCGCCGCTTTATGGACTCACCATGTCGGCGTTGATGGCGGGCACCATCGGCATTGCCGTGCACTATGCGTGTTACGTGTCGGAGGTTTATCGCGCAGGACTCAACGGCGTCGCGCGTGGACAATGGGAAGCAGCCTGTGCGCTGTCGTTGTCGCCCTGGCGCACGTATGGCGGCGTGATTCTGCCACAGGCCATTCGTCCCGTGATTCCCGCGCTCGGCAATTACCTCGTCGCCATGTTCAAGGACACGCCCGTGTTGTCAGCCATTACCGTGGTCGAATTGATGCAGCAAGCGAAGAACATCGGCTCGGAAACCTTCCGCTATCTCGAACCGATCACCATGACGGGCGTCTTCTTTTTGATCATCAGCGTGACTTTCGCTTCGGGCGTGCGTCACCTCGAACGGCGGGTCAGGTTGCCATGATTTCGCGCGGAGACACGATGGCTAACCCGGCGGATGGCGCACGGTAATGGAAATCAAGGAGCAACCGATGAAACGAGACCTCGACCCGTCGTTAGGCGAAGCCGCCGACGCGCAAGCCAATACGCCGATGGTGCGCTTTCGCAACGTGACGAAGCGATACGGCGCGCTTACCGTGCTCGATGGACTCGATCTGGATATCGCCCGTAACGAGAAGGTCGCGATCATCGGGCCGAGCGGCTCGGGGAAATCCACGCTGCTGCGCGTGTTGATGACGCTCGATCCCTTGACCGACGGCGTAATCGAAGTCGATGGCGAGTCTCTCACGCATGAGATGCGCGGCGGCAAGCTCGTACCCGCGTCGCAACGACATGTGCGGCAAGTGCGCAGCAAGATCGGCATGGTGTTTCAGAGCTTCAACCTGTTCCCGCACATGACCGCGCTCACGAACGTCATTGAAGCGCCTACGAGCGTGCTAGGTCTTTCGAAGAAGGAAGCAATCGAACGTGGACGCGAGTTGCTATCCATGGTCGGTTTGTCGGAAAAATGCGGTCACTATCCTTCGCAATTGTCGGGTGGACAGCAGCAGCGCGTAGCCATCGCGCGGGCGCTTGCCATGCGCCCTAAAATCATGCTCTTCGACGAAGTGACCTCCGCGCTCGATCCCGAACTCTGCGGTGAGGTCCTCAATGTCATTCGGCGCTTAGGCTCCGAACATAACCTCACCATGTTGATGGTCACACATCAGATGGGCTTTGCAAAAGACTTCGCGGATCGCGTCTGCTTCTTCTCAGAAGGAAAGATCATCGAGCAGGCCGCGCCGCAGCAGTTCTTCACCGCGCCGCAACATGAACGCACCAAGCAGTTTTTGCGCGCGGTTACGGAGGCGCTCTAATCCAAGCATTCAGCTGGCAAGCGGTCCGGGAATTGCTTCCTGCTCCGGGGATAGACACCGGAGAGTGCAATGTCCCCTTCCCAGCATAAGGTCGCTCGCGTGGACGACTTGCCCACCGGGCACGGCACGCGTGTGTGCATCAAGCACGATGCGAGCGAAACACCGATTCTTCTCGTGCGCGACGGTCAGGCCGTGCACGCCTTTTCACCCGACTGTCCGCATGCAGGCGCGCCGCTCGAAGAAGGCACGATCTGCAACGGCCGCATCGTTTGCCCATGGCACAAGGGCACGTTTGAAATCAGTGATGGCAGTCTCGTCGAGCCGCCGGCGCTCAAAGGTCTGACGCGTTATCCGGTCACCGTGTCGAATAGCGATGTATTTGTCTCGCTCGGTGCCGAAGCGCCGAAAACGCAAGAAGAGCATGGCGCGGATAAGACCATGCTCATCGTCGGCGCGGGCGCCGCAGGCGCCGCGGCATGCGCGGCGCTTCGCGAAGCCGGCTTTAGCGGGCGTATCGTGCTCGCTGGCGACGATGCACGCAAGCCTTACGATCGCACTTCGCTAAGCAAGTTCGTGCTGTCAGGCGACATGCCGCCCGACGATGTTCCACCCCTTCTCGACGACGATTTCTTCGACGCTCATAAGATCGAACGCGAATTGACACGCGCCGTGCGACTCGACGCGAGCAACAAGCAAGCCGAATTCGCCAGCGGTCAGACAGTCGATTACGACGCCGCGCTCGTTTGCACGGGCGGCACGCCCAAACCGCTCAAGGCGCCGGGCTCGAATCTGAAGCATATCCATCTGCTGCGCAATCGCGAACATGCAAAAGAGATTCTTGCATCGCTCGATGCAGTGCAATCACCTGTGCGCGTCGTGATCGTTGGGGCGAGTTTCATCGGTCTGGAAGTGGCTTCGTGTCTTCGTAAGCGCAAAATTGAAGTCACTGTCGTCGCGCCCGGCAAGGTGCCATTCGCAAAGCAGTTCGGTACACGCATCGGCGAGATGTTCAAGCGCATGCATGAACAAAACGGCGTGACGTTCCATATGGATACGCATGTCAGCGCGTTCGAAGGCGACGACGCCGTGCGCGAAGTGCTGCTCGAATCCGGCGAACGGCTACAGGCCAATGTCGTGATTGCGGGAACGGGCGTGACGCCGGCTACGGACTTCATCACTGGCGTCACGATGGGCGACGACGAAGGCATGGAAGTCGATGCGTCGATGCTTGCCGCGCCGAGTCTCTACGCAGCGGGCGACATCGCGCGCTTTCCGTTGCCGCGTGCCGGTGCAATGGGTCGCATCGAACATTGGCGCGTCGCCCAGCAACATGCGCGCGTGGCGGCGTACAACATGGCGGGCATCGCACGCGAATACATCGGCGTGCCATTTTTCTGGACCTTTCATTACGACAAGAACTTCGAGTATCTCGGCCACGTCAGCGAACCCGAGCACGTCGAAATAGATGGCGATCTCGATCAGCAGCAGTTCATCGCTTACCTGCTGAAAGATGGCGAGGTTCGCGCGGTGGTCGGATGCGGGCATGAAGCCGCCATAGGCCGGCTTGCCGAAGCCATGCGCGAGCCGATCACGCTCGATGCCGCACGGCGCGTTGTGAGTAGCTAAACGGTCGATGGCGCGCCGCCCCATTGCTCGACACAACGCAGAAATTATTTGGCTTAAGAGGAATAGGCTATGGCAACTCGAAAGACCAAGACGAGGACGAGCAAGGCGAAGCCTCGCGGCAAGTCGAACAGCACGCGTCAGCGACACGGCCTCGCTACCACCCGTAAAAAGTCGACAGCGAAACCCTCGCCCAAACGCTGGTCGCATCATGTGATGGAGACTAGCGACGCAATGGATATCGAGGGAAGTATCTTCAAGACCGGTAACGCGGACGAGATCGCGGATTCGTTGAAGCGCTCGTCCACCAGAAGCAAGCGTCGTAAGGGCTCGCCGTTTCAATCGGCCATGGCGATGCTAAATTTTTATATCAACCGCGCCGGGCGCAATTTGCCGAAGTCACGCCGCAGCACGCTGGAGCGCGCCAAGAAGCGGTTGCGCGAAGCATTCGGACGCAAGCCTCGAAACACGGGCTAGCGCAATGCGAGCCACTGCAACACGATCGATCAAGGCTGACTTTGTCCGCCGTTATATCAACGGCTGGTGCTGCGTATTCGTCTGAGCATCAGGGCACACCTGAGCGGGAGGCCGTCTTGTCGAGGGAACGACTCTTGCTCGCTCATGGATTACCTACGGAAGAAGACAGGAGACACCATGACTGAAGACCCACCGCTTAGCCCCGGCGACGAAGCCGAACCCGGCGTGCCCGGAACCGGCGAAGACTTGTGTCCGGCCTGCAACGGCTCGGGCAAGCTCGACGGCGAGAAGTGCGACACATGCGGCGGCACGGGCAAGGTGACGCAAGGTATTGGCGGCGGCTGAGACGACTCTTAGCGTTGCAGTCCCTGCCAATCTCCTGGAGACCAGCTTGAACCTGCACCCTCTCACGCGTACCGCTGCGCTGCTCGTGGCGCTTGCGGCCACGAATACTGTTGCAATGGCCGACGACTACGCGCCTGGCTTCGGCCCGGACCCTTCCCTGCCCGCGCCGCATAAGTCGATGTTGCCAACCGTGAACATCGCGCCTGCCAAGCCCTGGCAGCAAGGACAAATGCCCATTGCGGCCGCAGGGTTCAACGTTACGCCTTATGCAACCGGTCTAGATCATCCGCGCTGGCTCGCCACGCTTCCCAACGGCGATGTGCTCGTCGCGGAAAGCAATGCGCCCGCGCAGCACGATACAAACGCGGGCATCAAAGGCCTCGTGATGAAGAAGGTGATGAAGCGCGCGGGCGCGGCGGTGCCGAGTCCTGATCGCATCGTCCTCTTGCGTGACTCGGACGGGGACGGCATAGCGGAAACGCGCACGGTGTTCATCGACAAGCTGCATTCTCCGTTCGGCATGGTGCTAGTCGGTGACGATCTCTACGTCGCCGACACGGACGCCGTCATGCGCTACAAGTACGAAACGGGCGCCATGCAGATCACGACACCGGGAGAGAAGTTCATCGACTTGCCTGCTGGCCCGATCAACCATCACTGGACCAAAAACATCATCGCGAGTCAGGACAGCAAGCGGCTTTACGTGACGGTCGGCTCGAACAGCAACGCCGCGGAAAACGGTATCGATGCCGAAAGCGGCCGCGCGGCGATCATGGAAGTCGATATCGAATCGAAGCAGACCCGCCTCTTCGCCACGGGCTTGCGCAACCCGAACGGCATGTCGTGGCAACCGCAAAGCGGCGCGCTATGGACCGTGGTCAACGAGCGCGACGAACTCGGCGACGACCTCGTGCCCGACTATATGACCTCGGTCAAAGACGGCGCCTTCTACGGCTGGCCGTACAGCTATTACGGCCAGCATGTGGATGACCGCGTGAAGCCGCAGCGCGACGAGCTCGTGCTGTCGGCCATCCCGCCGGACTATGCACTCGGTGCGCATACGGCATCGCTCGGACTCACGTTTTACGATGCCAAAGCGTTCCCGCAGCATTACTGGAGCGGCGCCTTCATCGGTCAGCATGGCTCGTGGAATCGCAAGCCGAGGAGCGGCTATAAGGTCGTGTTCGTTCCGTTCGATGACGGCAAGCCGTCCGGTCCGCCCGAAGACATACTGACAGGCTTTCTCTCCACCGATGGCCACGCGCTCGGTCGTCCCGTCGGCGTCGCGGTAGACCACAGCGGCGCGTTGCTCGTCGCGGATGATGTCGGCAATAGCGTATGGCGCGTTGCGCCGGCTGCGAAGTAAATGGCCGCGCGCAAGCCCAAGGCGAAGGCCGTCACATCGAGCTTGTTCGCGCTCGCCGAACGGCAGATCGTCGGCCTTTACGACGCCGGCGTGCTTTCGCCTGCCGTGTTGCATCACGTGATCGCGGCTTACGCGAACAGCGCGATCGACTGGAGCGAAGCCGCTTCCCTGCGTACCGTCGACGATCGCTCGTTGCACGAGGCCGTGGTGCTCACCATGATGCCGGGCCGCCCGCTGCGATCGGCGCAAAAAGACTTCATGTCGGTGGTGGAGCATCTCGCGGCGGGCGCTGGCGCGAGCGCCAAAGCTGCGGCGTCATCCGACGAAGCGCCCGAAGACGACGAAGCGTTGCTCGATCAGCTTGGCGGCAAAAGCAAAAGCAAAAGCTCGAGCGGGACGGCATCGCGTTCATCGAAGGCAAGCGATGAACCAAGCCAACGCAAGTCCGCCGGCTTCAATCCGCTCGTCGGCGCGCGCGGGTTCTCCACTCACGACAAGGGCTAAGACGCCAGCCCGGCGTCTTCAGTGCGGCACGCCCGGTGCGACCACATCGACGAGATCGTCCATGTCGAAAGGTTTCGCGAGAATCGGCACATTGAGATGCCTCGCACGGTCCAGTTCGTCCGCATAGCCTGTCATGAGAATGAGCTTCTGCGCGGGCAGTCGCTGCGTGATCTGCTCGGCCAGATCGACGCCGTTCATGCGACCGGGCATCTGCACATCGGAGAGAATCAGGTCGAAGCTGTAGCCTTCGCCGAGCAGCGCAAAGGCGGCATCCGCGCTCTCTTCGTGATGAACGACACAGCCCAGCACTTCGAGCACGGCCATCACGCCGGCGGCGACATCGACGTTGTCTTCGACAACCAGCACGGTCAAGCCACGCAGCGGATGCTCTTCGTCGTTGAACGATGGCGCCGGGCGCGGCGCTTCGGCCTTCGTCACGGGCGCCACGCTCACAGGCGGATTGTGAACCGGAACGGGCACCGCCATCGATGCCGACGCGTGATGACGCGGCAGATAAAGCCGCACGGTCGTGCCCGAGCCCGGCACGCTCGTGATACGCGCGGTGCCCCCCGCCTGCTCGCAAGCCGCGAGCACCTGCGTCAAGCCGAGGCCCGTGCCCGCGCCGCGCTCTTTCGTCGTGAACAGCGGCTCGAAGGCGCGACGCAGTACCTCTTCGTTCATTCCTTCGCCGTTATCGGTCACGGAAATGAGCACGTATTCGCCTTCGGGCAAGTCGCTTTCGCCGTTGCGCACGCGCGCGTTCTGGCAACGGATGACGAGACGCCCGCTATGCAACATGGCCTCGCTTGCATTGACGGCGATGTTGACCAGCGCCAGCTCCAGTTCGACCGGATCGGCCCTTACCCGCCACAAGTCCGGCGACAATTCCACCTTCACCGAAACGGACGGCGGCACCGCGCTCTTGACGAGATCGAGCGTGGTCTTGAGCCAGTTGGATGGATCGAGCAGCTCCTGCTTTTGCGGATGCTTACGCGCCACGCTCATCAGGCGGCGCGCAAGCGATTCCGCGCCCGCCGTCGCACGCTCCACCGCAATGACTTCGCTTTCCACTCCGTTGAAGTGCTTGCGCCGCGCGAGTTCCATGTTCGAGCCGACGACCATCAGCAAGTTATTGAAGTCGTGCGCGACGTTGGCGACGAGATTGCCAAGCGCGCCCATGCGCTGCAATTGCCTGCTCGACGCCTCTATCGACAGCCGCGAAGCGACTTCCGACTGCCATTGCTCCCACGCCACCTGTTCGGCGTTCAGACGGCGAATGGAGAACGCAATCAAGAGCCACACGGCGATGCAAGGCAGCGCCGCGATGGCGGCCACGAGCCCGAGGTGCTGACGCCAGCGCATTTGCAAGGCGGAAGCCGCATAACCCGTCGCCACGTAGAGCGGAAAGTCGCCGACGCGCCGATAGGCAATGAGCCGCTCGACGTTATCGACCGTCGAACTCATGCGCGCTTGTCCATAGACTTCGTTATTGCGAAAGGCGTTGGTGAAGGGCGTGTTGTTGGCAGGCTGCGCGTCGACGTCGCTCAAGGGATAACGCGCGAGAATGCCGCCATCGCGCCGGTACAAGCCGATGACGAGCGCGCTGTCGCTCGCGGCGAGTTCGCGATAGAAGTCGACGAAATACGCGCGTTTCAGGGCGATCGACACGACGCCGAGAAAGCGTCCGTCGCGACTGATGCGGCCCATGGTCGTGGTGAAGACATCGGACTTCGCGACCTTGCCGCGCAGCGGCAGCGAGAAATACGCGACGGGCGCGACTTCGCGGGCGGACAGAAAGTCGTCACGATCTGCAATCGATACGGCGGGCGCGGGATAGAAGCGGCTGCTGACCAGCAGAACGCCATTCGCGCCGAACACGGAGATGGCGGCCACTTGGGCGAGCGTCCCGCTCATGCTGTCGAGCGTGCGATGCAGCGCTTCCTGACGGCCCTGGATATTGGCGTCGTCGCTGTCGCCCAGTAAATCGACGATGCGCGTTTCCAGTTGCTGGTTGAGATCAACCACCTTAATGGCATGTTCGTTCGCAACGCGCGAGAGGCGCTCGGTAAGTTCTTCGGCGTCCGAAAAGCGGCGCTCGTAGTCGTAGTAGCCATAAATACTGAGGCAGACTAACGGAATGACGACCGAGCCGGCCAGCACGAGCATCAGCACCCGGCGCGTCAGGGCGAAGTTACGCGTGGGTAGCGGCAGATCGAATGTCGCGGTCTCTGTTGAGTTCAAGCGTTTCGCCCTGCGATGAAATCGACGGGTATATCGTAACCGGTGCGCGCCCGCCGTCCAAGCGAACGCGGTTCAGGCGTGGCGAAGCGCGCCCTTGCGCCAGTCGTCCTGAGGTGTTATTGGCAGTACGCGTTTGTGATGCGTCGCGTCGTGAAAGCGATAGATGGTCTTGTAGACTTCGTCGGATACGCGCTTGCCTTCGAGGAAGTCGTCGATGTCTTCGTAAGAGATGCCGTAGCTGTCTTCGTCGGGCTTTTGCGGCGTGAGCGTTTCGAGATCGGCGGTGGGCACCTTCATGGCGATTTCATCGCTTGCGCCAAGCGATCTGGCAAGCGCGCGCACGCGGCGTTTGTCGAGGCCGTAAAGCGGCAGGACATCCGCGCCGCCATCGCCGTATTTGGTAAAGAAGCCCATCACGGACTCCGCCGCGTGATCCGTGCCGATCACCACGCCCACGCGCGCGCTCGCCACCGCGTATTGCGCGATCATCCGCTGGCGCGCCTTGATGTTGCCGAGCACGAAGTCCTCGTGCTTCTCGTCCATGTAGCGCGCGCCCGAGAGGTTGAGCGAAGCGAGCATGGCGTCGGCTGCGGGCTTTACGTTGACCACGAGCGTCTCGTCGGGCCGGATGAACGCAAGCGCGCGCTGGGCGTCGGCTTCGTCGCGCTGCTCACCGTAAGGAAGGCGCATGGCGATGAAACGCGCATTGGCGCCGCGCGCGCGCAAGCGTTCGACCGCGAGTTGCGCAAGACGCCCCGCCGTCGACGAATCCACGCCGCCGCTGATGCCGAGCACATAGGTCTTGAGCTTCTGCGCTTCCAGATAGTCGGCGAGAAACGCGATGCGGAATTCGGTTTCGGCGGCTTCATCGAACGACGGCGAAACCTTGAGTTCCTCGATGATCGATTGCTGTCGCGCGGCGTAAGCGGAATCGTTGGTCATGTTCGCGGCCCGGAAAGTTTGCTGTCCTGCTGTCTCTTTGGAACACGCGCTCATGCGCCCGGCTCCGCCTTGAGTTTTATCACATCGGCACGCGTTTGACGGGCTACGCAAATGGTTTTAACGACTATGCTTGAACGACAAGTAAGCAGCCCGCGGCACCATTGCCATGGATTCCGTCTTCAAAAGCCGTCGCGACGCAGGCCGTGTACTGGCCGCGTATCTTCGCGACTATGCCGACCGCGACGATGTCACCGTGCTCGCGCTGCCTCGCGGCGGCGTGCCGGTCGCCTTCGAAGTCGCGGATGCCTTGCGCGCCGCACTCGACGTGCTGGTCGTGCGCAAGCTCGGCGTGCCCGTGCAGCCCGAACTCGCGATGGGCGCCATCGCGTCCGGCAATGCCTTCTATCTCGACGAACGCATAGTCGCCGCCGCCGGCGTCACCGAAGACGCGCTTGACGGCGTGATCGCCCAGGAGCGCGCCGAACTCGAGCGGCGCGAGACGCTTTATCGCGGCGAACGGTCGCCGCTCGATATGAATGGACGCGTGGCGATCATCGTCGATGACGGCCTTGCCACCGGCGCGACCATGAAAGCGGCGGCGCTGTCGTTACGTCATGCGGGCGCCGCACGGCCCGCGCGCATCGTGGCGGCGTTGCCCGTCGCGCCACTGAGATCGGAAGCGCGTTTCGAGGAGGCCGTCGACGACTTCGTGTGTGTGCTGCGTCCGCCGCACTTTTTGGGCGTCGGCCAGTTCTACGCCGATTTCGATCAAACCAGCGACGACGAAGTGCGCGCCCTGCTTGCCGCCGCGCGCTCAACGTAACCAGGGCGCATCGCTCACTTCCGCACTAAGTTCGTACTTCGCACGCGCCTGTGCAAGCACGGAGCGGTCGACGGTTCCGTCATCGGCAAGCGCCTTGAGCGCCGCGATCACGATAGCCACGCGGTCCACTTCGAAGAACGCGCGCAACGCCTGGCGCGTATCGCTGCGGCCGAAGCCGTCCGTGCCGAGCGTCGCGTAACGGCGCGGCACGTAAGCACGGATGAGTTCTGGCACGGCGCGCACGTAATCGGTGGCCGCGATCACGGGTCCATTGGATGCCGCGAGCGCGCGCGTGACGTAGGGCTCGAGCGCGTTGTCCTCGACATCGGAAAGGCGTGCAATGCGTTCGGCCGACGCGCCATCGCGGTGCAACTCGGTATAGCTCGTCACGCTCCACACGGCGGCTTCTATGTTCCAGTCGTCCTTGAGCATGGTGCGCGCGGCGATGGCTTCGTTGAGGATCGCGCCGGAGCCCAGCAACTGGACCTGCGCCGCGCTTTCTTTACCGCCGATGCAATACATGCCGCGCAGGATGCCGGCTCGCGTCGCGTCGTCGAGCGCGTCGTTGGGCGCGGACGGTTGCGCGTAGTTTTCGTTCGTCACGGTGACGTAGTAGAAGACGTCGTTTTGCCGGACCATCATTTCCTGCATGCCTTCATCGACGATCGCGGCGACTTCGTAGGCGAACGCGGGATCGTAGGCGCGGCAGTTCGGAATGGTCGATGCGCTGAGATGGCTCGTACCGTCCTGATGCTGCAAGCCTTCGCCGCCGAGCGTCGTGCGCCCCGCCGTCGCGCCGATGAGAAAGCCGCGCGAACGCTGATCCGCCGCGGCGAAGATGATGTCGCCAATGCGCTGAAAACCGAACATCGAGTAGTAGATGTAGAACGGCAGCATCGGCAGGTCGTGCACGCTGTAGGACGTCGCCGCCGCGATCCATGACGAGATCGCGCCCGCCTCCGAAATGCCTTCCTCGAGAATCTGCCCGCGCGTGTCTTCGCGGTAATAAAGCATCGAGCCCATGTCTTCCGGCTCGTACAACTGCCCGAGCGGCGAATAGATGCCAACCTGCCTGAAAAGGTTCGCCATGCCGAACGTGCGCGCTTCGTCGGCGACCACCGGAACCACGCGCGGGCCGATCGCGGCGTCTTTCATGAGGCTTCCGAGCATGCGCACGAAAGCCATTGTCGTGGACATTTCCTTGCCCTTGGCATCGACCGCGAACTGCGCCCAGGTGTTCAACGCGGGCGGCGTGAGCGCCTGCGACGCGCGTGCGCGCCGGCGCGGCAAGTAACCGCCGAGCGCTTTACGGCGTTCGTGGAGATAGCGCATTTCCGGCGCATCGTCGGCGGGCTTGTAGAACTTGACGTGCTCGACGTCGGCATCGGACAAAGGCAGCCGAAAGCGGTCGCGGAACGCCTTCAACTCCTCGAGATCGAGCTTCTTCTGCTGATGCGTCGTCATGCGGCCCTGACCGACCGTTCCCATGCCAAAGCCCTTCATCGTCTTGGCGAGAATCACGGTCGGCTGACCTTTGTGCGCGAGCGCTTTGGTGTAGGCCGCGTGGAGTTTGCGGACATCGTGACCGCCGCGCCGCAAGCGGTCGATGTCCTCGTCCGACATATGCGCGACGAGTGACGCGAGTTCCGGGTTCTGCCCGAAGAAGCGTTCGCGGTTGTAACGGCCGTCGTTGGCGGAGAAAGTCTGGAACTGGCCGTCGACGGTATGGGCGAAGGCGCGCAGCAAGGCGCCGGTGCGGTCGCGTTCGAAGAGCGCGTCCCAGTCCGATCCCCACAGCACCTTGATGACGTTCCAGCCCGCGCCCGTGAATTGCGCTTCGAGTTCATCGACGATACGGCCATTACTGCGGACCGGTCCATCGAGCCGCTGCAGATTGCAATTGATGACGAAGACGAGGTTGTCGAGCTGCTCGCGCGCCGCGAGCGACAGCGCGCCGATCGACTCGGGCTCGTCCATTTCGCCATCGCCGAAAAAGCCCCAGACCTTGCGGCCTTCCGTTTGCAGCAGATTCCGGTTCTGCAGGTAGCGCATGAAACGCGCTTGGTAGATCGAGTTGATCGGACCGATGCCCATGGAGCCCGTGGGAAATTGCCAGAAGTCGGGCATCAGCCACGGATGCGGATACGAGCACAAGCCCGGCCCCGCGATCTCTTGCCGGTAATGGCGCAAATGGTCTTCGCTAAGAAAGCCTTCGAGATAGGCGCGCGCATAAACGCCCGGCGACGAATGCGGCTGAAAATAAACGAGATCGCCGCCGTTTTGCGTATCCGCCGCGCGGAAGAAATGATTGAAGCCGACTTCGAACAGATCCGCCGCCGACGCATAACTCGCGATATGCCCGCCAAGTTCGCCATAAGCGCGGTTGGCGCGAACCACCATGGCGAGCGCGTTCCAGCGCAGCACGGCGGCAAGGCGTTCCTCGACATCCAGGTTCCCGGGATACTGCGGCTGCTGCGCGAGCGCAATGGTATTGCGATACGGCGTGGCCCGCGCCCGCGCCGACTCCACGCCGACCGACCGCGCATGTTCGGCGAGCCGGTCGAAGAGATACTGCGCCCGCTCCTTTCCCACGTGCTTGACGACGGCATCGAGCGCGTCCAGCCATTCGGCGGTTTCGTCGGGGTCCGTGTCTTCACGGCCCTTCGCAAGAGAAAGAAGCTGGTTGGTTCCGCTCGATAAATCGGTCATGGCGCGACTCCGGGTCGTTGCGTGCGCAAAGAGAGGTTTTACACAGCATATCCAGTGCTTCGCAAAATGTGCGTCTCATTTGGCTGGCTTCGCGCTTTCCTGTAGTGTAGATATTCTTAAAAAATGCTCAATAACGGAATATTTCGACCATGAGTTCGCAGACACGGCAGCGGCTGGATCGTATCGATATCGGCATATTGAATCAGTTGCAGCAAAACGCGCGCATCACGAACGCGGAACTGGCGCGCGCGGTGAACCTTTCGGCCACGCCGTGCTTCAACCGCGTCCGCGCGCTGGAAAAAGCCGGGCTGTTTCGCCAGCACGTCACGTTGTTGAGCCCGGAAGCGCTCGGCCTCAGCATCAACGTGTTCATTCAGGTGAGTCTTGAAAAGCAGATAAAGGACGCGCTCGCGCGCTTCGAGCAAGCGATCAGCGAGCGGCCGGAGGTGATGGAGTGCTATCTGATGACGGGCGACGCCGACTATCTCTTGCGCGTCGTCTTGCCCGACGTGGCCGCGCTGGAACGCTTCATTCTCGAACGCCTGACGAAGATGCCGGGCGTGGCCAACATCCGTTCGAGCTTCGCGCTCAAGCAGGTGCGCTACAAGACGGCGTTGCCGTTGCCGGCATCGGGACTGACGCTGCCTCAATCCGGCGACGACGAAGCCGAATGGACATGAGCTAGCCGCTTAACTCCGTATGCAACGCCAGATACTCCTGCGCGAGCTTGTGACGCGGTTCGAGATAGATCATGGGTCGCGCGTGCTGGTGGCTCTCGCGAATCTTCACCGAGAGCGACAAGTGCGAATCCAGCACCGGCAAATTTTCGCCGCGCAATTCGTCCACGAGTTGTTGCGGCAGGCTGGCGCGCGGCTGAAACTGATTGATCACGATGCCTTCCACCATCAGTTCCGGATTGTGGTCGTGCTTGATCTCCTGCACGTTTTCGAGCACGGAATACAGCGCGCGGCGCGAGAAGTCGTCGCAATCGAAGGGAATGAGGCAGCGGTCCACGGCGATCAGCGCCGAGCGCGTGAAGAAGTTCAGCGCGGGTGGCGTGTCGATATAAACGGCGTCGTAGTTTTCGAGCCCTTTGAGCGCATCGCGCAACTTATAAATCTTGTAGCGCGACTCGAGCTTGCTCTGAAGCGCGTCCAGGTTCGGATGCGACGGCACGATGTCGAGATTTTCGAACGGCGTCGAGTGGACGAACGAGTCGAAGATCGGCTCGCGAAAGCTGTAACTGAGCGCGGATTCGAAAAACGTCGCCAGATTCGGGCTGGCATCCTTGGCGTCGGCGCCAAGCAAGTATTGACTCGCGTTGCCTTGCGGATCGAGGTCGATCACGAGCGTGCGCAGACCGCGCGATGCGCTGATGGCTGCCAGATTGCAGACGATGGTGGACTTGCCTACGCCACCTTTCTGATTGAAGACGACACGGCGCAGCATCAGGGATTTTTCCTCGGGATTGTGAACGGTCGTTTGCTTTCGCCGGGCGGCGGAGTTTGCGGATGAAGCCTAGGCGTTGATCTTAGCGCATCGGGATTTTTGAACTCGCGCACGCGCCGCCCGAGACCGATTCGTCCTTTGCGGTAACGCGGCCTTCTCACGTCGCGCGCGATTTGCCTCTAACATGCTAGCGGACCGGGTGGCTTCGGCATACGCCTAGCTTCCCGCGCGAACGCTCCGTTGGCCGTCACAACAACTTTTGAGGAGACACGCATGACCACGATCAAGAATCTCACGGTACGAGACATTCGCTTTCCCACCTCGCGCTCGCTCGACGGCTCCGACGCGATGAACGCCGCGCCCGACTATTCGGCCGCCTATGTGATCCTCGAAACCGATACGCCGGACTTAGCCGGTCATGGCCTCACCTTCACCATCGGACGCGGCACGGAAATCGTCGTCGCGGCGGTGCATGCGCTGGCGCCGCTCGTCGTCGGCAAGCGGCTCGAAGACATTGCCGCGGACATGGGCGGCTTCTGGCGAACCTTCACGGGCGATAGCCAACTTCGCTGGATCGGTCCGGACAAGGGCGCTATTCATCTCGCGACCGCGGCGGTGGTCAATGCCGTCTGGGACTTGTGGGCCAAGTCGGAAAAGAAGCCGGTGTGGAAGCTGCTCGCGGACATGAGCCCGGAAGAACTCGTGCGATGCCTCGACTTCCGCTATGTCACCGACGCGATCACGCCTTCCGAAGCGCTCGCCTTGCTCAAGCGCAATCAAGAAACGCGAGGCCAACGCGAACAGGAAATGCTCGCGCAGGGATTTCCGGCGTACACCACGTCCGCAGGATGGCTCGGTTACGACGACGACAAGATTCGCCGTTTGGCACGCGAAGGCGTTGCCGAAGGTTGGACTCACTTCAAGCAGAAAGTGGGTGGCAGTATCGACGAAGACATTCGACGCGCGCGCATTCTCCGTGAGGAGATTGGTCCGCACCGCAAACTGATGATGGATGCCAATCAGGTCTGGGAAGTGGATGAAGCCATTGCGAACATGCGCCGGCTCGCGGAGTTCGACCCGTGGTGGATCGAAGAACCGACCAGCCCCGACGACGTGCTCGGTCACGCCGCCATTCGTCGCCGTGTCGCGCCGATTGGCGTTGCAACCGGCGAACATTGTCAGAACCGCGTGATCTTCAAGCAGTTGTTGCAAGCGCAGGCTATCGACTTCTGCCAGATCGACAGTTGCCGGCTAGGCGGCCTGAACGAAGTGCTCGTGGTGCTGCTGATGGCCGCGAAGGCCGGGGTGCCGGTTTGTCCGCATGCAGGTGGTGTCGGCCTCTGCGAATACGTGCAGCATATTTCGATCTTCGATTACATCTGCGTGTCGGCTTCGCTTTCTAACCGGGTGCTCGAATATGTCGATCATTTGCATGAGCATTTTCTTGATCCTGTCGTAATCAAAAACGGCCGATATATGCCGCCTCAAAAGCCGGGGTACAGCATTGAAATGCACGCGGCTACGCTTGAACGATTTGAATTCGGCAAGGGTGAGGCGTGGCGCGAGTAGTACCGCGCAGGTGGTAACCGTGAAGTTGAATCATTACAGCAAGGGCGCGCTCACAGCGCAGCCCTTGCTGCGTCACAATCAGAAGCAGTAAGCGTTAACGCTTATGCCGTGATCGTGATGTTGACCGTCGAGGTCGAGCTGGACGACGTCGAACCCTTAGCGTCGCCGCCGGCGATGTTGGAGTACACGAGTGCTGCGCGATCGATCTTTTGCATGATATTTCCTTGATACAGGATGAATAAAACTGACTTACGAGATGATTGAAGCCGACTTGATCAATGTGCAGATTGTCCCGCTGTTGCTCCAATTTGCGGCATTGGTCTCGCCAGGCTCAGTACTTATTGGCCGGCGCTAATGTTGATAGTCACCGAGGTGCTCGACGACGAATCAGCCCCACCCTTGGCGGCACCGCCAGCGATGTTGGCCTGAACGAGCATGGCGCGATCGATCTTTTGCATTTGTATACCTCTTCAAAACACAAGATTAAAATTAATCACCCACTCGAAAATTACGGAGCACCAAAGTGATCCGATATCTTCTGAAATAGATGAACCCCTACTTGCCCCCACATTGAACTTGAGTTGTGAAGTCAGTTCGAATGTCGGTGAACAAGGTAAGGAAATTTTATAGAGTAAAACAGCAAAAATACACGCCGAATAATCCTAACAATTCGAGTTTTTTTATTTTAATTGCCTTCAAGAATGTTTAACTGCCTATTTGCATAAAGCGTTCTATTCAACTGCTAACAGGCAATTAGAAAATCATCGAAGCGACTTCCGAGTGCCAATGAAAACTCTCTTTCCTTCGAATGCGCCTTCTTGGCAAACCGTCGTGGCGCGCACCGCTCAAGCACTGTCATGCGGCGCGTTGCGTTCCTTCGATACCGTGCAGCACGTCATTGAAGACGGCGGCGTGCGCTTTCTCGTCCGGCAAGTCGCGAATCTCGCCCGGAAGGAAGAACAGTCGAAGCTCGCCGCCAAATCCATCGCCGATGCCGCGAGCCCGTGGCGCGATCCCTTTTCGCCGTGCGAGGAAGCGCTCTTCGTCGGCGATATAGGCGAGCGGCACTTTCTCTTGCTCAATAAATTCAACGTGCTCGCGCATCATCTGCTCGTCGTGACGAGCGCGTTCGAACCTCAGGAAGCGCTGCTTTGCGCCGACGACTTCGCCGCGCTCTTTGCATGCCTTGCGCAGTTCGATGGCCTGAGCTTCTATAACGGCGGCTCGGTCGCGGGATCGAGTCAGCCGCATAAGCATCTGCAAATGGTGCCGCTGCCGCTCGATGGTCACGCGTTGCCAATCGAAGCGCTCATCGAAGCGGCGCGCGGCGAAGGCGTCTTTCGTGCGCCCGGTCTTGGTTTCGCGCATGCCGCCGCGTGGCTCGACCTCGGTGTTCAAACCGGGCCGGCACGCATCCACGAAATCTATCTCGAACTACTCGATGCCATCGGCGTGAAAGCGCTCGATGTCGCCGGCAGCACGCATCAATCGGCGCCTTACAACCTGCTCGTCACGCGGCGCTGGATGCTCGTCGTGCCGCGCGGCGTGTCGCACGTCGAAGGCGTCGCGGTGAACGCGCTCGGCTTCGCGGGCTCGCTATTCGTGCGCGACGACGCACAGCGCCTGATCGTCGAATCGCTCGGCCCGATGGCCTTGCTTGCACGAGCCACGCGCGCGCCCTGAACAACGCCGTCTTGAAAAGCGCGGGCTTGCCCCGCATGTCCGCTTCCAGACGTTCATCTGGAGTCCAGCAATGGGAAGCCGACCTCAATTCATCGACGATCTTGCGCGCGGTGCGCAGGACGCCACACCTTCGCCGAACGCCCTGACGCTCGACGATACCGCTCTGCTCGATGCCTATTCGCGCACCGTGATCGGCGCGCTCGAACGCGTGCGGCAGGCGGTGGTTTTCATTTCGGTCGAGCGCGATATCGACCATAACGGCGCGCGGCGCGTGGCCGGCGGCACCGGTTCGGGCTTCATCTTCACGCCGGATGGCTATTTGCTGACCAATAGCCATGTCGTGCATGGCGCGACGCGAATCACGGTCACGCTCGCCGATGGCGGCCGCTTTCACGCCGATCTCGTCGGCGACGATCCGGGCAGCGATCTCGCGGTGCTGCGTATCGGTTCGCCGGAGCCGCTGCCGCATGTCGAACTCGGCGATTCGGGCAGCCTGCGCGTCGGGCAGATCGCCATCGCGGTCGGCAATCCGCTCGGGCTTGCGCAGACCGTCACCACGGGCGTGGTATCCGCGCTCGGGCGTTCGTTGCGCTCCACTTCAGGCCGCATGATCTACGACGTCATTCAGACGGACGCAGCGCTCAATCCCGGCAATTCGGGCGGACCACTCATCAATTCGGCGGGACAGGTGATCGGCGTCAACACGGCGATCATTTCCGGCGCGCAGGCCATTTCCTTTGCCACCGCAATCGATACGGCCAAGTGGGCGATCATGCAGATCTTCGCGCATGGCCGCGTGCGGCGCGCTTATATCGGCGTGGCGGGCACGACGACGCCCATCTCGCGGCGCGTGCAACGCTTCTTCGCGCTGACGGTGACGAGCGGCGTGCATGTGATGGAGATCGTCAAGGGCAGCCCGGCTGCGCTCGGCGGTTTGCAGGTGGGCGACCGGATCGTCGCGGTGGACGATGTCGGCGTCGATAGCGTCGATGGACTTCAACGCACGCTCGATGCGTCGCGTATCGACAAAGCGGTCAAGGTATCGGTACTGCGCAACACGCAGAAACTCGAACTCGATGTGACGCCCGTCGAGCAACACGGCTAAACGAAGGTCCGCGGGCGGCGAACCGGCGCCGCTCGCCATGTTGCAGCTTACGGCAAGGCAAGTCTCTCTTCCCTTCAGCGCGCTTTCTCTGTGCGCAAACCCACCCCGCGTAACTGCTCGGGCCCACCGTTTGCGCTAGACACAACGACCATCGATGACTATGTGCGCCAACAGGCGGTGGTCCAGGCGGCGCTGCGGCTAAATACGCGTAGCGACCAAAGAGCAGGCGCACCCACGGTTAAACCGTCGGACGACCTGCCCCTGTCGGGGGAAGGTCCAGGTTCAAGAAACCAGGAAAGAGGATTGCCATGACCACGAACAATAAGACGTATTGCGCGCCGCGCCGCCAAGCATTTCGATGCACCGGCCAGCAACTCGATGCCATCGTGCGCTTTGCCGAAGAACGCAAGCTCGACAACCTGCCGTTGCAGTTCGTCGTCGCCGAATATTCGCGCTGCCTCGCAAAAGCCGCTTGAGGCGCTTCACTCGCCGTTGGATATCACGCGTTCTTTCAGCACCCAGATGGCGGTCGGCACCGCGTAATAGGCGCTCACATTGCCGGTGACGAGCTTGCCGGTTAGACGGATGCGTGCATTCTCAGTCGGTATGGCGTCGATGACCTGCACCGTCGATACGTTCGACTGTTGCGGCGCGGCTTGTCCCGAAGCCTGGCCCAGCACGCATATGGGGCGCGCGAGCGTAAGCACCCATGCCGGCTTGGCGTCGGCTTCGGCTTGTCGTGGCGCCTGGCGTGCGGCCGTGCCTTCGAGCGTCACGACGTCGCCATCGCTATAACAAGACGCCGCGCAAACCGGACCAGCAGCAATCGCGCACAGCAGAAGCATGCATACGCGGGCATTCGCCATCATCAAACCTCGTCAAGGGCGCGTCGTGTGACGCATGAGTACCGCTCTCAAAGCCCACACACTTTATGCGATGACGCTTAGGGTCGCAACCCGGACGGTCCCGAGTATGCCCGCCCGTGAGGCTTTCGATTTGTCATGCGGGAATGCCCATTGCTAACTTCATATGAAGAATGAGTCTCGTGCATGCCGGCAAATCGAATTCGAATCAAATGCGGCATTGCATGTCCAACAATCAGTTGCTTGAGGCTTGCTCAACCGCATGCCTTTGGAGGAAGCGACGATGAATCAAGTCATAGTTGGTGTGTTCGCTTGTTATCGTGATGGGCACGAAGCACTGCGCGCCTTGCAACTTGCAGGACTGAGCCGCGACGATACGCACTTATATCGTTCAGGCCACGACGACGTCGAAATCGGTGCCTTCCCGCTTCCTGCCCACAGTGAAGACGACGCGGAATACGTCGCGCACGGTGAACATCAGGGTGTAGTCGGCGCGCACAACCGCTTTGTGCCGAACGAGCCTGCGGCGAGAAAGATCGATGATGTGCCGCGATTGCCCGAAATGCGCGAGCGCACGCTACTTGTGATCCGCATCTCGGATGACATCAAACCTGCTTCGGTCAGCGAAGTTCTGCACGAACATGGGGCCGTCGCGGTGAAAGACCCGGCGGGCCATTGGCGCTTTTCGCCCTATCGAAACGCGGCGCGCGTCTGAACCAAATCAATGTATTCGCCGATGGAGTTTCGAGGAATCCGGCGCGACCGCATTGCGCTCTTTGTCTTCGGCCTCCTTGGCCTCTTTATCGGCTTCTTCCCGACCTTGAGCTTCGTGCGCGGCCGCCGCGCGTAACGCCCTGCAGTGCGCGGCATGCCGGAGCGTCGCCAGCAAGCGCACCATTTGCCTTGGTCCGGTTCTCATGCCCACCTCCCAGAGAGTTGAGAATCTACTTTAACTCTAGGCGGTAAATGCTCGCGTGCAAAGGTGCGAATTGAAATTAAGACGGGTTCGGGTTGGCAACTTCAAACGGCTCGGGCTTTCAGGCGCGCCGGACTCTCGGAGGCCCGGTCGCAGTTGCAAGCTCCTCCAACTTGCACGTTCACGTCAGAACGCGTTTGTCGCCATCACCGTGCGCGGCAAGCAATGCGCTTCGATCGATGCATACCCCGCGTCCGCCTTGCCGCTCTTCGCAGGCAACGAATAATCGACGCTGCATTGTTCGCCCGCGTGATCGCCCCACTTCACTACGAGCGTGCCTTTTTCGTCAATACCGCGCGCGAAAATGCGGCTGTCCTGCGCGACGACGCCCGCCACGCGGCCTTCGCCATCCGCGACTTCCGCGCCGAATGGCAACGCATCGCCGTTCAGACGCGGCGCGCGAATCAGCGCTGCGCGTCCCGTCACCGTCTTGTATTTCAACATGACGATGGAACCGAGATGCGGCGCCGACTTCTCGGATGTCGATGCAAACTCGACATCGGTCGACGTGCCCTTCGGATCGATATCGACGCTGTTCATGTCGTATGGCGTGAGATACGGCACGACCGCGTAGCCATGCGAATCGACCTTCACGCCACTCGCGCTCGACACGCTCGCGCCTTCCGCGCCCTTTGCCTCGACGATTCCGAACGTGTCGCCGACCGTCTGCGAAAACGTCACGCCGCCGGGGTGCGCGACGATCGAACCGCTCACGCCCGCCGACACCTGCGAAGAATTGGCTCCCGCACTCGCGGATGCCGTGACCTGTCCATGCGCGCCGTGATACGCGCCGCTCGCGCCAGCGTTCATGTTCGCCGATGAACTCGCGCTCTGACCGCCTGAGCCGTAGACGTTGTATGAATACTGATTCTCGGCGCCCGCGTTGCCGCTTAGACTCGTCTGCACGCTAGCCGAGCCGTTGCTCGCGCTCAGATTGGTCGTCAGTTGCGGCGAGTGTTGCGAATGACCGAGCGGGATCGTCGTGCTGACCATGATCTGGTTCGAAGGCGTGCCGTCCGCGTCGGTCGAGCGGCCCGCCGTAATGCTGTAAGTGCCGTACTTGAAACTGTTCGAGTAACCCGCCTGATAGAACACGTCGCGCCCCGGCCGATTCCAGTAGCTTTGCGCCGATGTCGTCAGAAACACCGAACCGTGATCCTTCAACGGCTGATTGATGCTCACCTGTAGGCGGCCGCGGTTACGATCGGCGGGGGTGCCGCCGAACATGGCCTCGTCGCGGACGCGGGCGGCATCGCTCAGATTGAGATAGCCCGCGTCCGAGTAGCGATACGCGCCAAAGGTGACGTTGGTGCCGGTCGGATCGATAAACTTGTTGTAGCCCACGTGCAGACTGCGCCCTTTCTGCATGGAAGCGCCCGGGACTTGCGTGCGCGCGGAAGTAATGTCGGTCGCGAAAGCGCCGAACTTCGTGTTGAGCGCGGCGCCGAAATTAGCCGCGACATAGCCTTCCGATGCAATCGCGCCGCCGTACAGCGTGACCTGATTGGTCAGCCCGCGTTGCAACGTGAATTGCGCAAAGCCCGGTTTCGTGTGCAACGACTCATCGCGCAACTGACCGGCCGTGACGGCGAAGCGCGTCGTGCCCGCGCGCAGCGACTGTGCCACCGATGCGTACGGCACTTCGAAATGTTTCGCGCGGCCATCGGCCTCGGTAACGGTGACGTCCAGATTGCCGCCGTAACCGGTGGCGTACAGATCGCGAATCTCGAACGGTCCCGGCGACACGCTCGTCTCATAGATCACCTGGCCGTTCTGACGCACCGTCACGCGCGCATTCGATTCCGCCGTGCCGCGCACCACAGGCGCATAGCCGCGCAGCGATTCAGGCAACATGCGGTCGTCGGTGGCAATCTGCGCGCCGCGAAACGCAATGCTGTCGAACACCTCGCCGGTGGTCTGCGCGTCGCCGAGCGTCGCTTGCGCCTTGAACTTCGGCACGTCGTGCTGGACATAGGTCGCGATGTCGTCGAACTGGGTCGCCTGGCCTGTGCCGGACGTGATCGACGATTGATGCCGAAAGTGCCATCCGCCGATGTTCACGCCCGCGTTGAGGCCGAGGTATTCCTGCGTGGCGTGCATACCGCCGCTGTCGCTGCGGTACGCATTGGCGTTGTAGCTGAGAAAGCCGGCGTTCACGCCGTTGTCCCACAACTCGGGCGACACATAGCCGCGAGCCGCGTTGCGCAGATACTTTTGCGGGATCGACAACGTCAGCGTCTGCTCGGCGAAGTCGAAGCTGACGGAGGCATCGGGTACGAGCGAGGTCAGATCGACGCATGCATTCGCATCGGCCGATGCAGTGTCGGCGGCATGATCGGCTGCGAGCTTCGTGAAGTCCAGACCATAGACTTCGAGCATCTTGCGCGTGAGGCACGGCGTCGCGTTTTCTCCAACATGCGAGGCATTGAAGCGCACGTCCTCGCGCGCGACACGGTTGCCGTTGACCACGATGTCGACTGCATACGCGCCCGGCGATACCACGTTACCGCGCGAGAAACGCGCGACGTCGACGCCGCTTGTCGAATCCATTTGCAGGAAGGTCGTATCGAATTCGGCTGCCTTCTTCGGTTCGCTCGCGAGCGCGCTTACCGGATGCATCCAGGCAGCCATGCCAAAGGCGCACAACACGATCGCCGCAACCGGTCGAAGCACGAACGAAGATGCTGTAAAGCCGTTGGAAATCCGCTGCTGACATGATTGCGACGATTGCATGGAGATAGCCTGGTGCATGAGGCGCGAGACATTTGCCGATCCACCGATGCTACGAATTAACGAGATGAAAGTAGCTAGGACGAGTTCTATTTTTGAGACGCGAAACACCATGTAAACAAAAGAAAAGCGCGCATCGAACAAGATGCGCGCTGTAAATTTCGAGACGTTGCGATAGGTCGCTGGAGGTCTGCCCGAATGGGCTTCCGATCAAGGCGCGAGTTCGGCATCGCCTTCGATGGCGCCGCCGTAATCGCTGATGGCGATGTAATGGATCTTGCCGCCATGCACGTCGCTCATCTTCGGCACGGGGATGACTGCATCGCCACGCGGCGGAACCATGCCGCCGGTTTCGTTCTTGAAGGTGCGTCCGTTCGACGTCACGCCGATCTCGCTGAACGAAACGTGATACGCGCTCGGATTCGTAATGGAGAGCGCGTCGCCACCGCCTTGCCGCGCGGGCACCACTTTCCACTTGAGCATGCGCGGTGAATCCTCGGGCTTGCCGGACAGCTTCGCCGGGCGCACGAACATCTTGATGCGCGTGCGATACGCCAGTTGCAGCGTGTTGACATCGGCTTTCACCTCCGCCTTGGGCGGCACGTCGAGCACGTTGAGCCAGAACACCGACTCGCGATCCTGCGGCAACGCTTCGCCGCCATACATGACGCGCAATGTCTGCGACTTGCCCGCATCCATCCGAAAGATGGGTGGCGTGATCACGAAGGGCGTCTTGCTGTCGGCGGGCTTGGTGTCGGCGTTGCCGCTATCCATCCAGACCTGCACGAGCGCCGGGTGCGAGCTGTCGTTGTTCAGCTTCACGGTGACTTCACGCTGATCCAGCGGATACACCACGCGCGTCGCGCCGATTGTCACACTGGCGTGCGCGGAGCCCGCGACCATCGCGGCAAGGAGACCTGCCATGGCGAGCGATCGTTTCATCGATTTCATTGCGGCCATCACTCGACGGTTGATGTCATTCACTGCAACCGGACGCTTGCCGAATCAAAACGTGGCGCGCGCCCGGACCCTGCATCGATGGCTTTACTGATACTGAATGGAGTACTGGACCATCGTGTTGACCGCGCCCGGCTGAGCCTGACCCGTCGCATAGTACTGCGCGAAGTAGTTGAGGTTGCCCGCGCCGGCCGAGATCGATGCGCCGTTGACCGCGACATCGTTATTGGCGTTGGTGAGGATGTTGATCGGCTGCATTTGCGAGTTCAAGAGACGCACTTGCACGTTGGTCGCCGGCTGCGTCAGCGCCTGATTGATCAGATTGCCGCTGCTTTGGTCAACGGTGGAACCGTTCTCGAAGTGCGCCACTGCCTTGGTAGCCGAGCCCGTGCAGCCGGTCAATTGCAACTGGATGTCGCCGAGCTTGGAAACGCCCGCCGTGGCGCCAGCCGACGCAAGCGCGCTTGCGGAAACGGTCGGCAACGTAGCCGTCACGTTTGCCGACGAACCGGCAGCCGTGCCATTGATCGAGCAGGTCGTATCCGACACCGCGCCGTTGATGGTGATCGTGCCGTCGGCGGCGTTGGCGTTCATCGACGCAAGGGCGACCATCATCGAGAAGAGTGCGGCGCTGAGGGAAATAGCTTTCTGCATGAAGGAACTCCGGGAAACGAATAATGAATGTTCGACGCTTGACGCGGCCATCGACAAGTTGCTGCTTGCGTCGTTCAAGGTGCGTGGCGTTGAGAGAATAATAAGCAGGCAGAGCTAGGATTGATCTAATCTAATTCTCAAAAACGCCATCCATTTTTTTCGGAGCTAACTCAATAAAGCTTCACCCTCAGAATAAGAGACGCGGCGACCGGACAATTCGAGATTGCCGAAATTCAGCGGTTCGCTTTCTTGAACTTTGCTGGATGGGTTTATAGACGGACCAGATTCGATTTCGAGACATATCGGCGAGACTTTTGAGAAACGATGGCGACGCGCACCGAGCGCCTTCGCGTCCCGAAAAAGTGCGCGCGTGCTTTGTTCGAACCGTCTAGTTCATTTGTCGACGCGCCGTGACCTGAGCACAACACGACGGAAAAGAAGATTACTGTCGGCTTGCCACGAGCGGTCGACGTCCGCAAAATGGAAGCAACGGCTTAAAACGCCGTCATCCATAAGAGACCGCTCGACGGAGCGCAGCCTTTTTCGAGGTGCGCCGCGATCAGGCGAACAACGGACACCCATGGCAACCATTGAGGGCAAAGCGCGTTTCCGGATTGATACCGATAACACGGTAGCCGGCATCGCGATCATGGTCTTGACGACCGCTACCTTCGCCGCAAGCGATTCCACCGTCAAGGTCATCGGCACGGCGGTTCCCATACTGGCGCTTCTTTGGGTGCGCTATCTATTTCAGATGGTCGTGCTCGGCGTGTGGCAAGCGCGGCTCGGCACACTCAAGCTCTTTCGCACCGACAGCCTGAAGCTGCAGATCGTTCGCGCTTTACTGCTGCTCACCAACTCGGCGTGTACTTTCGCTGGCTTGCGACATCTGCCGCTTCCCGTGACGACATCCCTTGCGATGCTCGCGCCGCTCATCTCCACCCTGCTCGCCGCACTCGTGCTCAAGGACCATGTCCCGCGCAGCAAATGGGCGATGGTCGTGCTCGGGTTCATCGGCATGTTGCTGGTGGTGCGGCCGGGTGGCAGCCAATTCACGTGGACGGTTGTCTTTCCGATCGGTGCGGCCACGACGTTTGCGTGCTTTCAGGTGGTATCGAGCCATCTGTCGCGCGTCGATGACGCCGTCACCACCAACTTTCTGACGGCGCTCGTCGCAACCATCGTGCTGTGCACGTTGATGTGGATGGATCAGTCGCAAATGCTGCCGGAACTGGCGCTCGTGGAATGGAAAAGCTGGCTGCTCGTGGCGCTCATGGCAACGATGGCGACCATCGGCCAGCTTTTGATGTTGCAGGCGCTCAGGCGCGCGGCACTGTCGGTGCTGACGCCCTTCTCCTATTCCCAACTTGCTTTCGCGGCCTTTTTCAGCTGGGTGTTATTCGGTCAGGTGCCTGACCGATGGATGGCTATCGGCATGTGCGTGATCGCCGCGAGCGGTATTGGCACCGTGCTCATGCATGGGCGCAAACCGGCAGTGTTGCCGGATTCGACGCCCTAAACGCTTAGCCCGCGACTTGCGCTTGCTGTATTTGCTGCGCCTGGCCTGTGCAAAGCCAGTGCACGTCGATGTCCAGTTGCCTGGCAATACGGTTGAACGCATGCAGCGGCGGCACCGTGATGCCGCGCCGCCAGAAATGCACGTCGTGCTCGGTTACGTCGAGCCAGTCCGCGGCCTTGGCGGAACTGACGTTGGCTTTCTGCATCGCCCGGTCGAGCCGCGCGGCAATGGCGCGGCGCAGAGCGTTATCTTCGTGACTACGTTCAAGGTGTCCGATGGTTTGGGAATGTCGCCCCATTTTCTGTCCGTTCTCTCGATTTATAACTACTGCCGTTCAGCGCCGGCTCTTTAGCGCAAGTTCGCATGCTAGATAATCACGGTGACGCGACGGTGACAGGAAAAAGTCCTTTCGATGTTCACGCGCGGACGCCGTTTGTTGCAGTGCGAGATTTTTTCAAGATAGCCTCAGAGCGTCAAGTAGGGGAAACAACGTTATGCGCGGGTTGTTACTCGTGGTTTACCTTGAGCCAGCAAACGGGTGACATTTCAAGTACGCCCGTTCGTTCTTATTTGCACGCGTTTTAGTCGTCCGTTCGCATTATCCGCCTAGTTCAAAATCGGCGAGATAATCGGACGCGATAGAAACTTAACTTTCTTCGGATAAGAATTCAAATCACCATCGATTAATTAAAAGGCAATTGACACGCCTCGCGCTATCCCTACAATAGAGCGTTCGCTGCACCGCACAAATCGATCGTCTTTCAAAACGCAATGTCCAATGGAGTCCAGCATGAGCAGTCTTGCGCCTGAAAACCTCATCGCGTCACAGAAAGCAGGATTCGACGCCAGCTTCGGTCTCGCTACACGAGCCGTGGAAGGTTTCGAAAAACTAATCGACCTGAACACGCGCACGTTCAAGACGGCGCTGGATGAACATCAGAACTTTGTTGCTCGTGTGTTTTCCGTACGCGATCCGAAAGAGTTCTTTGCCTTGCAAAGCCAGCAATCGCAGGCCAGCGCTCAACGCGTCACGGCTTACTGGCAGAGCTTCCACGAAATCGCGGCAGGCGTGCGCGGCGTTTATGTGGAAGCGGCGCAGGACCAGTTGGAGAAGTCGCAGCGCAACGCGCAGGCGCTTGTCAGCACGCTTGCGAGCAGCGCGCCAGCCGGCAGCGAAGCGGTGGTGAATGCGTGGAAGTCGGCTATCGACGCCGCAACGGAATCTGCAAATTCGGCTTACGAAGCGGCGAGAAAGTCCGCGCGTCAGGTGGTGGAAGCGGCAGAAACCGATGCGAGCGTGGCGACGCAGGGCGCAGTGCGGGTTGTATCGTCGAAGGGAACGAGCGTCAAAAAGACTTGAGCGTTTTAAAGCAACGAGAAAGGGCGGACCACTTCGCCCTTTTTTCATTTATTTCCAGCCTTCCAGCCGCAATTCATGCGATCGGCCAATCCACACCGCGGAATCGCGATGATCGCGCAATTCGTCTTCGGTATTCGGATGCATGAAAACATCGAGCGCGCCGTGATTCAAGGTGAGCCATTCGAAAATCGGCACGAGATCTTCGCGACCAAAGCCGAGTTGAAACGACCACATCGGGTGCGGTCCAACCGGACGTTCATGAAAGCGTCCCAACATAAGCTTGCCGGCTTCAAGTTCCGCCGCAAAGTGTGTCGAGATGACTTCCCGGATTGCCCAGGCCGCGTCGCGGCTCGCGGCATCGAAATAAATATGCGCGTGCCAGCCTTTGATTGCGGATGTGTTGATTGCATGCATTGTTTCGGTCGCGCGCGGCAATATTGAGATGTCGTTCATTCTAGCGAAACGCCAATCGCCACGACATTACATGCCTTAAAGGCATCAACGCATGTGTTGCGGCGAATGACGGCAATGCTAGACTACTGTACATGCATACAGCCCCTGACTCGGCCGCCAATCTGGCGTGCGGCGATCCTGCTTACACCGTCGCTGTGCGCGCGCTTTGCGAATTCACGGCGAAACAGGGCGATCTCGATTTGCGCTTCACGCCAGCGCCAAGCGCGCAGGAAGGCATCGCGGGACATGTGACGGTCGCAAGCCGGCGGCCCGCTGGTTATCTCAAGGAAATCTCGCTCGCCGAAGACTTCGGTCCGTTGCGCGTGCGCGGCCGCGCGGATGGTTTCGATCCGGTGCGCAATCGGCTGGAAGAAGTCAAAACGTATCGCGGCAAGCTGGAATCGATGCCGCAGAATCATCGGCATCTGCATTGGGCGCAGGCGCGCGTGTATGCGCATCTCATGTGCAAGAAGCTCGGTCTCGATGAGATCGAAGTCGCGCTCGTTTATTTCGATATCGTCGAACAGACTGAAAGCGTACTCGTGGAGACGCAGACCGCGCTGGCGTTAAAGGCGCATTACGAGGATCAATGCACGCGGTTCATCGCGTGGGCCGAACAGGAGATGCGGCACCGTGCGGCGCGCGAGGCGGCGCTTACCGCGCTGGTGTTTCCGCACACGGAGTTTCGGCCTGGGCAGCGGGCCCTTGCCGAGGCGGTCTATCGCGCGGCCGCATCGAGCCGATGTTTGCTTGCACAGGCGCCGACGGGTATCGGCAAGACGGTCGGCACGTTGTTTCCGCTGCTCAAGGCTTGGCCGAAGCAGCAGTTGGACAAGATCTACTTTCTCACGGCGAAAAGCGCGGGGCGGCAGCTTGCGCTCGATGCGCTCGGAACGATCGTCGGGGCGGCGGAAAAAACAGCGGCGCCAGCGGACGCGGCAACGGCAAAAGCCAAAGCGACCGCCACGCCCTTTCCCTTACGTGTAATCGAACTCGTCGCCCGCGACAAAGCCTGCGAATATCCCGACCGCGCGTGTCACGGCGATTCGTGCCCGCTCGCGCGCGGCTTCTACGACCGCCTTCCCGCCGCGCGCGCCGATGCCCTCGCGCGTGCACACCTGGACCGCGCATCGACAGCCGAAGTCGCGCGACACCACGAAGTCTGTCCGTACTATCTGAGCCAGGAGCTCTCGCGCTGGGCCGATGTCATCGTCGGCGACTACAACTATTACTTCGACACCAGCGCAATGCTTTTCGCCCTCGCCGAAACGAACCGCTGGCGCGTGTCGGTACTCGTCGATGAAGCGCACAACCTGATTGATCGGGCGCGCGGCATGTATTCCGCATCGCTCGATCGCGCCTCGTTCGATGCAATGCGCCGCGCCGCGCCGCCGCTTCTAAAAAAAACGCTTGCGCGCGTCGCCCGAACCTTCGGCGACACGAGCCGCGAACAGGAAACCGCGGGCATCGACTACGCACCGCTCGCCGAACCGCCCGCCCAGTTGCTGACCGCGCTCGGCCAGGCGGTTTCGCTGATGACGGAAATGCTCGGCGAGCAAGCCGACCTCTTCTCGCCCGGCACCATGCGCTTTTATTTCGATGCCGTGCACTTCACGCGCATCGCGGAGCGCTTCGGTTCGCATTCGATCTTCGATATATCGCTTGCTGGCCACGCGTCGGCGAAGAAGCGCAATGTCGTGCTGTGCCTGCGCAACGTGATTCCCGCGCCGCATCTCGCCGGGCGTTTCGCGAGCGCCCACAGCGTCGCGTTGTTTTCCGCGACGCTCACGCCCACGCACTTCTACGCCGACACGCTCGGCTTGCCGGAAACGAGCGCGTTCATCGACGTGGAGTCGCCGTTCTCAGCGGATCAACTCGATGTGCGCGCCATCGCCGATGTCTCGACGCGCTATCGCGACCGCCTGCAATCCGTTGCGCGCATCGCCGACATGATCGCGGCGCAGTACGGTCGCGCGGAAGGCAACTATCTGAGCTTTTTCAGCAGCTTCGAATATCTGGCGCAAGTCGCGACGGAATTCGCGGTACGTCATCCCGGAATTCCGAGTTGGCAGCAGTCACGCGCGATGAGCGAAGCCGCGCAGCACGACTTTCTCGCGCGCTTCGTTCCGGATGGACGCGGCGTCGGTTTCGCGGTGCTGGGCGGCGCATTTGGCGAGGCGATCGATCTGCCGGGCACGCGGCTCATTGGCGCCTTCGTCGCGACGCTCGGCCTGCCGCAACTCAATCCTGTCAATGAGCAGATGAAAGTGCGGATGCAGGACGCTTTCGGCGCCGGCTATGACTACGCTTATCTTTTTCCGGGCTTGCAGAAGGTCGTGCAGGCGGCCGGACGCGTAATTCGCGGGCCGCAAGACCGTGGCGTGCTCTACCTGATCGACGACCGCTTTGCGCGCTCGGAAGTGCGGCGTCTGTTGCCGGCGTGGTGGCGGGTCAATGTCATGCGCGAGCGGGACCTGTCGGCGCTTTCGTCGTCGGCATGATGCGGCGTTGAAGCGGACGTTCATTCAAGTCGCTCCGCGCTCCGGTTTTGTTCGCGCAACACGCGAGCCGGCATGACGCGCTCCTATCCGCTTAAAGCCATGCCAACCTTATCTTTGCCTGATCCAAGCGCGGGCACCGAGTTTGCTCTAGACAACCTGCCCAGAGGCAACTAAAAGCGACCCGAAGGCACCCCCAAGGCGCAACAGACGCCCCAAAGGTTTCGCCCCGTCCCCACAGGAGAAACGATATGACCGCCGCGCAAGCACAGCATCCGCAAGACGCACTTGCCATTCTCGAAGCCGACCATCGCGCTGTCGAGCAGCTATTCGACGCCTTCGAACGCGCCGAAAAAGACGATCTCGAACGCAAGACCACACTGGTTCAGCGCGCGTGCGAGTTGTTGTCGATCCATTCGATCGTCGAGGAAGAGTTGCTTTATCCCGCCGCCCGCACCGCACTCGGCACGGACGAGAAAATCGATGTCGACGAAGCCTACGTCGAACACTTTCTGGTCAAGACGCTGATCGAAAAGTTTTCGCAGATCAAGGCCGGCGACGAAGGTTTCGACGCGACCTTCAAGGTACTGTCGGAGAACGTCAAGCATCACGTGGAAGAAGAAGAAACCGAGCTGTTTCCGGAAATCCGCAAGACGAAGAGTGTCGATCTCATCGCGCTCGGCAAGAAGATCGAAGCGCGTAAGGAAGCCTTGCAGAACCGCATCACCGAAGTCGCGACCGCGCATTGAATTGCGCAGCAATTCCCGGAGTGCGTGAGCGCGGTTCAGGACGCACACTGTGCGGCAATCACGCCAATCCGGAGAACTGCAGATGAAGGTGCTTGAGAGAGACATCGGCGCGCGCGTCGATGCACTCGACTGGACGGATATCGAGAATCAACTCGATTCCCAAGGCTCGGCCATTGCGCCGGGCCTTTTTTCGCGTGAAGAGTGCGCGACGCTCGCCGCGCTGTACGACGACGACGCAATCTTTCGCAGCCGTATCGTAATGGAACGTTATTCGTTCGGGCGCGGCGAATACAAATACTTCGCGTATCCGTTGCCCGAGACGCTGCAAACGGTGCGCAGCACGGTGTATCCGCATCTCGCGCCCATTGCGAATAAATGGCACGAGGTAATGGGGATCGAAACGCGCTTTCCACCGGTGCATGAAGAGTTCATCGAGCGTTGTCATCACGCCGGACAGACGCGGCCGACGCCGCTTCTCCTGCGCTACGTTCCCGGCGACTACAACTGTCTGCATCAGGATCTATACGGCGAACACGTTTTTCCGATCCAGATGGCAGTTCTGCTTTCTGCGCCTAAACAAGACTTCACCGGCGGCGAATTCGTGATGACGGAACAGCGTCCGCGCATGCAATCGCGCGCCGAAGTCGTACCGCTCGCGCAAGGCGACGCGGCGTTCTTCGCTGTACACCAGCGGCCGGTGCAGGGATCGCGCGGGCCGTATCGCGTGAACATGCGGCATGGCGTGAGCCGCCTACGCTCCGGGCGGCGCCACATGCTAGGCGTGATCTTCCACGACGCAAGCTAGATCGCGGAAGACGCGCTTATTCGTTCTCGTCGAAGTAATGTCCGAAGCGCGCCTGCTTCGTCTTGATGTAGCGTTCGTTTTCCTCGCGCATGGGGATGGCGAGCGCGACGCGTTCCTTCACGGGGATGTCGTGCCTGAGCAGCGTGTCGAACTTCGACGGATTGTTGCTCATCAGGCGCACCGATTTGACGTCCATCGAGCGCAGGATGGCGGCGGCGGAATCGTACTCGCGGGCGTCGTCGGGCAGGCCGAGATGCAGGTTGGCATCGACCGTATCGAGACCCTGCTCCTGCAACGCGTAAGCGCGGATCTTGTTGGCGAGCCCGATGCCGCGTCCCTCGTGTCCGCGCAAGTACAGCAGAATTCCGCGATTCTCGGCGGCGATATAGCGCAGCGCGAGATCGAGCTGCTCGCCGCAATCGCACCGGTACGAGCCGAAGACGTCGCCCGTCACGCATTCGGAATGCAGGCGCGTAAGCACGGATTCGCCGTTGCTCACGTCGCCCATGACGAAAGCGATGTGCTCGACATCCGTTTCCTTCACGCGATACACATACGACGCGAACGTGCCGTAGCGTGTCGGAATGGTGGCCGTGGCGGCCAGTTCGACGTCGTCGCATTCGGGGCATTCGCCAAAGCCGGGGCGAGGTTTCAACTGGTCAAACGCGGGAGATGCGGTTTTCATAGGGCAATCTGCAAGTCTTGATGCGGGCGTTCGCGCTGTCGGAGTCGAGCGCGGGAGCCCGGCACGTCATGTTAAAGCGCATCGTGAAAGTTTGCAGATTGTCGCATGGCTCGCGTATTCGGCCGTTAGCGTGGATTGTCGAAGTCTCCCGGGCTTTCATCTGTCGCGCGCCACTCGGGTTTGCGCAGCGGGCTGGCTTCGTGCAGCGCGTGGCGAACGCCCTCCGCGTCGAGGTCCGCCGTGTAGACGGGCGTGGCGGGTTGCTGACGCCAGGAATCGTCGATGTCACCGGCATCGACGGGATCGAAGCCGATTTCATCGACCAGTTGCATGACGACTTTCTTCGCCTTGTGGTCGTCGCCCGCCACGGGCAGCGCAATGCGACCCGCCGTTCCCGCCGGCTTGCCGTGGTTGCGCAGATGCGCCGCGTAGATATTGTTGAACGCCTTGATGACCGGCCGACCGATCTTCTCTTCCACCCAGCGGCTTTCCGGCAGACCGTTTTCGATTCCGTCGATTCGACCGTCGCGCTGCCGCGGATAGTAATTGCCGGTATCGATCACGATGAGACTCGCCGGTGCTCCCGCGAACAAATCCTTCGGAAGAAGCGGCACCTTCGACTCTGGAATGGTCACGACGACGAGATCCGCGCCCTGCACGGCCTCGCGCGCCTCGACGGCTTGCGCGCCAGTTGCGCGTTCGACTTCGCCGAGCGTGTCCGGCCCGCGCGAATTGGCGATGCGCACCTCGTGGCCGCGTTCGCCGAAGCGCAACGCCAGAACTTGCCCGATATTTCCCGCTCCAACGATGCCGATTTTCATGGTGCCTCCTGGGTTCGTGATCGATCTCGGCGGCATCGCAAACCCCGCACCCGATGCGACGAATCGACGTGATAGTCCAGATCAATTACAATGATAAAATCAATCCACTTCCAAGGTTTGATAGTTTTAGTTCATACTTCGTTCACTTCTTCAACACACACTTAAAGGGAACCGATCAATGCCGATCATCAACACCCAAGTCAAGCCGTTCAAAGCAACCGCCTATCACAAGGGTGATTTCGTCACCGTTACCGAAGAAAGCCTGAAGGGCAAGTGGTCCGTGTTCGTGTTCTACCCGGCCGACTTCACCTTCGTGTGCCCGACGGAACTCGGCGATCTGGCTGACCGCTACGAAGAATTCAAGAAGCTGGGCGTTGAAATCTACAGCGTTTCGACCGACACGCACTTCACGCACAAGGCATGGCACGACACGTCGGACACGATCCAAAAGATCAAGTATCCGATGATCGCCGATCCGACGCTCGCCATCTCGCGCAACTTCGACGTGCTGATCGAAGAAGAAGGCCTGGCGCTGCGTGGCACGTTCGTGGTCAACCCGGAAGGCGAGATCAAGCTGTGCGAAGTGCACGACAACGGCATCGGCCGTGACGCCGGCGAACTGCTGCGCAAGGTGCAAGCCGCGCAATACGTCGCATCGCATCCGGGCGAAGTTTGCCCCGCCAAGTGGACGCCGGGCGCTGAAACGCTGAGCCCGTCGCTCGACCTCATCGGCAAGATCTGAGTCTCGGGTTCTCCAGAGACTGACGAGGCGTGCGGCAGGCCCGCTGCGCGCCTTGCACCCCCAGTTTGTACCCACGCATTCCGTTTCGGCGCCGCTTTATGGCGGCGCTTGGACGGAGTGCGTCCAAAGATTCCAAAAACTCTCGTCAGGGAACGACACACGCCATGCTGGACGCCAATCTCAAGACTCAGTTGAAAGCCTATCTGGAAAAAGTCACGCGGCCCATCGAGCTCGTCGCCTTTCTCGACGACAGCGACAAATCGCGTGAGCTGAAAGGCCTGCTCGACGAAATCGCTACGCTGTCCCCGCGGATCAGCGTCGTCGAGAAAGAGGACGTTGCGGCACGCCGTCCGTCGTTCACCATCGGCGAGCCGGGCAAGGCGGCGGGCATTCACTTCGCCGGCATCCCGATGGGTCACGAATTCACGTCGCTCGTGCTGGCGCTGCTGCAAACCGGCGGCCATCCGATCAAACTCGACGACGAAACCATCGAGCAGATTCGCGCGCTCGACGGCGATTACCGGTTCGAAACGTATTTTTCGCTGTCGTGCCAGAACTGCCCGGAAGTCGTGCAGGCGCTGAATGTAATGGCGATCATCAATCCGCGTATCAAGCACGTGGCGATCGACGGCGCGCTGTTCCAGAAGGAAGTCGAAGACCGCCAGATCATGGCCGTGCCGACGATGTTCCTGAACGGCGACAGCTTCGGCCAGGGCCGCAGCAGCGTGAAGGAAATTCTCGCCAAGCTGGATACGGGCTCAGCCGCGCGCGCCGCGAAGCAACTGGAAGCGAAGCCGGTATTCGACGTGCTGATCGTCGGCGGCGGTCCTGCAGGCGCGGCAGCGGCGATCTACGCGGCGCGCAAGGGCATTGCGACCGGCGTGGTCGCCGAGCGCTTCGGCGGCCAGGTGCTGGACACGATGGCTATCGAAAACTTCATCTCCGTACAGGAAACGGAAGGACCGAAGTTCGCGACGGCGCTCGAACAGCACGTCAAGAGCTACGAAGTCGACGTGATGGACGTGCAGCGCGCCGACAAGCTGATCCCGGGCCGCATCAACGAAGTGCATCTGGCAAGCGGCGCGGTGCTGAAGGCAAAGACCATCATTCTGGCGACGGGCGCGCGCTGGCGCGAAATCAACGTGCCGGGCGAGCGTGAATATCGCGGACGCGGCGTGGCCTACTGCCCGCACTGCGACGGCCCGCTCTTCAAGGGCAAGCGCGTGGCGGTCATCGGCGGCGGCAATTCCGGCGTCGAAGCGGCCATCGACCTCGCGGGTGTCGTTGCGGCGGTGACGCTGATCGAATTCGGCAACGAGTTGCGCGCCGATGCCGTGTTGCAAAAGAAGCTGCGCAGCCTGTCGAACGTGACCATCGTCACGAGCGCGCAGACCACGGAAATCACCGGCGACGGCAAGAAGGTCGACGGCCTGAACTACACGGACCGGGCGACGGGCGTCTCGCACCGCGTGGAACTCGAAGGCGTGTTCGTGCAGATCGGTCTCGTGCCTAACACCGAATGGCTGAAGGGCACGATCGAGCTGTCGAAGCATGGCGAGATCATCGTCGATGCGAAGGGCGCGACGTCGATCCCCGGCGTATTCGCTGCCGGCGACGTGACGACGGTACCGTTCAAGCAGATCGTGATCGCGGTCGGCGAAGGCGCAAAGGCATCGCTTGGCGCGTTCGATCATCTGATTCGCGCGTCGGTCGAGGAAGAAGAAACGGTGGCCGCGTAAAAGCTTGCCTTGCGGCGAAGGAGAAAGGCGAACGAGCGCTGCTCGTTCGCCTTTTTTTGTATTGCGCGTGTGTTGGAATTGGCGCTTGAAGCACGCGTCAATTCGGCTCGCTTTTCCAGCGCGCTGCCGAAATAGACGGCTGTGGCAATGAGTGGGCGAAGTTGGCGATGACGCTGATGAGCAAAAACCCGCTCACGCCGAAAACACCGCCCCACCCTCAGCTTGCCGACTTCGCTTTCGGCTCGAGCACCAGCGGAAAGATCACTTCGAACACGCTTCCATGTCCTTTCACCGACTGGAAACGCAACTCGCCCTCGAGCGCACGCGACAGTTCCTTCACGATGGCAAGCCCAAGCCCCGTTCCGGGAATATCGTCCTCGGCCGCGCGCTCGAATTCCTCGAACACGCGCTCCTGATCCGCCGTACCGATGCCCGAACCTGTGTCCGTCACGCGCAAGCGCCAGCGGTCGTCCGCCACGGCGTCGATCGTCAACACGATTTCGCCCGCCGACGTGTACTTGATCGCGTTCGAGAGCAAGTTGATCGCAACCTGCTTCACCTTTAGCCGGTTCGATGTCACCGTGCCGAGCGTCGGTTCCAGATGCCCGACGAGCTTCAGGCCCTTTGCTTCGGTGCCGACGCGGTTCAACTGCATTAGTTCGTCGAAGAGACCGACGAGGTCGAACGCTTCGACTGTCAACAGCGAATCGTCGCCGAGGACCTTCGAATATTCGACCATTTCATCGACTAGACTCGCCATGTCGGACACTTGCCGGTTGGCGAGCCCAAGCGCCGTCTCGCGTTTCGCGGGCGAGCGGCCGAGCAGTTGCAGCGCCGTCGAGAATACGTTGAGGAAATTGCGCAGATCGTGCGCGACGCGGCGCGTCACCTGCATGCGCGTTTCGTAAAGTTCGCTGATCAGCTTCTGACGCAGCGTGAGCTCGTAATTCGCGCGCTCCAGCATGCCGGTGTATTCGTCGATCTTGCGATCGCGCTCGCCCACCGCTTCACGAATCGAGGCCAGCGTGACGAAGCTCACCACTTCATCGGTCATGAGCCGCGCGTGTTCTTCGTCCGTGCGCGAGAGATCCGTGCGCGCGGCGGCGTAATCGCCAATCGCCTGAAGCAAAATCTGGCGGAACAGGTCGAGCTCGCGCACCAGTTCGTCGATGCGATACCCTTGCTGCCAACGCCATTGCCCGTGCTGCCGCGCGTTTTGTTCGATGACGCCTTCCTGATCGCGCAAATTACGCGATTCCAGCACGACGCAGATTTCCTCGAAGACTTCCGGCAAGTGGTCCGCCAGTTGCCGGTACGTGAGCTGGTCCGAGTGTTCGACTTCCTGATCCCCGAACACGAGCTTCATCCATTTTTCAGTCAGCGCGGTCCGCTGCTCGCGCAACGAAGCCACGAGACCGTCCAAGCCGTTGGCTGCCGTTTCGGCCATCTGCGATTCCTCGATTGCAACGCCCAGTTGCCGCTCGTGCGGCGCGTGGTGCTCGTATGGAAGTGCTGGTAAGGAAGTGCTGGGGTGAAACCGCCGTGGAGCGCGAAGCTCGAAGGCCGCGATGCCACGCCAGTATAGGCCCAGCTTCAGGCAAAAAGTTCGAGTACCCGACTATCGTAAACGGGCAAAATTGCTAACGCATTCGCTAATTGACAAGGTGGACGGGCGCGACGCACGCCTTAATGCGGGCGACCTTTTTCACGCAGCATCTGCACGAACTGGCGCGCAGCCGGCGACAGCGCGCCTCCCTTTCTCGTCACGATGCCATACGTCTGCGACTTCGATTTCATGCGGATCGGCAAGATGCGCAACATGCCGTAGCGCTCGAAAAGTTTCGCGACGCTCGCCGGCAATATCGCCACCATATCCGCGCTCTGCTGCAAAAGCGTGACCGTCACGAGCGGCGACGCGGTGGAGATGGGGTTCGCCGGCATCGGCAAGCCGGCGAGGTCGAGTTCGCGTTCGAGCAGCGCGCTCATCGGCAGATAACTCGGGTACGTCACCCAGCGATGACCCGCCAGTTCCGCGAGCCCGACTTCGCGTCCCGCCGCGCGCGGATGGTCCTGTCCCACGACAATGGCAAGCGGTTCGTCGGCGAGCGGCTGATAGTGGTACTTTGTCGGCTGGTCCGACACGCTTGCGCGGCCGATCACGAGATCGACATGGCCGTCGTCCAGCATGCCGAGCATGCGCGCGCTGGTGTCCTCGACAATTTCGATGGCAAGGTCCGGATGCTTCGCGTGCATCTCGCCGACGATGGGTGCGACCACGCCCGGCACCGCGCCCATGATCGTGCCGACCGTCAGCCGCCCGCCCGTGCCCGCGCGTATCTGCGCGACTTCCTGGCAGAGCGCGCTCAGATCGGCAGCCAACAGACGCGCATAGCGCACCACGGCGCGGCCGAACGGGTTGGGAATCACCCCGCTCTTGGCGCGCTCGAACAAGGGCGCTTCCAGCATCGATTCGAGTTCGGCGAGCGCCTTGGAAGCGGCGGACTGAGTCATCGCCATGGCGCTCGATGCTTTATGCAGCGATTTATGGTCGTCGAGCGCGATCAGCAAATGCAATTGCTTCATGCGCAGCCGCGACATCAGGACATCCAGGGTGTTTTTCATGCGACAAACGATGCGGAAGAAAAAGGCGGGGTGATTCCATAAAGCGATCACTCGATGGAAAGGATTCACTATACAGCGGCGCCTCTCGCGCCGTATAGTCGGCGCAGCGCGACGCTCGCATCCGCCGCAGTCGCTACGACTCACTCAAGTCAAGGACGAGACACCATGCAACTCACAGGCAATCTGCTCATCGGCCAGCAATCCATTTTCGGCAGCAATGGCTCGATCAAGGCCGTCAACGCGTCGACGGGCGCGGCCATCGAACCGGCATTCGGGGGCGCCACGCTCGCCGATCTCGACCGCGCAGCCGCCCTCGCCTGGGCCGCGTTCGACGTATATCGCGAAACCGCGCCCGAAGCGCGCGCGAAATTCCTCGAAACCATCGCGCAAAATATCCTCGACATCGGCGACGACCTGGTCGAGCGCTGCATCATCGAAAGCGGATTGCCGCGCGGACGGATCGAGGGCGAACGCGGCCGCACGGTCGGTCAACTGCGTATGTTCGCGGAAGTGGTGCGTAACGGCGACTATCTCGGCGTGCGCATCGACCCGGCGCAACCCGAACGCAAGCCGCTGCCGCGCGTGGATCTGCGTCTGCGTCACATCGGCGTCGGCCCGGTCGCCGTGTTCGGCGCGAGCAACTTCCCGCTGGCGTTCTCGGTCGCGGGCGGCGATACGGCTTCCGCGCTCGCCGCCGGCTGCCCGGTGATCGTCAAGGCGCACTCGGCGCATCCGGGCACGGCGGAACTCGTCGGCCGCGCGGTGCAAAAGGCCGTGAAGGACTGCAGCATGCCCGAAGGCACGTTCTCGCTGCTGTTCGACAGCGGTCGTGACATCGGCCAGGGCCTCGTCAAGGACAACCGCATCAAGGCAGCAGGCTTCACTGGCTCGCGCGGAGGCGGCACGGCGCTGATGAAGCTCGCCGCCGAGCGTAAGGAACCCATTCCCGTCTATGCGGAAATGAGCAGCATCAACCCGGTCGTGTTGTTCCCGGCCGCGCTCAAGAACCGTGGCGAAGCCATCGCGAAGGCATTCGTGCAATCGCTCGTGCTCGGCGCGGGCCAGTTCTGCACGAACCCCGGCCTGATCCTCGCCGTCGATAGTCCTGACCTGGACAAGTTCATCGCGGCGGCATCGGCGGCGCTGACGGAGACGGCTGCGCAGACCATGCTCACGCCGGGCATTCACAAGGCGTACGAAGGCGCGATCGACAAGGCTTCGAGCCAGGCGGACGTGAAGACGCTCGCGCGCGGCGTCGAAGCGAAGAGCGACAATCAAGGCCAGTCGGCGCTGTTCTCGACCACGGCTGCGAACTTCCTCAAGAACCACGCGCTGCAGGAAGAGATTTTCGGCGCGTCGTCGCTGGTGGTGCGCTGCCCGGATCAGAAGACGATGCTGGAACTGATCGAATCGCTCGAAGGCCAGTTGACGTCGGCGCTGCATATCGACGAAGCCGATTACGCCGAAGCGCGCGATTTCCTCCCGGCGCTCGAACGCCGCACGGGCCGCATTCTGGTGAACGGTTTTGGCACGGGCGTCGAAGTGGGCCACGCGATGGTTCACGGCGGCCCGTATCCGTCCACGGCGGATGGCCGTTCGACCTCGGTCGGCAGCCTCGCGATCAACCGCTTCCTGCGTCCGGTGAGCTATCAGGACCTGCCGGATGCGCTTCTGCCCGACGCGCTGAAGACCGAGAATCCGCTGGGTCTGAATCGCCGTATCGACGGCAAGTTGCAACTGGCTGAATAAGCCGGTCGCATAAGCTGCACATCGAGGCCGCGGCGCTGAACTTCCGGGTTCGCGTCGCGGCCTTCCGCTTATCGCGAATTGCTTCGGATGGCTAAATTTTCCGCACTTTCGCTCACGCACGGCGCAAACGTTCGCGCCGGCGCGCGAGGCAGTTCGTATCCGCCATGCAACGTGCGAACGGGTTTCATTTCGGGCTCTAACCGCTTTTGCATCAGTGGGTTATCGCGCGGTCGTTCGCCCTTGTCGGTTATTGGCTAAGGATTGGCGTCACGAAACCGCCGCCGCGCGCCCAGAATGTCAAAAACATTGTGAGAGAGCGATGCGTGGCGCTTGGCCGCGAAGCCCTGAAACGGCGACGCGGGCGCACCAGTCCCGGCCGCGTTTTCGTATCGACACGAGGGCCAGCGCCATCAAAAGGCGCGGTTACGAGGCGCGCTGGGAGCACGGAGTTTCGCGTGCCGCCGGCGCGATGATGTAGTCGCTTAAATTCAGGCGGCCCGAGGTAGGTGCGAAACGCGATTGACGTCCGAACTCGCTTCAACGATATTCGGACTTTCGTTTTTCGGACGCACGCAGTCGATGTTCATTCGACATTCATTCGCGCCCGACAAACGATACGAAGGATTGTTGCCGCAGGACTTCGCGCGCGCGATTGCGGGCGGTCCGAAGCCAGTATAGGCACTCAAGCGGCCACGTTATCGCACATGTCCTTCGAGGGCTTAAAAGCATGACCACGCGTCTGACGTTTCCTGCATCCATGTTCTCCGTCGTCTGCCAGCGTTGCGGCAGCACGATGCGCAAAAACGCCGACAGTTGTCCAAACTGCGGCGCGGATCGTAACGCCGCGTCCGCTCAACCGCGCCAGGCCGCCGCATCGCAAGAACGGCCGCGCGTCAATATGTTCGAGCAGACGCTTTCCAAACCGCTTCCGTCGATGTCGACCTCGGCAACGGCTTCCGCCGCCGCATCGGCTGGCGCCGGCGCCTCCGCTTCCGGCGCGCTGCCGGAGGAACCCGCAACGGAACGCGGCTGGCCCGCGGGTTGGGACCCGAAACGCGCGAGCGAACGTATCGCGCAAAAGGCGGCGGAGCATCGGGCGAAGCGCCTGGAGGAATCCGCGCGCAGCGCTTATGCGAACACCGGCCGCGATCCCGACGCGCTGCCCGGCTCCGAATCCTGGTCGAAGCGCAAGACGGTCATCGCGGGCGTTTGTTCGGTCGTGCTCGCGCTCGGCGCGGCCGCTTATCTGCAATACGGCGATTCGAACGATGACGACGCCTCGCCGTCCGCCGATCACAGTGTCTCCGGCGCGATCGATTCCAGATTCAGTTCGCTCGTGCCGGGTACCGCGCCGAACCTGAACCCCAATGTGGCGACAGGCGCGGGCAGTGCCTCGGCCGATGCCCGCGCGTCCGTTTCCGGCGATACGCTGCGCAGCGTGCGCCTTGCGCTGGATCAGCACGACCTGACGCTGGCGCGCGCGCGCCTCAAGACCGTTCCCGCCTCATTGCAGACGCGCCCCGACTACGATTCGATGAAAGAAGAACTCGCGAAGCGCGAGTTGCAACGCGACGCCGCGCTGCAACTGGCGCGGGCCTGCGAGCGGACTTCGGCATGGTCGTGTGTGCAGCAGAACGCGGGCGAAGCGCTCGCTATCGATGGCGGCAACGGCGAGTCGCAAGCGATGCTAGAACGCGTCATCTCGCACGCGGGCTGGATGGTCGCGACGCCTGCGGGCGCGAAGAAGCCGCTGCCATCGGCGGTGACGGCTGCTGCCCCGGCGCCCGCCGCGCCTGCCAGCGTGGTTGCCGCCAACGTCGGCAAGCCTGCGACCACTGCGAACTTGGAAGTTGCGACACCGCCGGTCAAGACCGTGACCATCGCGCCGAAGACCGTGGTTGAGCGGCACGCCGCGCAGCGCGGAACGGCAGCGGCGGCACGGCGGGATGCCATCGACGAAGCGCGGGATGCATCGACTGATTCGCGCGCGGAGAAGATCGCGCGGGCTCAGGCGGCTACGAATGCCATTACCGCGGCGACGGTTGGGCCTGCTGCTACGGCTAATGTTGCCCCGGCCAATGCGCCTGCGACTTCGGCCGTTGAATTGCCTGCCGCGAAGATGTTCGCACCGTCCGCTGCGACGGCGACGGTGGCACCCGCGACTTCCGGCAATGCCTTGCCTGCCGCAAGGACAACGGCAGCGACGACAGCGCCTGCCGTGCCTTCTTCCACGACGCCCGCGCCTTCCGCTGTTGCAGGCACGGCCGCTCCTTCGGTTGCTGTGCTGACGCCCGCGCCCGTGACGACCACGGCGACGCGCACGACGCCAGCCACCGCTGCGCCGCCTCCGGGGACGAGTCGCACCGCGCCCGCCGCCATGGCAGCCAACACGCGGCCCGCACCTCAAACCGGCGCGACGCGCAATACCGCGTCGACCGGCCTGTACGATGCCTCTTCCGCCAATCACGCCAACGCAAGCGATGAGATGTACGTCGCGCCGCAGAATCGCGGAGCGACCGCGACGGGCGGCGGCGCATCGAATAACGGCATGTACGATGCGACGTCCAATCGCGGCGGCACGTCCAACGGGATGTATGTTGCGCCGTCGGCGTCGGGTGCCGCACCGCATGCATCGACGTCATCGACGGCGACTGGCGCGACGCCTGTCGCCGTGCGCAATACCACGCCGCAAGCTCAACTCGCCGCCGCGCCCGCGATCAGCCCGCCCGCAGCAAGCCCGCGCGCTGCCGCGTCGTTTGGCGCATCGAACGTATCGGCGCATATGGACGCGGACAAGACCGAAGAACTGGAACGCGCCATCAAGCAATACGGTTGGACGAGCGGCGGCGGGGCTTCGAAGTCGGCGCCGTGAAGATGGGAAGGTAGAGGCATGGGAGAGCGCATTGAATGAAGATTCGGCGCTCTGCGGGTGAAAGGCAACCACGCAAGCAAGGCGTCTTGCGAAATTGAAGCGGCTCCGAAGAGAGCGCTTCAGAAATAGAAAAGTCTCGGTAACGACGCGAATCTGAAGAAGCCCGACTCGGGAAACGAAGCATCTTTAAAGGACTGCGGTCTCGAATATCAAATCGCTTCCACAGCGGCGATGTCTCGGGAGACGAGACTCGACGGAAGAGACGACGCACATCGGCGGGTGTGCGAGCAAGAAACAAGCATCCAAAGAACGAAGCAAATCAGGAAAAAAGCATTAACGGAGACAAAGCTTTTTTGGCACAGCAACCTGCCCGGAAAGAACCCGGCATCTCGCGAACGGAAAGAGTCGCCAGAACAAACTGCATCGGCTAAAACTAGCCCGCGCGCAGAAACGCATAACCGATTTCGCACGATGCGACGCTCTCGCATCGCGCGTGTTCCACAGCACCCGTCCAACTCAAGAATCGAGGGTCAATCATGTTCTCCACGAAAATCATGCGGAACGCCGCGCGAGGTGCGCTCGCCCTCCTTGCCGTAATCGGTCTCGCAAGCGTCACGGGGACGAGTTTCGCCGCCGACGCCGTGCCCTACAAAATCACTACCGGGCCGGATCGCGGCACGTATATTCAGATCGGTCAGGACCTGTCCAAGTACGTGGCCGACCCCGCCGGCATGGAACTGGAAGTGCTTTCTTCCAAAGGATCGGCGGAAAACGTGCAGCGCATGCGCTATGAACCCGGCGTGAAATTCGCACTCGTTCAGTCGGACGTGTATCAGGCTTACGTCGATATGGCCGCGTCCGGTAACGCCGATGCCGGCAATATCATCAAGCCGCTGCGCCTCATCATGCCGCTTTACGACGAAGAGATTTACTTCGTCGTGCGTTCGGATTCGCCGCTCAAGTACATCCAGGAAATCAAGGACAAGAACATTAGCGTCGGGCTGCTCGGAAGCGGCACGGCGCAGTCGTCGGCAACGCTGTATCGGCTGATGTTCGGTGAACCTATCGCCGACCAGAACGCGCAGCACTATAGCAACGAGGACGCGCTCGCGAAGCTGATCGTGCGCAAGATCGACGTCGCGGTGATCGTCGCGGGACAGCCTGCCAAGCTCTTTCAGGACATGAACCCGGAACTGCTGCAGCAGATCAAGCTGTTGCGTCTGGACCCGGCCGCGCCTGAAACCGCGCGCGCCAAGCAAACGTATTTCCCGGCGACGATCCGCACATCGAGCTATCCGAACTGGATTCAGGAGGACACGCCAACGCTCACCGTCAAGGCGTTCCTCGTGACGTATGACTATGGTCTGCGCGGCACCGTCGGCGCGATGTCGAAATTCGCCGATTCGCTCTGCACGAACTTCGATACGCTGCAGGCGAGCGGGCATCCGAAGTGGAAACAGGTGCATCTCGAACTGCCGCCGCTGACGAAGGGCTGGAAATACTATCCGCCGGTTGAAAAGCATTTGCGGTCGTGCATCGCCAAGCGTGCGGCGCTCGCGCAGCAATCGCAAGGCGGCGCGCAGACGGTATCGGCGCGTTCAACGGATGGCGCCGCGCCAAAAATGAAGAAGGCAAGTTGCACCGCGCAGGAGAAGGTGTTGTTGCTGTGCGATCAATGACGTGAACGCACGCGCTGTTGTCTGCATGACGACAGCGCGTCGCGCGATACGCAAACAAGCGCCTACGCCCCCATCGCCGCCATAACCCCCGCCAGCCGCTTTAACCCACGCTCGATAGCCGGGACGCTCGTCCCGCCATATCCAAGCAACACGCCTTGCAGAAGCGGCTTGCCCGCATAAAACGGCGCGATGCCGTACAACCCCACTTGCGCCTCGCGCGCCGCCGCGACCACGCGCGCTTCCTGCCACGGCTCTAAAAGCCGCGCGACCAGATGGATGCCGGCCGTCGATGGCATCGGCTCGAACCAGTGCGCAAGAGCGCCAGTCAGATGCGCGATCAACGCGGCACGGCGTTGCGCATACGCCTTGTGCATGCGGCGCAAATGTTTCGCATATTCGCCATCCAGCATGAAGGCGCCGAGCGCTGTCTGCGTGAGCATGCAGCCGTGCAGATCGCAAACTTGCCGCGCGTTCCAGAGCGGCTCGGAAAGCGTCGCGGGCGGCACCACGTAGCCAATCCTTAAATCCGGAAAAAGCGTCTTCGAGAACGTGCCGACATACGCGACCAACCCTGCATGATCCAGGCTCTTCAGCGACTCGACCGGCCGCCCTTCGAAGCGAAACTCGCCGTCGTAGTCATCCTCGACGATCACCGCGCCGCGTTCGGCCGCCCATTCGAGCAGTTCGATCCGGCGCGCGAGACTCATCGGCATGCCGAGCGGAAACTGATGCGACGGCGTCACGTAGACGAGCCGAGTATTGCGCGGCAACTTGTCCACGACGATCCCGTGCTCATCGACGGGAACGTGCGCAATGCGCGCGTGCAGCGCCGAGAAGATGGCGCGCGCAGGCGGATAACCCGGCTCTTCCATCGCGACGACATCGCCCGGCTGGACCACCACGCGCGCGAGCAGATCGAGCGCCTGCTGGGCGCCTTGCGTCACGAGAACGTCCTGCCAGTTGCACACCACCGCGCGGCTGAACGCCAGATAGCGCGCGATGCCGAGCCGTAGCTCCTGCTCGCCGGCCGGATCGCGATACGACGCCACGCCGCCGCCCGTGCGCGCCTGCGTGCGCAGCGCCTGGTTGACGCAGCGGCGCCAGGCATCGAAGGGGAAAAGCGTCTTGTCGGTCACGCCGCCCTTGAAATCGCAGTCGAGCGTGATGTCGGCGGGCGGCATGGGCATCGACATGCGTTCGGGCATCTTGCGCCAGATGCCGGTGGCGCGGGCGCGCGCCGAGGTCGGCTCGGCGCGGGCGGCGGGCAGACGCGTGAGGCCATCGGCGACGAAGGTGCCATCGCCGGCGCGAGGGCGAAGAAAACCTTCGGCGATCAGGCGATCGAATACATCGAGCGTCGTCTTGCGAGACACGCCGAGCTGCGCGGCGAGATCGCGCGTGGACGGCAGGCGCGCATGAGCGGCAAGCCGCCCTTCGATGATGCCCGCGCGCAACTGGCCGTAGATCTGGCCCGTGAGGTCGTGACGGCCGTGCAGGGTGATGTGGATGTCCAAGGTGAAGCACCGATTGAGCGTGGCTACCTAGAATGAATGGATTTCGATGCTTTCACAAGACCAGCGCCGCGTTCGCCTCACCCTTCCGCCCCAAACACGGCCGCACACAACGTCACCCCTTCGGCGCTCAACCACGCACTTCCCGCGCCCTCTTCCGTGATCGTCATCTCGATCAGCCCCGCATCCGCGAGCCCGGTAAGCTGCCGCCGCAACGCGCTCATCGGCAAATCGGACTGCTTCGCCAACTTCGCAAGCGACCACGGTTTCTCCGGGCTCTCCCGACGCGCGCGCCAGAGCTGCGCCAGAACGGCGACGAGTATGGGATCGATGTCATCGCTCATCTATGTCTCCTTCTCTATGTCGTCTCGTGCCGCGCGCCGATCGATTTCGCCGACGAGTTCGCCCAAACGCTGCAACGCCGCCTCGCTCTGCGCGGTCCACGGATAGCTGTAGTTCAGGCGAATGAAGTGGCTGAAGGCATTGCGCGTCGAGAACATATAGCCCGGCCCGACCGTGATACCGCATTCGAGCGCCGCGCGATAAAGCTGCATCGAATCGACGCGCTCCGGCAATTCGACCCAAAGCACATAACCGCCCTGTGGCGCGGACGTGCGCGTGCCCGCCGGAAAGAAGCGCTCGACCATCGCACGCATGATGCGCGCCTGTTGCTGATAGAGCTTGCGCACGCCGCGCAGATGCCGGTCGTAACCGTCCTGACGAAGATAATCGGCGACGGCGACTTGCGGCACCGAAGGCGTGGTCAGCGTGTTGAGGAACTTGAGCTTCTCGACTTGCGCGCGAAAACGTCCCGGCATCGCCCAGCCGATTCGATACGACGCCGTGAGACTCTTCGAAAACGACGCGCAGTGAAGCACGAGCCCCTTGGTATCGAAACTTTTGAGTGTCGTAGGCCGCGCATCGCCGAAATAGAGCTCGTGATACACGTCGTTTTCGATCACCGGTATCTCGTGCTCGCTCAGCAATTCGACGAGTTGCCGCTTGCGCGCATCCGGCATCAGAAAGCCGAGCGGGTTCTGGAAATTCGGCATCACCATGCAAGCAGCAATCTTTCTTTTGCCGATGATCTGCGCCAGCGCCTCGATGTCGATGCCATCGACGGCATGCGTCGGCACCTCGATTGCGCGCATGCCGAGCCGCTCGATGGCGTGCAGCATCGCGTAATACGTTGGCGACTCGACGGCCACGGTATCGCCCGGCTTCGCGACCGCCTGCAAACTCAGATTGATCGCTTCCGTTGCGCCGACCGTAATCACGATTTCGGCCGGGTCCACGCTCACGCCGTTCTCCGCGTAGCGCCGCGCGATCTGGCGGATGAGCTCGGGGTTGCCGGGCGGCAGATCGTCGATGAGATTCCAGCTCGTGTGCCGCCGCGCGATGGCGTTTGCGTACTGGTTGATGCGCCGCCAGGGGAACGGCTCGGGATCGGGATACGGCGAGCCGAACGGCACGGCGTCGTGCGCGCGGATGCTGCGCAGCGTGGCGAGCACGAGCCGGCTCACGTCCACTTCGGAAGCCACCGCCACGGGACGCGCGCGGCGCTTCGTCTCGTCACGCGGCGTTTCGGCCTTGGGTCTGGCGCGCACGAAATAGCCGGATTGCGGACGCGTTTCCAGCACGCCGCGGCCTTCGAGCAACGCATAGGCATGCAGCACGGTCTTGATGCTCACGCCGTGCTGCTGGCTCGCCTGCCGCACCGACGCAATGCGCTCGCCCGGCGCGAACACGCCACGGCGCACGGCGGCTTCGATCTCATCGGCGAGCTTTTCGTAGAGGGTCACGGCGGCGGTCGTGTCGAAACAAGGAGGGCGTTCAGTCTACCAACTGTATCCCTTCTATTTCACGTTTTCTGTGCGCCGCGCGCCATTTGGTAAACAGTAGGATCGACGTATCGAATCGTCCTGTGCGTCGACACGCCACACCATGAAGAAGCCCGAAGCTCGCATCGAACCGTACACGCACCCCGCCGCAGGCTGGGGCGCGCTCAAACAGGTGGCTATCAATCTCGTCAAGGAGAAGGTCGCGGGCGGCAATTACCGGACGCTCTTCAAGCAGAATCAGCCGGATGGCTTCGACTGCCCCGGGTGCGCGTGGCCGGACCGGGCGCATGCATCGACATTTGAATTCTGCGAAAACGGCGTCAAGGCGGTTGCCGCCGAAGCCACGGCGAAGCGCGTCACGCCCGTGTTCTTCGAGGAGCACACGGTGACTTCGCTGATGGCGCAGTCGGACTACGAACTCGAACAGCATGGCCGCCTAACCGACCCGCTTGTCTACGACGCCAAGCGCGACCGTTATGTGCCGATAGAATGGGACGCGGCGTTCGAGTTGATCGCATCGCACATCAACAAGCTGGACCATCCGGACAAGGCCGCGTTCTATACGTCCGGACGCGCAAGCAACGAAGCCGCTTTCCTTTACCAGCTCTTCGTGCGGATGGTCGGCACGAACAATTTCCCCGACTGCTCGAACATGTGCCACGAGGCAACGAGCCGTGGCCTGCCGCATACCGTGGGCGTCGGCAAGGGCACGGTGACGCTCGACGACTTCGAACACGCCGACACGCTGCTGCTCTTCGGTCAGAATCCGGCGACCAATCATCCGCGCATGCTCGGCGAGTTGCGCGACTGCGCGAAACGCGGCGCGACCATCGTGTCGATCAATCCGCTGAAAGAACGCGGCCTCGAACGGTTCGCGAGCCCGCAGCACACACTCGACATGCTTTCGCCCAAGGGCGTGAAGATCAGCTCCGTATTCATCCGCCCGAAAGTGGGTGGCGACTTCGCGCTCATCAAGGGCGTGGCGAAACGCGTGATCGAACTCGACGATGCCGCGCTCGCCAATGGCCAGGCCCGCGTGCTCGATGTCGATTTCATCGCGCAACACACGGTTGGCTTCGACAGCTTCGCCGCCGACTTGCGCGCCGAGAACTGGGAGATGATCGTCGCGGAATCGGGCGTGGCCATCGACGAAATCTTGAAGCTCGCCGATATCTACGCGCAAGGCCGCGCCGTCATCTCGACATGGGGCATGGGCCTCACGCAGCACAAGAATTCAGTGCCGATCGTGCAGTTGCTGTCCAACCTGATGATGATGCGCGGCAATATCGGCCGGCGCGGCGCGGGGCTTTGCCCGGTGCGCGGCCATTCGAACGTGCAGGGAGATCGCACGGTGGGTATCGAGGAAAAGCCGACGCAGGCGTTTCTCGACAAGCTCGGCGCGGCATACGACTTCGAGCCGCCGCGCGAGCACGGTTACGACGTGGTCGAATCCATTCACGCGATGCTCGAAGGCCGCGTGAAGGTGTTCATCGGGCTGGGCGGCAATTTTTCGATCGCCACGCCCGACACGCCGCGCACCTGGGAAGCAATGCGTTCGTGCGACCTCACCGTGCATATCACGACCAAGCTGAATCGCAGCCATCTCGTGCATGGCCGCGACGCGCTCATTCTGCCGACGCTCGGCCGTACCGAGATCGACATGCAGAACGGCGTGGCGCAAGGCGTGAGCGTGGAAGACTCGATGAGCATGGTCCACATCTCGTATGGCATGAACAAGCCCGCTTCGCCGAATCTGCTTTCCGAGGTGGCGATCGTCGCGCGCATGGCGCATGCGACGCTCGGTTCGGGCAAGGTGGACTGGCTTGCGCACGCGAACGACTACGCGCTGATTCGCGACGGCATAGAAAAAGTGGTCGAGGGCTTCGAGCGCTATAACGAGCGGTTGAAGCAACCCGGCGGCTTTCATCTGGGCGTGGCTTCACGCGAGCGCGTCTGGAAGACGCCGAGCGGCAAGGCGCAGTTCATCGTGCACGCCATTGCCGTCGATACGCCGATTCACCGCGCCCGCGCCCTGCATGGCGCGCGCCTGATGACGCTCATGACCACGCGCTCGCACGATCAGTACAACACGACGATCTACGGACTCGACGACCGCTATCGTGGCGTGTACGGACAGCGGCGTGTGCTCTTTGCGAACCGCGAGGATATCGACATGCTCGGCTTCGAACCGGGCGACCTCGTGGATATCACGAGTGTCTGGGATGACGATGTCGTGCGCCAGGTGGACGGCTTCACCCTCGTTGCGTACGACATTCCTCGTGGATGCCTGGGCGCATACTATCCTGAGACCAACCCGCTAGTGCCGTTGTCGTCCACTGCTGATGGTGCCGGGACGCCGACTTCGAAGTCCATTCCCGTGTTGCTGAGTTCCGCGAACGAAATCCGCCAGAGCGCTGCTGCTTGAGATCGAAGTTGATGCCGCACCGGGCCACCGCGTTGTGACGCGCGCGGGCGCGTGCGTTCAGGCGGCGCTCCAGTGCATCGGGACCCGTGCACCAGCGGTGAATGACGGCGCCGAGCGCGCCCAGAATGCCGACGCCCGCCATCCAGCCGAGCGCGATGCTTTGCAGCGTGGCCGACACGTAAGCGCCGCCCAGCATGGCCGCCGCGAACACCACCACGACCATTTTGTACGGCGGACTGTCCTGATTCTCGGTCCGTTGGCGGGTTGCGGCGCCCCATTCGGTCTGGTAGCCGCTGACAGAATATCCTTGCGTAGTTTGTTTCATTTTTATCTCCAAACCGTCCTCAAGTTTGCGTTTTCGCAAACTTACGCAGATGGAGACGCAAGCGATATACGACTTTTCCTAACTATCAGCCGGATGGCAGAGGTTGACTTTTAGCGACGATGACGGACCGTTACTTGGCGCCGGCAAACTCCTGCACCTCGGCATCGGTTTCGCCGGCGAGCGGCACGACGCCTGACGGTCCCATCGCCAAGGGCTGCAACAGCAACGCGACGAGCCCGCTCCAGCCGGTCTGATGCGATGCGCCCACGCCGCGTCCGTTGTCGCCGTGAAAGTATTCGTGGAACAACACGAGATCGCGCGAACGCGGGTCCGCCTGGAGTTGCGGATACGCCGCCATCACCGGACGTTCGCCGTTCTTGTCGAGCAAGAAGAGCGTGGTCAGACGGCGCGCGAGTTCGTCGGCGATCTGTTTCAGCGAAAACTTTTGTCCCGAGCCGGTCGGATACTCCACGCGAAAATCATCGCCGTAATAGCGATGAAATTCGTGCAGCGACGCGATGAGCAGATAGTTCACCGGCATCCAGATCGGCCCGCGCCAGTTCGAGTTGCCGCCAAACACGCGCGAGTTCGACTCGGCCGGCAGATACTGCACCGAGAAGCTGTCACCGTTGTGATAGAACACGAACGGATTGTCGCGATGCACCCGCGACAGCGCGCGCACGCCGTGGTCGGAAAGAAACTCGCTTTCGTCGAGCATGCGTCTGAGCAGCGCCTTCATGCGATGCCCGCGCAACAGCGACAGCAGCACGCTATTGCCCTGCCCCGCGATATTCCAGCGCGACACGAGCCGCGCGAGATCCGGCCGATGTTCGAGGAACCAGTGCAGCCGGTCGCGCAGTCCCGGCAGCGCCTTGTGCACGTTCGGTTCGAGCACGTGCACGGCGAACATGGGAATGAGCCCGACGATGGACCGTACGCGCATCGGTACATTCGAGCCGTCCGGCAGACGCAGCTTGTCGTAGAAGAACTCGTCCTCGCCGTCCCACAAACCCGTGTCGCAGTCGTCCTCGCAGCTCACGGCTTCCGCGATATACAAGAAGTGCTCGAAGAACTTCACCGCGATATCCACGAACACCTTGTTCGCGTAGGCCAGTTCGAGCGCGATACGCATGAGGTCGAGCGCGTACGCGGCCATCCATGCGGTGCCATCGGCCTGATCGATATGACCGCCTGTCGGCAGCGGCGACGAGCGATCGAAGATGCCGACGTTATCCAGCCCGAGAAAGCCGCCCTGGAAGATGTTGCGGTCGTCGGCGTCCTTGCGGTTGACCCACCACGAGAAGTTGAGCAGCAGCTTGTGGAACACGAGTTCCAGGAAGTCGCGGTCGCCCTTGCCGGTGATCGCGCGGTCGATCTCGTAGACGCGCCACGTCGCCCACGCGTGCACGGGCGGATTGGCGTCGCCGAAAGCCCATTCGTAGGCGGGCAACTGGCCATTCGGATGCTGATAACGGTCCTTCACGAGCAACAGCATCTGGCGTTTGGCGAACTCCGGATCGATCAATGCGAAGGCGGCCGCATGGAACGCGAGATCCCACGACGCGTACCACGGATATTCCCACTTGTCCGGCATCGACACGATGTCCGCGTTGCACAGATGCCGCCACTCCGCATTGCGCCCGCGACGGCGCGATTGCGGCGGCGTAGGCTGCAGTGGATCGCCGTCGAGCCAGCGCGTAACGTCGAATTGGTAATACTGCTTCGACCACAGCATGCCGGCGAGCGCCTGACGTTGCACGAGCCGCTGATCGGCGTCGGTGATGTCGTGCTGCAACGCGCCGTAGAATTCGTCGGCTTCCGCGATACGGCGCGCGAAGAGCGCGTCGGCATCGAGCGGCACGGTGTCGGGCGCGGATTCGGGACGCCAGCGCATGAACACTGTCGCCGTCCCGAATGGCGCGATCTCGAGATGCGCGCGAGCCGTCGCGCGCGTGCCGGTGTCGCGGCGAATCGCGTGTTCGTCCTTTTGGACGATGTAGTCGTTCACGCCATCCTTGAACGGACCCGGGCCCTCCATGTTGAAAAGACGCTTGACGTTGGTCTCGTTCTCGCAGAAGAGCCATTCGACATCGGGCGTATCCGGCGACCATGCCGTGAGTACCATCTGTTCGTGTGCGCCGTGTTCCGCCGCGACATAGGTCACGCCGTTCACCGTCTGAAGTTTCAGCGAGGGTTTATCGGACACCTTCTTCCACGACCACGTATTGCGCGCCCACATTTGCGGCATGACGTCGATGGTAGCGGCGCATTCCGCGCGATTCTCCACTTTCACGCGCATGACGATGTCGTCCGCCGTGTGCTTCGCGTATTCCACCTGCACGTCGAAGTAGCGGCCATCGTCGAACACGCCGGTATCGAGCACTTCGTATTCGGGCTTGTCCGCGCCGCGCCGCGCGTTTTCCTCGATGAGATCGGAATAAGGAAACGCCGCATGCGGATACTTGTAGAGCATGCGCATGTACGAGTGCGTCGGCGTGCCGTCGATGTAAAAGTACAACTCCTTCACATCCTCGCCATGATTGCCCTGCTCGTTGGTGAGCCCGAAAAGCCGTTCCTTGATGATCGGATCGGCGCCGTTCCACAAGGCGAGCGAGACGCACCAGTTGAGCTTGTCGTCGCCGAATCCGGCGATGCCGTCCTCGCCCCAGCGATACGCCCGGCTGCGCGCGTGATCGTGCGGAAAGTAATCCCACGCGGTGCCGTTATCGCTGTAATCCTCGCGCACCGTGCCCCATTGCCGTTCGCTCAGATACGGTCCCCAGCGTTGCCAGCGCGGGCAATCGCTCGAATGCAGACGCGAGCCTTCGACGGTGTCGATCTGATTGACGGCGCGCGATTTCGGCATGGATATTTCTCCTGATGAGCGGCGTTCGATGCCGCGGGCAAGACTCGTAATTTAGCGTGTTTCGGTCAGAAGCTTTTCTATGCGCAGCAATTCGCCGAGCGACCACGCCTGGAACGGTGTGCCGCCAGGCGTATGGGGTGCATCGCCGTCGGCGACTTCTGACAGATGATCGAGACCGTAGCGGTCCAGATGCGCTTCGAGCGGCGCGATGAAGCGCTCGCGCGCGCCCGCCGCGCCATGTACGCGAATCCACGCCTCGATGAACGGCCCGATGAGCCAGGGCCATACGGTTCCCTGATGATAGGCGCCGTCGCGTTCCAGCACGCCGCCCGCATAACGCGGACGATACGCCGGGTCGGCCGGCGCGAGCGTGCGCAAGCCGAGTGGTGTCAGCAGTTGGGTTTCCACTTGCGCGAGCACGGCTTGAGCGATGTCGCCATCGACGAGCGCGAAAGGCAGACCGCCCAGCGCAAAGATCTGATTCGGACGGATCGAACGATCGAGCTTGCCGGCTTCGTGATCGGCATCGACGACATCGTACAGCGCGCGTGTGTCGGGATCGACGAAGCGCGCGAGGAAAGCCGCGCGCGCAGCGTCGCGCGGCGCGGTCCAGCGCGCATTCCACGCGCTTGCTATCGACAGCGCGTTGAACCACAGCGCCTCGACTTCCACCGGTTTGCCGATGCGCGGCGTCACCACCCAGTCGCCCGCCTTCGCGTCCATCCACGTGAGCTGAACGCCCGGGACGCCCGCGCGCAACAGACCGTCCGCGTCCGCCGCGATGCCAAAGCGCGTGCCGCGCGTATAGCCTTCGAGAATCGAATCGACCGCGTGTTGCAGGCGGCTCGCGGTCGCGGCGCTGGCGTGGCCCGTCGCCAAATAATCGTGCACCGCCACGGCGAACCACAGCGAGGCATCGACCGAGTTGTATTCGGGCATGCCGCCGCCGTCCGGGAAGCGGTTGGGCAGCATGCCGTCAGAGAGCGTATCGGCCCATTCGAGCAGAATCGATTCGGCATCGGCGTAACGGCCCGCCGCGAGCAGAAGACCGCGCATCGAGATGAAGGTGTCGCGGCCCCAGTCGGTGAACCACGGATAGCCCGCGATGACCGTCTTGCCGACGTTGCGATCCACGATATAGGCGTCGGCGGAACGCGCGAACCGCGAGCCGAACGCGGCGCGCCTTTGGCTCTCTCGCGTGGCGAGTCGGGTGGCAAGCGCTACCGCATTGCCCTCGTGCGCCTGTTCGTGGCCGGTGTCGGCATGAAAGATCAGCACCGCATCGCCGCGTACGAGATCGAAGCTGAAGACGCCGGGTGCGGCGAGGTCTTCGGTGAAATCGAGACCGCGGTCGCGCTCACGCGCATAGCTAAAGTTGCGATACCAGTCCGGCGCGTGCCGATAAGCCCCGTTCGACGTCGCGCCGATAGCCGGCAGATCGGCGTACGGACGCCAATGCACACGCTCCACGTCGACGGTTGCATCGAAGGAAAACGCGCCGTTCTCGTGATGCAGCGCGTGATAGTCGCGGCCCGAAAGAAGCGGCCGCACTTCGAGCGTGGCTTTCGGCACGGGCGTTTCGAGCCGCCAGCGCAGCACCGTCTCGCCGCTGTCCTTTACGACGAACACTTCCGCGCTCGCCACCGTTTCGTCGCCAATGCGAAAGCGCCACGTGGGCCACGGCGAGGTATCGAAGGAGAGGAGGCTCGCGGAGATGTCCGGGTACAGCACGTCGGGCGCGTAGCGTTGCATCGTGAGCGCGTGACGCTTTCCGTTCACATCGAGCCACGCCTCGACGCCATTCACCAGCACGACGCGCCCGGCGGGCGGCGCGGTGGCGGCGAGCAGCAACGCCTGATAGCGCCGCGTGCGCAACGTGCCGACGGTGCCCGACGCGAAGCCGCCGAAGGCATCCGGTTCGAGCCATTCGTCTTCCAGGCGCGCGGCGTCGAAAGGCGCGTCCCGATTCGCTTCGATACGCGTCATGTCGCCGCCTTGTTCCGATAATCGCTGAGCGCGCGCCGCGCCTTCTTCTGGATCGTCGCGCGCATTCGCGGTGTCCAGCCGAGCAGCAAACCGCTCGCGCCGAGCGCCTGACGGCTCCAGCGCCAGAGATCGAAGGTGTCGATGTGTTCGACGATGAAGCCATCGCGGATAGCAAAGCGCGACTCGATACGATTGACGACCGGCCGGCCCGTGGCCGAATAGGTATAACGCGCGATGGCGACGGCGCTCGCGGTCTGCCCGATCGAGCGGATTTCATCCACGGTCAGCGAGAAATCCGCCGCGCGGCCGAGCAACATGCGCCACATGTCGCCGACCTCACGGCCGTGCAGCAGGCCGAACGCGGGGTCCTGAAAGCGGATGTCGGGCGCGTAACACGCGGCCATCCCCTCGGCGTCGCGCTCCTGAAAGGCGCGGTAGAACCGCTCGATGAGTTCGGTGTTTGAATTGGGCATGAGCTTCCGGAAGGGCCGCTGGCGCGTGCAAGTTCGCATTCTCTCCCGGCTCGCGCAATGCTGCAGCGCTAATTCTTCGCGACTGCGTGCTTTGTTCGGCGTCTTTTAAACGCGATAGATGCGAAAAAGCAGGATTACAGTCGAGTGATATTCAACTTGTCTTCAAATGCAGCTGCAAATGATTACCCACCCATGCACACCCCCCGAAAAAAGGCGAAACCATAATTGACGCCGAAAAATTGTTTATCTAAATTCGTGTCACTTCCTACTCTCTTTAGAAACCTTCGTTCTAGCCGATACAGCATCGCAATGAAATTGCGGTGAAGCGTCTACACGCTTATTTGGTTTAGTTTCCCGTTTGCGCTTCCAAAAGCCGATCATTTCACAACCGCCCGCTCTCGAGGCAATCATGCGATTCCGAAAACCAAGAAATGCGCTGATCAATGGGCAGGCCGAGTCCTTTCTCATGGATACCCGAAGCGGCTCGATTATCCGGTCGATCGATAATGCGGATTCGGATTGCGTTACCTACGTGCTTAAAACCCGCGAGAACACACATTATTGCGCGTTATTGAATAAACTCGATCATCCCTACCGAAACGCATTGCTGCAGCTTTCAATGGCGCTTGGCTTGCCCGTATCGATCAATGCTAATTGCCAACGATTTATTGACGTCGTTTCCGTAGGCTTGAAACACACGCGGTTATCCGAGACCTCGCTCTTCAAATGGAACCTGCTGAACGACGTCAGGACCGGACTCATCGTGCAGATAGACGATGCCGACAGCCTCGGAACCTTCGGCTATATTCTGCGCTGCCCTGACGGTTCGCATTATTGCGCGCAAATGACGCCGGATGATAACCGCAATCGCCATATGCTGATGCTCATGGCGTTCAGATCGGGCTTGCCGGTGACTATTCGCGCCAGCGCGGATTATTACGTCACGGGCGTTTCGATCGGCTCACTGCGCTTCGGTCCGAATATCGAGTGCACGGCCGAGCCGCTCGGCAATACGCCGCGTACAGGTTTCATCGAAGAGATAATCGATACCGAAACCTGCGACAGGCTCGGGATCGTTCTAAAAAGCGTGGATGGCGCGCGTTATCACGCTCGTCTGGAACGGCGACCGGACGCTGAAAAACTCGGGTTAATGATAATGGCAGTGGGTGCCGGCCTGCCACTTACCGTATATGGCAATGAATATCATTATATCACCGGCCTTTCAATCGGCACTTATCTCGCCGAAGAAACGCCGCCGCTGATCTGTTTCAGTCTCAGGCTGACCGAAACGCGTACCGGCTTTCTCACTCGCATAATCGATTACGACATGCTCGATCGAGTCAATTACCTTTTGCGCGCGTGGGACGGCCGCCAATATTGCGTGCAAATGAACGCGAAGATCTGCCCTCACCGCCACCACATGTTGGTCCGCGCGCTGGCGTGGGGGTTGCCGGTCAGTATCACCGCAGACGTCAATTCCGTCGTAACAGGCGTCGCGGTCGGCCTGCCGCGCGCGGGCAGTCCCAGTTTTCATTGTGGTGACGAACGTCATGCCGGCACGAAAACGGGCAATGTCACGCGCTTGATCGATGCCAACTGCGCCGGCGACCAGCCGAGCTACGTGCTCCAGACACCCGACGGCATGGAGTGGCGCGTGCAGACCGCCGCGAACGCCGACGCGAACCGCAACGCATTGCTGGAAATAGCGCTCACTTCCGGCTTGTCCGTGACCATCGATGACGCCGGCGGCAGGCGCTCCGCCGGGCGTCTGAGCGTGGAGCGGCGATAAAGCGTCAGGCCGTAAGAACCGTTACCGCATGAATTAGCAGCCCGACCGCGCCGCCCACGAGCGTGCCGTTCACGCGAATGAACTGCAGATCGCGGCCGATATTCAGCTCGACATCGCGCACGAGCGTGGCGTCGTCCCATTGCTTGACGGTCGCGGCGATGTGTTTCGCGATCCCCTCGCGCAACTCCGGCGCAAGCGCTTTCAGCGCGTCGCGCATGTGTTCGTTGATCGAATCGCGCAAGGCCGGATCGCCGCCCAGCGCCTGCGCAAAGCTGCCGGCCACCGCCACGACGCGCGCGTGCAGCGTCGAGTCCGGGCGCTTGAGATCGGCGTCGAGCCAGCCGATGAACTCGTCCCAAAGACCGCTCACGTAGCCGCGCAACTCCGGCCGCGCAAGCCACTCGCGTTTGTGGTCGTCGATACGCGACTTGAACGCCGGATCGCTCCTCAGACGCTCGATGAAGCGCGCGACGGCTTCGTCGAAAGCCTTGCGACGCTCGTGTTCCGGGTCCTCGCTGACATCGTGCAGCCATTGATTCGCGCCGCGCACGAGACCTGCCGCGAACTTCGCGCCGAGTTCCTCCGCGTTCAGTCCGACGAAACCCAGCATGCCGATGAGCTTCGGATACTCCTCGCCCGCCACGCCGACGATGCGCGCCGCCAGCATCTCCTGCACTTCGGGCTTGTCGAGCCACGCGGCCATCTGCTTCAGGCCTTCGTCGAGCAGCAACTGATGACGGCGATCCTCCGTCAGCGTCGACAGTACTTCGCCCGCCGCGCCCGCGAGATCGAATTGCTCGGCGCGGCGGCGGATGGCTTCGTGAAGCATCGACTTGACACGCTCGTCGTCGATCAGGGACAGCAACTGACCGACCGCCGTCACTGCCTTGTTGCCGAGCAACGCGGCGTTCTTGGGCTCGGCGAGCCAGAGCGACAGGCGGCTTGCCGGGTCGAAGGCGTTGACGCGCGCGACGAGCGCATCGGTGCCGAGAAAGCGGTCGCGCACGAATGCGGCGAGGTTGTCCGCCACCCGCGCCTTGTTCGCGGGAAGGATGGCGGTATGCGGAATCGGTACGCCGAGCGGATGCCGGAACAGCGCGACGACCGCGAACCAGTCCGCGAGCGCGCCGACCATCGCGGCTTCCGCGAACGACGAGACCCATGCCCACGCGCCGGCATCGTGCTGACTTTTGGCGAGCGCGAAAAGCGCGCCCGCCGCGACGAGCAGCGCGGCTGCGAACCACTTCATGCGCTTGAGCGCGACGGTTTTATCCTGCGTATCCATGCTGTGCTATCGAGTTGGCGGGTTTGACGAGGGCGCAAGCTTATCAGCACTTCGCTGCAAGGCTAAGAGGGTGTCGATTGCGCGCCCGGCATGCTCCACCGGCACGAAGATGTGATCGTGATAAGCCGCCGCAAGCACATTGCAACTGATGCCCGCGTCGCCGAGCGCACGCGCGAACGCAGCCGTCAGCCCGACCGCGGCGAGGTCCGAATGCACCGTGAGCGTGATCCACGCGGCGCGAAACAACGGCGCGATGTTGGCCGCTTGCGCCGCCGCTTCCTCCATCACGACGGTCATGCCTTCGCGTTCACGGAACGTGGCGACGATGCCCGCGCCGCTCACCACCGCATCGTGCGGCAGGGACGCGAACACATAGACGCCGGGCTGAAGCTCGGGACGCATCGAAGCGAGCAGCGTGTTCAGATCCGAAATGGCTTGAGACATGATTGCTCCACCCAATGCGACGGCGCGGGCTTGACTGCAAGCCCGCGCCAGATCGCGATTTTCAGGCCGCGTTTTCCGTCGCGCGCGTTCGACCGAGCACGGGCCGCAGCGCCGTTCCGGTGTGACTGCGCGGATGGCTCGCCAGCGTTTCCGGGTCCGCCGCCGCGACGATCGTGCCGCCGTTCACGCCGCCTTCGGGTCCAAGATCGAGCACCCAGTCCGCTTCGGCGATCACATCGAGATCGTGCTCGATGACGATCACGCTATGCCCGCCATCCACCAGCCGATGCAGCACGCGAATCAGCTTGGCGACATCGGCCATATGCAGACCGACCGTCGGTTCGTCGAGCACGTAGAGCGTGTGCGGCGGCTTCTGGCCACGCCGCGTGATGTCGTCGCGCACCTTCGACAACTCGGTGACGAGTTTGATGCGCTGCGCCTCGCCGCCCGAGAGCGTCGGCGACGGCTGGCCGAGCGTGAGATAACCGAGGCCCACGTCCTTCATCAACTGCAACGGATGCGCAATGCTGTTCATCGACGCGAAGAACTCCACGGCTTCGTCGATCTCCATGGTCAGCACTTCGCCGATATTCTTGCCGCGCCAAGTCACCGCAAGCGTCTCCGGATTGAAGCGCTGGCCGTGGCAAACATCGCACGGCACCTTTACGTCCGGCAAGAAGCTCATGGCGATAGTGCGCACGCCCTGGCCTTCGCACGCCGGGCAGCGTCCGTCGCCGGTGTTGAACGAGAAACGCGATGGCGTGTAGCCGCGCGCGCGGGCTTCGAGCGTATCGGCGAAAAGCTTGCGGATGGTGTCCCACATGCCGATATACGTAGCCGGACAAGAACGCGGCGTCTTGCCGATGGGCGTCTGATCCACTTCCAGCACGCGATCGATCGACTCGAAGCCGGTCACGCCCGCGCAGCCTTGCCACGCGTGCACGACATCGAACTTGGGGCGCGGCGCTTCGCGTGCGAGCACGGAAGCGCGCGACTTCGCGGGTGCATCGGTCTGCACGGCGCGGCGCGCGCGCCGCACGGCGGGCGACGAAAGCACCGAGCGGCCGACGGCATCGAGCAGGTTGGTCATCAGCACGTCGCGTGCGAGCGTGGACTTGCCCGAACCGGAAACGCCCGTGATGGCGACCAGACGATTGAGCGGCACGCTCGCCGTCACGTTGCGCAGATTGTGCAGCGTCGCCTTTTCGACCGTGAGCCATTGCTCGGGCACGGCGGGCCGCTTGCCCGCGGCCGCGCGCACTTCGCGACGCGGCTGCAACGGATGCACGATCGGGTTCGCGAGCATCTGACCCGTGAGCGAGTCCTTGTGCGCGGCGAGGTCCGACACCGTGCCCTGCGCGACCACCGTGCCGCCGCGCTTGCCCGCGCCCGGCCCGATATCGATGATGTGATCCGCGCGGCGAATGGTGTCCTCGTCGTGCTCGACGACGACGAGCGTATTGCCCTTGTCGTTGAGCTTCTTGAGCGCGGACAGCAGGATCAGATTGTCACGCGGATGCAGTCCGATGGTCGGTTCATCGAGCACGTAACACACGCCTTGCAGGTTGCTGCCAAGCTGCGCCGCGAGCCGGATGCGCTGCGCTTCGCCGCCCGACAGCGTGGGCGCGGCGCGATCCAGACTCAGATAACCGAGGCCCACTTCCTCGAGAAATTGCAGACGCCCTTCGATCTCGCTGATGACATCGCGCGCAATGTCCGCATCGCGGCCTTGCAGCTTGAGCGCCGCGATCCATTCGCGCGTGTCCGTCACGGTCCAGCGACCGACCTCCGTGATCGGATAATTGCCGAACGTGACGGCGCGCGCCACGTCGTTCAGACGCGTGCCTTCGCACTCGGGACACGGTTGATCGACGATATCGTCCGGTTCCTGATCCACCGAACCGATGCTCTGTTCGCGGCCGCGATCGTCCTGCGCGAAGACTGTATCGTCGAATGCGGCGCGCTGTTCGCGCGTGAGTTTCACGCCCGTGCCCACGCATGTGTTGCACCAACCGTGCTTGCTGTTGTAGGAGAACATGCGCGGATCGAGTTCGGGGTAACTCGTGCCGCAAGTGGGACATGCGCGCTTGGTCGAGAACACGATGGTCTCTTCCTTGCCGCGCTTCTTGCCATTGGACAACGCGCCGTGCAGATCGTCGAGCGGCGCGCACAGATGCATCACGCCCTTGCCGAGTTCGAGCGCATCGTCCAGCAGGCGGCGCAGTTCCGCTTCGTTATCCGCCGATACCACGAGGTCCGCCACGGGCAGTTCGATCGTATGTTCGCGGAAACGATCGAGCTTCGGCCAGGGATCGACGGAGAGGAATTCGCCATCCACACGCAGATGCGAGTTGCCGCGCGCCTTTGCCCATTTCGCGAGATCGGTGTAGACACCCTTGCGATTCACGACGAGCGGCGCGAGCAGGCCGACGTGCTGACCCTTGTAGTCGCGCAAAATCTGCGCTGCTATCGACTCCGAACTTTGCGCCTGCACCGGCGTGCCGTCGTTGACGCAGTGCTGTATGCCGAGCTTCACATAGAGCAGCCGAAGGAAGTGCCAGACTTCCGACGTGGTCGCGACCGTGCTCTTGCGGCCGCCGCGCGAAAGGCGCTGTTCGATTGCCACGGTCGGCGGAATGCCAAAGACCGCATCGACTTCCGGCCGGCCAGCGGGCTGCACGATGGAACGCGCATACGCATTGAGCGATTCGAGGTAACGGCGCTGACCTTCGTGGAAAAGAATGTCGAAGGCGAGCGTCGATTTGCCCGAGCCCGACACGCCCGTGACCACGTTAAACTTGTTGTGCGGGATATCGACATCGAGCGACTTCAGGTTGTGTTCGCGCGCATTCACGATACGCACCACGTCCTCGCCCTGCAGAGCACGGCGCGCGCTTGCCACTTCCGCGGCTAGTTGCAGCGGCACGCCCGCGCGCTTGTCGGCGGCGCCGGGCGTCATCGCTTCTTCATAATCGACGAGCGCGCGGCCCGTGTGCGAATGCTCGCACGCGGCCACTTCATCCGGCGTGCCGACACATACCACCTGACCGCCGCCGTCGCCACCTTCCGGACCGAGATCGATGATCCAGTCGGCCGCGCGAATCACGTCGAGATTGTGTTCGATGACGATCAAGGAATGCCCGCGTTCGAGCAAACGGCCGAGCGCACGCATGAGCTTGGCGATGTCGTCGAAATGCAGGCCCGTGGTGGGCTCGTCGAACATGAAGAGGCGGCCGTGCTTCGCTTCGCTCTTGCTCGCAGGCGACGCGGTTTCCGCCAGAAAACCCGCGAGTTTCAGGCGCTGCGCTTCGCCGCCCGAAAGCGTGGGCACCGGCTGACCGAGCTTCACGTATTCGAGGCCGACATCGACGATAGGCTGCAACACGCGCAATACTTCCGCATCATTCGCAAAGAGCTCGACGGCTTCGCTCACCGTGAGTTCGAGCACGTCCGCCACGCTCAGATGGCGGCCGCCGCGCTCGATCTTCACATCGAGGATTTCCGCGCGATAACGCCTGCCGTCGCAATCGGGACACCGCAGATAGACGTCGCTCAGAAACTGCATCTCGACGTGTTCGAAGCCCGAGCCACCGCAAGTCGGGCAGCGGCCATCGCCGGAATTGAAGCTGAACATGCTTGCGCTATAGCCGCGCTGTGCGGCAAGCGGCGCTTTCGTAAAGAGCTTGCGCAACTCGTCGAACGCGCCGACGTAACTCGCCGGATTCGAGCGCGCCGTGCGGCCGATAGGCGATTGATCGACGAAGACCACATCGCTCAGTTGCTCCGCGCCCTTCAACGCGCGAAACGCGCCCGGCGTCTCGGTCGCCTTGCCGAAGTGACGCATGAGCGCGGGCGCGAGCACGTCCTGAATCAAGGTCGATTTGCCCGAACCCGATACGCCTGTCACGCAGACGAGACGTTGCAACGGAATCTCGACCGTGACGTCTTGCAGGTTGTGATCGCTCGCGCCTTCGAGCACGAGACGCGGCGTCTTCGCGTCGGTCGCGCGACGATTCCAGTTCGACGCGTGCGCCACTTGCTTGCGGCCGCCGAGATAGGCGCCGGTGAGCGTGTCGCTCGACTCGATATCGCCCGGCGTGCCGTCATAGACGATCTGCCCGCCGCGTTCACCCGGCCCCGGACCCATGTCGATGAGACGATCCGCCGCAAGCATCACCGATGGATCGTGCTCCACGACGACGAGCGTATTGCCCGCATCGCGCAGACGATGCATGGCCTCGACGATGCGGTTCAAATCGCGCGGATGCAGCCCGATGCTCGGTTCATCCAGCACGAAAAGCGTATTGACGAGCGAAGTGCCGAGCGCGGTCGTCAGATTGATACGCTGCACTTCGCCGCCCGACAGCGTGCGGCTCTGCCGGTCCAGCGTGAGATAGCCGAGCCCGACATCGCAGAGATACTTCAGACGCGTGCGCACCTCGGCGTGCAAGAGCTTGAGTGCTTCATCGAGCAAGGTCGAGGGCAGCGTGAGCGAATCGAAGAAGCGGCGGATGCGCTCTATCGGCATCAGCATGAGATCGTGCACGGTGAGACCGGGCAGCGCTTCGAGCTGCTCGCGTGTCCAGTCGACGCCCTTCGGCATGAAGCGACTGGCCGGCGCGAGCACGGCATCGGCCTGCTCCTTCGTGCCGAGACGCCACAGCATGGATTCGGTCTTCAGACGCGCGCCGTCGCATGTCGGGCACGTCGTATAGCTGCGGTACTTCGAGAGCAGCACGCGGATATGCATCTTGTACGCCTTCGACTCTAGATAGTCGAAGAAGCGCTGCACGCCGTACCACTGGTTCTGCCACTTGCCGGTCCAGTCGGGCGATCCGTGGATGACCCAGTCGCGTTCCTTCTGCGTGAGTTCGTTCCATGGCACGCCGAGACGAATGCCCGCCTTCGCGCCGTAGCGCACGAGATCGTCCTGATTTTCTTTCCACGCGGGCGTTTGCAGCGTCTTGACCGCGCCCTCGCGCAGCGTCTTCTTTTCATCGGGAATGACGAGGCCGAAATCAACGCCGATCACGCGGCCGAAACCACGGCACGCTTCGCACGCGCCGTAGGCCGAATTGAACGAGAACAGCGCGGGCTGCGGGTCCGCGTAACGCAGATCGCTTTCGGGGCTATGCAGACCGGTCGAGAAGCGCCAGATTTCCGGCTCGCCTTCGTCCTTCAGCATGTAGACATTCACGCGACCGGTGCCGCGCAAGAGCGCGCTTTCGATCGCTTCGAGCGCGCGCGAGCGTTCGGTGTTGTGCAGGCGAAAACGGTCCGCGACGACGTCGAGCAACTGGCGCTTGCCGCTTTCGGTTTCGATGTGACGTTTTGCCTGAACGCGCGTATAGCCGCTCGCGGAAAGCCATTGGGCAACTTCGTCATCGCTTGCGCTGTCCGGCAATTCGACCGGGAACGTGATCGCGAGACGCGGGTCGTCCGTGCGCGTGCGCTCGAGCAGTTCGGCGTAAATGGTTTCCGGCGTGTCGTGACGCACGCGCAGCGCGGACTTCTTGTCGAACAGTTCGGCGGCGCGGGCGTAGAACAGCTTCAGGTGATCGTTCAGTTCGGTCATCGTGCCGACGGTCGAGCGCGAGCTGCGCACCGGGTTCGTCTGGTCGATGGCGATGGCGGGCGGCACGCCATCCACGCGATCCACCTGCGGCCGGTCCATGCGATCGAGAAACTGCCGGGCGTAGGCGCTGAAGGTTTCGACATAGCGCCGCTGGCCTTCGGCATAAAGCGTGTCGAACACGAGACTCGATTTACCCGAACCGGAAGGGCCGGTGACAACCGTCATCTGGCCGGTGTGCAGGTCGAGATCGAGATTCTTGAGATTGTGTTGCCGAGCGCCGCGGATGCGGATTGCGTTGTTCGATGCCAATTTTTCAACCGGTTCAATGAGTTGGACGGCTGTCACGAGCCGCTTGCAGCGGCGCGTCGATTGCTCGAAACGCGCCTCTTGCAGCGAACAGTACTGTACACGCATACAGTATTCGCTGCCAAACGTCGCGGAAGTGTCAGCCGGGGTGTTGGGTAGTGTCGCAAAGTTCTCGCCCGGCGATCGGCGGAGAGAGCGGCCGCTGTTCGGTTGCGTTCGGCCTGCGAGCAAACATCTTAGTGTCATTGGCGAACGTCGTCGGCGCCGGGGTGGGTTGCGCACTATGCGGGAAAGTCCCAACCCGACGCTGCCTGACTTTACTTGACCAATGCCTGACAACTTCGATATCGTAAGTCAGGAAAACGATTTCCCGAAGCTTCGTCTTGATCCATTTGCTGCAGCGCAAGCATCCGGTTAACCGTTGTACGAAGACTTCACCGAATCCACAAAACCGGCCCCGACCGGATCCAGGAGACAACAAATGAAATCCCCAAAACCGTCAGCAGGTTCGCTATCACGACGTTCTTTCGTCAAGCTCGCGGGCGTCTCGGCAAGCGCCCCACTTTTCGGCGGAATCAGCGCAATGAGCCTTCTTAGCGCCTGCGGCGGTCATGACGATTCAGCACCCCCCACCGTGCAAGACGCGATCTGGGGCCCGTCCGGCTCCGCCACGCAAATCGTCAATGCGCTCAAGGGTGTATCGACGTCGATGGTGCCGAGCCGTCAGTTCCTCGTCACCGATTACGGCGCGAAGCCATGCGCTGTCGTGGCGGCGGCGAATCCTTATACCGATGCCACGAAGTCGCCCCTGAGCAGCGGCGCCGATCAGACGCAAGCGCCCGGCTCGTTCGATTCGCGTCCCGCCTTTTTCGCGGCCATCGCGGCGTGCAGCGCGGCGGGCGGCGGACGCGTCGTCGTGCCAGCGGGCAACTGGTATTGCGCGGGGCCGATCGTGCTGCAATCGAACGTCGACTTTCATCTGAGCGCGAACTGCGAAATTTTCTTCAGCCCGAACCCGGCCGATTACGCGAAAGACGGCCCGATCGACTGCGGCCCGAACGGCAAGTTGTTTTACAGCCGCTGGCAGGCAAACGATTGCCTCAACTACGGCCCGCCCGTCTATGCGCGCAATCAGACCAACGTCGCGCTCACGGGCGAAGGCGATACGTCCGTGCTCAATGGCCAGGCAATGACGCCCTTTGCCGGCAGCGGCAATACTGCGACGAGCTGGTGGACGTGGAAGGGCAATAACGGCGTGTATGGCTGCGTCAATTCTTCGACGCCGTCACAAGCGTCGAACAACTCGAAGAACGTCGATCTCAAAACCGCCGCGCCCGGCATCTCCGATACGCTCTATGCCGAACTCACCAACCCCGCCACGCCGTGGCAGCAGGACCAGAACTATCTGCCCGCGCTGTCCGAGGCGGGTGTCGCCATCGAGAAGCGCATCTTCGGTCTCGGGCATTATCTGCGGCCTTGCATGGTGGAATTCATCGGTTGCACGAACGTGTTGATGGAGAGCTACCGCACCATCAATACGCCGTTCTGGCAGCATCATCCGACCGACTGCAAGAACGTGGTGATGCGCAGCGTGACGGTGGACAGCATCGGTCCGAACAACGATGGCTTCGACCCCGACGCCTGCGACATGGTCCTGTGCGAAAGCGTCGTGTTCAACACGGGCGACGACTGCATCGCCATCAAGTCGGGCAAGGATCTCGATACGCAATACGGCCCGGCGCAGAACCACGTCATTCAAAACTGCACGATGAACAGCGGCCACGGCGGCATCACGCTAGGCAGCGAAATGGGCGGCGGCGTGCAGAAAATCTATGCGCGCAATCTGCAAATGCTCAACAAGTTCTGGGCGACCAACTCGCTGAACATTGCGATTCGCGTGAAGACGAACATGAATCGCGGCGGCTTCGTGAAGGACTTCTACGTCGATAACGTGACCTTGCCCAACGGCGTCAGCCTCACGCCGTCCGGTTACGGCAGCAGCCTGCTCGCGGGCAGTCCGATCAACGCGACCGTGCCGCTCGGCGTGGCGACGGCCAGCGCGGCGAATCCATCGGCGGCGCAGGGCGGCATCATCACCTTCGATTGCGATTATCAGCCGTCGAAAGACGCCATCCGCACGCGTCCCGCCCTCGTGCAGAACGTGAACATTTCCAACGTGAAGGCGAGCAACGTCACGGCGAACGGCGCGACGGGATCGTGTTTTCAGGCGATCGTCGCGCAAGGACCGGTCGCGTTCGATTACAACGGCCCCGCGCCGGTGCCGGCCATTCCGGCCATCACCGGGGTGACCATCACCGATTGCGATTTCGGCACGCCCGTTGCGGCCGGACCGGCGACGGCGGCAACGCCCGGGCCGATCTATGCGTACAACGTGCATGACATCGTGTTGAAGAACACGGTGATCGCGGGGCAGACGTTGAATCAGACGGTGAGTGATGCGCGGTAAGAAGCTTTGGGCTGCGGGCTTCGAGTCCGCAGCCGCTTGCCGTTATGTGCCCATTCGCGGCATGTTGAAATGCGCGCCCGCTTTCATCTGGTACGACGATGCTGTTCGACGGCATGAATAAGGCTGCGCCTTATTCAACATGCAAATGCTGCGCGAAACCGAGCGCCCTGTGTGGACTCGCCGACTTCTCGCGCGGTGGCGCGGATCATCTGGCTGGATGTAAAGTCGATCCGTATTTCGGCACATCGATCTACTACCATCGTTGCGAGCAATGCGGATTTATCCACGCGCCCGCCTTTGACGACTGGACGCCGAACGACTTCAGCGAACACATCTATAACGCGGCTTACGAACGGCAAGATCTTGACTACACCTTCGCGCGGCCAAATGCCGACGCACAGATGATCGCCGAGTTTTTTCCCGGCCTCGCGCAAGAAAAGCTTCTCGATTACGGCGCCGCATCGGGGATTCTCGAACAGCAACTTCGGCTTCGCGGGTTCGAACGAATAAGCTCGTACGATCCCTTTGGCGAAGCGTCCGACCATACGTCACTGATCGACCGATTACGGCGTCGTGCTTGCATTCGAAGTCGAGCATCACGTCGAGCCGCTTAGACTCGTCGATACACTGGCAAGCCTTATCGACGGCAACGGCGCAATGCTCATCAGTACGCTGTTCGTCCCTCAAAGCACTTTGCGCGATGATATCGGACAGTGGTGGTATTGCATGCCTCGCAACGGCCATGTGTCGTTTTATACGGCGTCTGCACTGCGCTACTGGCATTAGTGAACGGTCTCAAAGCCGCGACATTCAGCGAAGGCCTGCATCTTCTTTATCGCGGCGAATTTCCGGATTGGGCGAGGCACGTCCACCACACGCTCTTGCACTAACCCACCTCACGCCCCGATCAACACCCCCGTCCTGAACGCCGTCTGCCCCGTCACCCGCCCCATCGGTGCACCGGCCTGCGCGAAACGGATCGCACGCCGCATATAAAACACGCCATCGTTTTTCGTCGCGACCGTGGTCACGGCATCCGTCAGTGGATCGACGATATCGAACACCGCGTCGCCAGCCTTCAACCTCGCCCCGACCGACGCGCGATACACGACGATGCCGCTCACCGGCGCAATCAATTGCTCGCTGCCCGCAAGCGGCGTAGCGCCGAGTACGAGCGACGGCAACGCGCGCGCCTCGCCTTCGATCACGCCGCGCGCGATCAGAAAGTCAACGATGGCATCCGCATCGTGTTGCGCCGTCTCGTAGCTCACGTCGCGCTGCCCGCGATGCTCCACCGTCGCCGCGATGTTCGGCGCACCGAGCGGCACGTCGCCGCCGAGCAACGCACGGACTTCGTTCCACAAGAGCGCGTGGATTTCGTCGAACGACTGCCCGCCCGAATCCGTCGCGAGCAGCACGCCGTTCGCGCCGAGATAATGTGCAAGCGGTTCCAGCGCGGGCCAGCTTGCCGGGCTCGTGTAGAGATGCATCGTGGCTTCGAGCGAACAATGCAGATCGAGCACGATGTCGGCATTGGATGCGAGCGTCAGCAGCGTCAGCCGCAGCGACTCGAACTCGTTCTTCGCGCGCATTTCGCCGAGCATGTCCCGCACGGCGCGACGCAAGAGGCGCGCGTTGTATGCGGCGTCACTGCTCGACCACGCCATGCCGATACGTTCGATCAACGCCTGCGCGGGCGGCATCGGAAAACCGCGGTTGAAGTTGTGGCCGCTATTCGCCTCGAAGCGGCCAAGGAATTGCCCGAGCACATGCTGCGACAAGCCGACAGGATTCGCCACCGGCACGAGGACGATCTCGCCACGCAAGCGCCCTTCCCCTTCGAGTTGCAGCAGACGCTTCTTCAGCTGCCACGCCGTGAGCATCGCGGGGGTTTCGTCGGCATGCAGCGAGGCCTGGATGTAGACCTTCTCGCCGCTTCGTTCTGCACCGAAATGAAAGCTGACGAGTTCGCGCGCCGTACCGAGCGTCGTGGAAACGAGCGGCGTGTGTCGTGTTTGCATCGATGAAAAAGTCCGTGAAAGATGAGGCTCAGTCGCCGTAGACGTCGAAGTCGAAGTACTTGTGCGCGATCTTCTGATACGTGCCGTCCGCGCGCATGTCGGTCACGGCCTTGTCGACCTTCGTCTTCAGCGCGGCATCGTCCTGGCGCATGCCCATGCCCACGCCGTGGTCGCCCATGGAAAGCGGCGCGCCGACGAACGCGAAGCCCGCGCCGCGCGCGGTCTTCAGGAAGCCGTGCTCCGCTTCGACGGAGCCGAGCAACGCGGCATCGAGCCGGCCCGCGACGAGATCGTTGAACACACCCTCCTGACTCTGATACGCAACGATTTCCACGCCGCCCGGCTGCCAGTTCTTCATGGCGTAGGTCTCGAACTGACTGCCGCTTTGCACGCCGACGCGCTTGCCGGCGAGACCCTGCGCGCTCGGCGCGAGCGACGCGCCGCTCCTTGCGATCAGACGTGAGCGGAACTGGAACAGCTTCGTCGAAAATGCGATCTGCTTCATGCGCTTGTCGGTGATCGCCATCGACGACATGATCCCGTCGATCTTGCGCGCTTGCAGCGCCGGAATCATGCCGGAGAATTCCAGCTCGACCCACTGGCAGCGCATCGCGATGCGGCGGCAGATTTCATCGCCGAGATCGACGTCGAAGCCCGCGACATGGCCGTCGGGCGTCTTCACATCCATCGGCGGATAACCAGGGTCGATGCCCAGGCGCAAGGTATCGGCGTCCTTTGCACTTGCAACGAACGGAGACATCGCAAGCGTGGCGGCAAGAGCGCTGCTGAGCATGAACGTTTTGAACATGGGTCGGCGGGATATTTTCGGGATTGGAGCGCTCATGCTAAGCGGACAAAGCGCCCTTAAAAAGAGGCATTTTAATTATCATGATCACTTTTCGAGATCGCCGATGGAATTGACGCTGACCCAATTGCGAATCTTCGTGGCCGTTGCAGAGGCGGGCAGCCTGCGCGCGGCCGCGCGGCGTCTGACAATTGCGCAGAGCGGTATCACGCAGCAGCTACGCAAGCTGGAAGCGCTAGCGGGCGGGCCGCTTTTCGAACGCGATGTACGTGGCGTGCGGCTGACGAGCGCCGGCGAACGCCTGCGTGTGCGCGCCGATCTAATACTCGGCGAATGTGCGAAGACCGAAGAAGAGATGCGTCAGATGCGCGGCGAATTAACCGGCAGCGTTGCGCTTGGTCTGGCAGCCGATGCGACCATGCGGCTGTTTCCCGCGCTGCTCGCGAGCTTCAGAGAGCGCTGTCCGCGTATCGATGTGCATTTGACGAGCGCGACGTCGCGCGTGCTGACGTCATGGGTGCGCGAGGGACGGCTCGATTTTGCCCTCGCACTCATTGCGCCCGACGCGGACATCCATGATATGGAGACGACACGGCTGTTCCATTCCAATGTCGCGGTGATCGCGCGGAAGGGGCATCCGCTTGCACGCGCGCGCAAGCTTTCGAGTCTCTGCAATGCCGAGTGGGTAAGCACGCGTCACGCAGGCAACAAGCTGTCCGCGCTATTCGATACGGCCCGGCTCACGCCGCCCAACGTCGCGGTAACCACCGAAGCGGTCTTCGACACGCTTCATTGCATTGCCGCAAGCGACTACCTCGCGCTCGAACCGGCGAGCCTCGTGGCGCACCCGTTTTTTCGGGAACACGTCACCGTGATCCCGATTGCCGAACGCGCCGCGCCGACGCCCGTCTGCCTGCTTCGAAGAGCGGGCGTGCCGCTCACGCCCGCGGCGCAAGAACTCGCGATGATGGCCGTATCGTTCGCGCGAATGCTCCCGCGCGCGGCGGATCAACGTGCCGAGTGACGCGCAGATGAACCCTTCGATGCAGCGCTGGCGTTCTTGCGCCGCGTTGCCCAGCCCTTCTTCGCGGCAGCCGAGCGATCCGCCGCCGAGCGCCGGCTTGCGCTTGCATGCGCCTGCCGCGACAGCGACTTGTGCGATGCCGCTTTCGTGCTTTCGCGCTTCAGCACGCGCGTGGACGTCGCGGAACGCTTTGCCTTCGACTCCGTGCTCGGACTCTTTCTCGTGCGATGCGCTGCCTTCGTGTCTTGTGCGGCTTTCTTGCGCGTGGCCTCGGACGTGGTGGCCTTCTTCGGCGTCTTGACCTTTACGCCGGAGCGGCGGGCTTCGGATAGACCGATGGCGATGGCCTGCTTCGCGGACTTCGCGCCATGCTTGCCCTCGCGGATGTGATCGATCTGTTCTTTCACGAAATTGCCCGCCTGGGTGCTGGCGGACTTGCCTGCGCGCTTCGCCTTGGTGGCGCTTTCGACGGTTTTCTTTTCGGGCATGTCGGTACTCCTTGGGAAGTTGACTTGCACCGGGGAAGGCGAGCAACGCACGTGCCCGCCTGCCGCTTTCCCTTACTGAGTAAGACGCAATACACCCAGGTTGCCCGCGATCTGCTGGAAGATCTGATTGAGCGTTGCGTTGTCGGGTGCGTGATAGTAGTTGCCGCTCGTCGCGCAGGATTGCATCGTGTTTTGCGCAGCCACGCTCGCCGAGTCCGTCCCGTAGGTGCCGAAAGTGATCGCGTAGATGATGATGCCGCTGTTCTTCATTGCCTGACAGATACCGAGCTGGAACGTATTGACGTCGTCCGGGCTGGACACCAAACCGTTCAGCGCGTTACCCGTGGAGTCGTACACCGTCGGCGACTTGAGCGTCTGATTGCCGAGCGCGAGCTGATTGAAGAACGGCTGCGGCATGGTCCCCGACGGATCGCCGGGATCGTTCTCGCCGTCGGTCAGAACGATAGCGACACGCTGCAACCCTTGCGTCGTTTCCGGACGCGGCAGCGTGCCGTCGTTCGAAATCCAGCCGTTGTTGCTGCCCGCCACCGACTTGGACCAGTCCGATGAAAGCATGCGCCAGCCCCACAGCAGACCTGTCGGAATCAGAGTCGAGCCATTGGCCACCATGTTGTTGATGGCCGTCGTCAGCGCGTTCTGGTCTTGCGTCAGGAACACGGCAGGCTGGATGGAGCATGGCCGGCTGTCGTAGTCGCTGCCATTCTGGTCATAAGTGACCGTACCCGAATACGGATACTGCGCCATGAAGTTGGTCGGCACCGTGGTCGGCGTCTTCGACTGGCAAAGCCCCGGCGATGCGTAGTAATACGCGTAGCTGAGCGGCACGCCCTTCACGACCGTCGTGCCGTTCTTCTGCAGATTACAGTTGTTGTCGTAAGTCTGGACCGTGAAGCCAGTAGACGGCACGTTGAAATACCAGGGCGTGAAGCCCGGCGAATCCTTCGGCGCGTAAGCCTTCGGATAGACGTTGCCGGCCGTGTCGCGTGGCTCGACCGCGCATCCACCCCACTTCGACATCGACATGTTGGTGGGGTTGTAGGCGAACTGCTTACTCGTGGTCTGCGTCATCCAGGTTCCGCTCGAACTGAGTGCCGAGCCGACGTTCACCATCGTCGTGAACGGCACGAGCCCGATATACGAGTCGTTGCCCTGCACGCCAAGGATATTCGCCACGAGCGAGTTGGCGGCATCCTGAAGGCCGCTCAGCTTGCTCGTCTTGCCGCCCTTGGCGGCGGCGGAAGCCATCGAGCCCGTGTTGTCGAGAATCAACGCGAGTTCGAGCGTGCTCTTGGGCACGCGCAACGCCGTATTGCTCGCCGAGATAGTTTGCGTGCTGGGCAAGGTGCTGCCCGAACTTCCGGAGCCCGAACCCGATCCACTCGACGATGTCGACTTGGTGTTGAGGAAGGTCGGCGCGTAGAGCGGCACCGAACCCGATGCCGACAGCTTGATGACCTGCCCGGTGGCTGGCGTCCCGCTCACCGACGCCGCGAAATTCTGGTCGGGCATGGTGAGCGACATGTAGCCCGTCGGCATGTTCGCGTTGTAATAGGCGCGCGCGTCGGCCTGCCATGCAGCGAGGTCCGCGCTCGTTGTCATTGCATAGTGCGAGAGGTCGGCACCGGCCGAAAGCGTCGCCACGTCGAGCGCCATCTGCATGCGGCCCTGCGTCTGCGCATAGTCGATGGTGTCGATCGCCGTGCACAGCGTGCCGATCATCATGCTCGCGGTCACGGCGAACAGCACGGTCAGCGCGCCCTCGTCGCCACGCACGAGTTGAGCGAGCGTGCGGGGTGCGGCGGGACCACCGAAGTTGGCGAAGAACGGCGCGCGCAGCGCGGGCGTCGCGCAGAAGGAAGCGCCGCGGCGTGTCGGAAAGAGTCGGCGTTTCATCAGGAGCTCGCCAGGTCGAGCGGCTGGCCGGTTCGCGAGCGCACGTAGATGCGTTGATAAAGCGTCTGCGTGCCGACCGAGTTCTTCCAGAATGCGGAGGTCATGGCAAACGGGTTGAACTGGTAGTAGATCTCGACGATGATCGCCGAGTCGCCCGCGCGAAACGGCCAGGTCGACGGCAACGGCGCGGTGCTCGACACCTTGGTCGTCAGGCCCGACAAGTTCCACGGCGCCGATGCGCGCCAGTGAACGACGGCCTTGCCGGGATCCGTCCCCGGCTTGCCCGGCGGCAAGACGCAGGTCGTGGCATTGGTGTCGCACACCGAGGTGATGATGACCGCGCCCTGCCCGTTGATCGTATTGGGTGCGGCGAGCAGCGTGGCCGCCGACCACAGCGAACCGAGGTTATTGGCGTTGCTGGTGGAATTGTCGTTGATGACGCGCGGCATCTGACCGAGCGAATCGGCGAGTGTGAAGGTCGCATGTTCCAGCACGCTCACCGCGCGCAGATACATGTACGCTTCGACGAAGCCGGTCAGGATCAGCGCCATCAACGGAAAGATGATCACGAACTCGATCGTGACGCTGCCGCGCTTCGAGCGCCACAGGCGGGAGAGAAAGCCGCGGCGGCGCGACGCGCTGGCGGCCCCGGAAGCGGATGAGCGAGCGTGGGTCATTTTTCGTTCTGCACGATGTAATTGCGCTGGAACGTCAACTGGTTGACGCCGAAGATACGGGGAATGCCGGTGATGGGCGGCATGGTCAAGGTGATGTTGTAGGACACGACATCGCCGAAATTGCCCATGCTGCTCTGGTAGTTGCTCGTGCCCACGTTGCTGTAAGTCCCGTAGGTCAGCGTATTGATCGTTATCGTCGCGCCGATGTTGGTCCAGCCGCCGAGCATGTTGTTGATGAGGTTCTGCGCCTGCTGATCGCGCGTTCCGCTCGCCGGCGCGCTGGTCGTGAGCCCGGCGCGCGACGCTTGCTGCGCGGCGATCTGCACGGTGGCGTCCACCATCATGTCGAGACCGAATTCGATCGTCGCCAGAATGAGGATGAACGAGAGCGGCGCGAGTATCGCGAACTCGATCAGCGAGCTGCCGCCGTCATCGCGCAAGAAGCGCGACACGTTGCGGTGTGCCCGGGCATGAAGCACGGCGCTCACCTGAGGCTCACGGCGGCCACCGCCGGCGCAGCAACGGGCGCCACGCTTGCGTTCGAGCCACTTGTGTCCGACGCGCCCGAAGTGCCGATACGCTGGCGCTGCAGTTCGTAGAAGCGCAGGTTGTCCTGCACCGACGCCTTCGGCAAATCGCGGCTCAGGATTTCGGCGGCGGCGTCATCGTTGCCGAGCAAACCGTAAGCAAGCGCGAGATCCTGGCGGGCTTGCGGCGGCGCGGCGGGAAAGCGCGTCACGTCGAGCAGCACGTTCGCGCCATCGCGCGGCTTGCCCGCCATGATGAGCGACGTGCCCAGGTTCACGGAAAGCGAGGTATCGCCGGGATTGCGCTTGAGCGCATCGCGCAGCACGGCTTGCGCCGTCGCGTGGTCGCCCTTCATGTCGTACGCGGCGCCGAGACCGGCGGCCGCAAGCGGATCGTCCGGGCTTTCGGCGAGCACATGCCGATACGTCGCGATGGCGTCGTCGAAACGGCGCTGATGAATCGCCACGCGCGCCATGCCGATGAGCGGCGCGGGGGCGTTTCCATCGATGGCTGCCGCCTTGCTGTAATAGACGCCGGCGCGCGTAAAGTCGCCCACCGAGTAGAGCGTGTTGCCAAGGCCGGTCATGGCTTCGACCGAACGCGGATTCGCCCGCAGGATCTTTTCGTAGATCGTGGTCGCCATGTCCATGTTGCCGGATTCGAGCGCGGATTCGGCGATACGCAATTCGCTCATCGCACCGGGAGCGCCGTCTTGCGAAACGGAGCGCATGCCGGACACCTGATGCGAGGTCGTGGCAGTGGTCGTGCAGCCGCTCGCGACGAGCGCGATGAGCACCGCGCCGGCAAGCACGGGAAGGCGGCGAAGATAGAAGTCGGTCTTCATTTGGTTCTGGCGATAACGTCCAGTAGTTGGAGCACGGCCGGCCCCGCGGCAATCACGACAATGGCCGGGAGAATGAACAGCATCATCGGCACGACCATCTTGGGGGCGAGCTTCGCGGCCTTTTCTTCCAGCGAGACGATGTGCTGCAGACGCTCGGTACGCGACAACGTGCGCAGCGCCTGCGTGATCGGCGTGCCGTAGCGCATCGACTGAGTGAGGGTGGAAATGAGCGCGCGGATCGAAGGCAGATCGATGCGCTCCGCGAGCCCGTTCAACGCGCGCGTGCTGTCGCCAGAAAGCTTCAGTTCGTCGGCGGTAAGGGAAAATTCGTCGGAAAGCGGCGGGCAGATGCTTGCGAGTTCGTCGGCCACGCGACGGATCGACACGCCGAGACTATTGCCCGCGTTGGTGCAGATCACGAGCAAGTCGAGCGCGTCGGGCAGCGAGGCGGCCATCGCCCTGCGGCGGCGGGCGCCCACGAAATTCAGCAGATATTCCGGAACGATCATGCCGACGATGAACACCATCAGCATCGCCGCGCCGCGCACCGCGGGATACGCGCCGATCATCGGAATATGCGAGCCCAGCATGACCGTGAGCGTCGCACAGATGAGCCCCACGCAGAATTTCGACGCCAGCAGAACCGAGACGGCGAGATTGCTGCGATAACCGCTTCTGATCAGTTCCTTGCGCAGCTTCAGGCGATACTTGGCGTCGAAGAGCGGCAGCTTGTCGCCAATGCGCGCGAGACGGCGCATCACGCGCGCGCGAAAGTTGAGTTCGTCGTCGTTGCCGGTAGCGAGGTCGATGCGCTCGGCATGCGCCGCGAGCCGCGTGCGCTCCGCAATGCGGCCGCGCTGGCCGCCATGGCGCGTCAGCCACCAACCCGCGAGCCCGGCAAAGAGCGCAATCAGCATCAGCAGGTTGATGAGCGTCTGGATCTGTTCCGGGTTCATCGCGAGGTATCCAGCTTCGAAATCTTGTTGATGACCATGAGTCCCATGACGATCGAGATCACGGCGAAGGTCAGGAGCTTGCTGCCGCTGTCGGTATTGGTGAGCACCTTCATGTAGTCGCGGTTGAGGAAGTACAGGCTGCCGATAATGCAAGCCGGCACCGCCGCCAGAATCTTGGTGGTGATGCGCGCCTCGCCTGTGAGCGCTTTGGTCTTGACGCGAATCTCGCGGCGCGTGCGCACGATATTCGCCAGGTTTTCGAGCGTCTCGCCGAGCTGACCGCCGGTTTCCCGCTGCAGGAGCAAACACACGCAGAAAAACGAGAAGTCCGCGATCTCGATCCGCTTGACCGCCACCGTCAGCACTTCCTCGAGGTCTAGACCCACTTGCAGGGAATCGCTCATGATCCTGAACTCGCTCCTGAGCGGCTCGGCGCATTCGTCGGCTGCCGTGGTGATGACGTGCGTGACCGGCACGCCCGCACGCACCGCGCGCACGATCAGATCGATCAGTTCCGGGAAGCCGTTGAGAAAACGGCGGCGAAAGCGCTCCACGAGAAAGTTGTACGCCTTGACCAGCGTGAAGACCGGCAGGAAGACGATCAGAAGCGGCTGGACGAAACTCGGCAGCGGCATGATGTCCACCATGCCGATGGCGAGCAGCTCGCCGAGAATCGCCGCGACGATCACGATTCGCATGCCGTTCTTCCCCGCCACCGTTTTCAGGCGCGAGACCTTGGGCCCGAGAAAGCGCGAGTACACGCTCTCCTGCTTCTTGACCTTGAACAGGTTGATCTCGTTCTTGCTGGCGTTCTTTTCGGGCGAACCGTGCATCTCGAACGATTCGCGCATGCGCGTGCGAATGCGCGCATGCGGCTGGTTATTTCGCATGTCCTGCACGATGAAAAACATCATGCCGCCGAGAATTGCAATGACGAACGCGCAGATCGTGACGAGGTTGATCGTGTTCATGGCTGCATCGCCTCGAGCAATGCATCTTCGAGACCGTAGTACTGAGCGCGCTGCGAGAACGCCGGGCGCACCGCCGCCGATTCGTACGCGCCCTTCACTTCCTCGCTGTAGGCGGTTGCGTCGTAGCGGAACGTGAACAAGTCCTGCGTGATGATCACGTCGCCTTCCATGCCCACCAGTTCGGTGATGCGCGTGACGCGGCGCATGCCGTCACGCATCCGCTCGATCTGCACGATCAGGTGCACCGCGCTCGCGATCTGGCGGCGAATGGACAGGAGCGGCAGATTGCCGTTTGCCATCATCACCATGCTCTCCAGACGCGTGATGCCGTCGCGCGGCGTGTTCGCGTGGATGGTGGTCATCGAGCCGTCGTGGCCGGTGTTCATGGCCTGCAATACGTCGAACGCTTCGGAGCCGCGCGTTTCGCCGAGAATGATGCGGTCCGGGCGCATCCGCAGCGCATTGCGCACGAGGTCGCGCTGCGTCACGGCGCCGAGACCTTCGGCATTCTCGGGGCGCGTTTCCAGGCTCACGACGTGCGGCTGCACCAGTTGCAGTTCCGCCGCGTCCTCGATCGTCACCGTGCGTTCGCCGTGACCGATGAAGTGCGACAACGCGTTGAGCAGCGTCGTCTTGCCCGAACCCGTACCGCCCGACACGATGACGTTGAGCCGGCACGTGCTCGCGAGTTTGAGCACGGTTGCCATCGCGAGGGACATGTTGCCCTGCTGCGCCATGCGGTGCAGCGTGATGTTGCGCTTCGAAAACTTCCGAATGGAAATCGACGCGCCATGAATCGCGAGCGGCGGGAGCACGACGTTGACCCGGCTGCCGTCCGCGAGACGTGCATCGACCATCGGGCTGCTTTCGTCGACGCGCCGCCCCACGCCCGCCGCAATCCGCTGCGCGACGTTGGTCACGTGCGCGTTGTCGCGGAACTTGCAGTTCGTGAGTTCGAGACGGCCGTGGCGTTCCACATAAACCTGATCGGGACCGTTCACCAGCACGTCGGTGATGCTCTCGTCGGCGAGCAGCGGCTCGATCGGCCCGAGGCCGTACATGTCGTTGAGCAGTTCGCCCACGATCTGCTGCTGCTCGGACATCGTGACGTTCAGACCTTCGCGCTCGGCTATCTCCATCACGAGCTGCTCGATGCCCGGCTTCATCTGCTCGCGCGTCTTGCCGACCACCACCGATGCGTTCATCGAACCGAACACGCCTGCGCGAATCACCTTGAACAGATCCGAGCGCACCAGCGATTCGCTGCTCTCCGCCACGTGCAAGCGCGCGGGCGCGTCCGCCACCGGAATGGCCGGCTCGGCAATACTCGCCTGGTCGGATGCTCCTTCTTGAGCCGGTGCAAATGCAGAATGCGTCGCCCGGGATGCCTGCTTCTGCCCGAACATCAGCCTCTCCTCAGACTGAACTTGCGCAGCAACGAGCGCCCGGCGGCAGCTTGCTGGCCGGTGAGGTCGCTCGCAATACGCGTAATAGCCTGATTGAACCCGTTCGGCGTCTTATCTTTTGGCGCTTCGCCAAGGTTTTCGGCGGTGGCGAGCGCCTTGGCTTCGAATTGGATCTCATGCAGAACGGAGCGGCCCACCGCCGACATGAAGTCGTTCGGCTGCACCTTGCCCGCGCTCACCGCACTCGGGTTATTGAGCAGGATCGAGGTCGGCGGATTGTTGTCGCGATTCTCGATGTAACGCAAAAGGCGGATCGACTCGCGCGTCGAATGCACGGAACGGTCGGTCACGAGATACGCGCGGGACGCATGGTTCAACGCTTCCTGCGACAACGGCGCGCTCGGATTGCCGATATCGATGATCACATAGTGAAAGCTGTCGCACAGCAGTTCGATCACGCGGGCGAGCGCACCGGGCTTGTACGGCGGCTCGGCGCCGTAGTCGATATCCGCGGTGAGCATGAACAGACGGCTGCCGTTCGCCATCAGCGTGCGCTCGACGTATTGGGGATCGAGACGATGCGCGTTTTCCAGCACGTCCGAAAGACCATTGTTGCTCTGCGTGCCGAGCATGCAGTTGGCGGCGCCGCCCGTCAGGTTCAGATCGACATACGCGACCCGCCGATGCGTGGTGTCTGCCAGATGTCGCGCAAGATTGAGCGCGAGCGTCGTCACGCCGACGCCGCCGCGCGTGCCCGCGAACGCAATGGTCTTGCCCGTGCGCGTGAGCGTCACCGGCGTCACCTTGCCGTCGGCGGTGTTGACGGTGCGCTTGAGCAACTCCACCGTCAGCGGCTTGACGAGATAGTCATGCACGCCGATCTTGAGTAGGCTGCGGAACAGGCCGACGTCGTTGCGCTCGCCAATGCCGATCACCTGCACCGAAGGCTCGCACACTTCGGCAAGCCGGCCGAGGTCGGACAGAGGCATCGCCGAGTCGTGCAAATCAACCAGCAGAAACTGCGGCGAACGCTCGAGCTTGGTGACATGCGAGATGGCTTCGTCGATACTGCCCACCGCGATATGCGCGTGCGGCAACGCCTGCTCCAGCACGAAGGCTTTCAGAACCTGCTCGGTCTGGCGGTCGGCGACGAAGGCGATGAAGTCCGCGGCCCGCACGGCGGACTTGCCTTTGATCAACGAGAATTCAGTGGTGCTCATGGCGTCGGTGTCTCGAAGGCGCGCTTACTTGCCGTTGCGCGTAGTCGTCGTGGTGTCGAGCGGAATCACTTGACCCGTCTCATAGCGATGCACGGCGCTCGCGGCGACCGCGGCATCGGCGGGGCCGAGCGTCTGCGGATTCACGAGGTCTTGCGGGTTCGCGACCTGCGCCGCGAGGTTGGTGTAGGTGGCACAGCCCCATTGCATCGACGGGCGTCGCACGCCGGAATCGAACAACAGCGAGGCGCGCGTGAGTTTCTCGCAGTCGGGCGGCACGGCGGCGTTGCCGTCGTAACCAATGACGCGTGAATCGGGCATGCTCACGGGCGGCTTGATGAAGCAGCCAGCAAGCGGCAAAGCGAGCGAGCAGGCGGTGAAGAACGAAATGAAACGTGCGTGGTTCATGGCATCAGGCTCAATAGACGTAGCCGGCCGCGCCGACGAGACGAGGGTTTCCCGGTGCCGATTCGGTGCCCCCAAACATTCGGGCGAAACCATATTCGATGTCGCCGCTCGGCGACACCAGCGACTCGATCGGTGTGCGCAGCTTGGCCGGATCGGTCGGCTCGACGATATACGGCGTCACCATGATCACGAGCTCGGTCTTGTTGTTCTGGTAGTTCGACGAGGAAAACAGCTTGCCGAGCACAGGGATCGAGCCGATGCCGGGTACTTGCGATACGAGGTCGGTCGTATTGCTCTGGAGCAGCCCGCCAATGGCGAAGCTCTGACCGCTCGCCAGTTCGACGGTGGTATCCGCGCGGCGCACCGAAAGGCCCGGCACGGTCACGCCGTTGGTCGTCACGCTTGCCGTCGTGTCGATCTGGCTGACTTCCGGCCGCACTTTCAGGCTGATGCGGCGGTCGTTGAGCACGGTCGGCGTGAAGTCGAGCTTGACGCCGAACTGCTTGAATTCGACCGTGATCGCGCCGTTGATCTGCGACACCGGAATCGGAAACTCGCCGCCCGCGAGGAAGCTCGCCGTCTGGCCCGAAAGCGCGACGAGATTGGGCTCGGCGAGCACCGTGAGCAGGCCTTCCTGATTCAGCGCATCGACGAGCGCGCGGATATCGGTGTTGGCCGTCCGGAACCCGCCGAACAGCGAGTAAGCGTTGTTGGTCGCGAGATTGAGCGGATAGGTCACCGAGCCCGACGAAGTCGTGATGGGCTGGTTGTAGTTGTAGATCTGACGGCCGCTGAAGATGCCGCTATACCAGTTGCCGGCCGCGCTGCCGATAGCCTGCCAGTTGATGCCCCACTGCTGCGTCACGTTGCGGTCCACTTCCGTGATCCGCACGCGCAGTTGAATCTGCAAGGGCTTGTCGATGGTCATGCGATTGACGAGCACTTCCTTGTCCGCGAGCATCGGCGTGATGGCCTGCACGACCGTATCCGCCTCGGCGGGATTCTGTGCCTGGCCCGTCAGAATGAGCGAGCCCTGTATGCCGTTCACATCGATATTCGTGTTGGGAAAGCGCGCCTTCAGCATGGCGCGCAACGCGACCATGTCGCGCGTCACGACAACGGTCTTTTGAAAGATCGGCTTGTTGTTCGCGCCGAGCGCGTAGACCGTGGTGGAACCGGCCTTCTTGCCGAGCACGAAGACCGCGCGCGGCGACGGCACCTGCACATCCGCGACGCTCGGGTCGGCCACGAACACCGAAACGGCGTCCTCGGGCAGATGAAGCATCGAGCCTTTGCCTGCATCGAGTGCGAGTACGCCCTGGCTTGCCTCGGCGGTAACGGCACCTTTAGACGGCACGGCGCCCGCGCCCGGACGAGCCGCGACGTTGATCACCTGAGCGCCGGCGGCATGCGCGAGCGGCGTCAGGCCGAATGCCGCGCACACGAGCGCGAGCAGGCTCGCCGCGGTGGGCAGCATCGGCGTCGATCTCCAACTGAACTGCGTTTTCATGACTATCTTTTCCTTGGTCGCCGGATCACCGCCGGCTTGGGGCATTAGCGCTGGACGGGAAGCGACGGAACGCCGGGCAACGGTGGCGCGTTCTCGGGCGCCCCGCCTGCCGCCTGGGCGACGTTCTGACCATCCGACTTTTCCGAGCCCCGATAAACCATCACGGTGCGCGGCATGGGCGGCGCGGCGGCCACGCCAGGCGCGCTCTGCGGCGCGCGGCTTGCGTGCGGCAACGAGCGAACGGCGCGCGAGATGTCGCCGGCCCAGATTGGCGGACGTTCGGTCGACGTCGCGCTGGCTGCCGCGGCGGCGGCGGCCGGATCGCGACTTGCAGTAGCAAACGAGCGCAAGGCGAGCGAGAGACTGCCGAGGCGCGCGGCAACCGCCACGACTTCGCCCATGCGCGGCGTCACTTCGAGCGTGACGGTGCGCGCGCGCGCGCTCATATCGGGTACATCGCTGCTGGCTTTCGGGCGCTTGATTTCTGAACCGACGGCCAGTACGCGCACATGTTCGACCACCGTTTCGCTCGACACCGCGAGGTCCGGCGAATCGGTGCGGCGGTCCATCTGCTGCGTGAGGATCAGGTCGATGTAGTCGCCCGGCTGGATCAGGCCGGCATTGCCGGAGACATCGTCGACAGCTACGGAGACGGCGCGCATCTCGGGCTTGAGCGTCGCGGCGAGAAAGCCCGGCGCGTTTGGCAGAATCACGTCGTCGGCGACGAGTACCGCGCCGCTTTCGACCGGATGGCGCAACAGCGCACCCTTGAGTTCCGGCGCGTTCTGCGCGCCCGACACGACGGCGTTGACCGGCACTTCGTTGGCCGGCATCGGTTTCCAGGTGATGTCCTCGTCACGCAGGAGCAAGCCCTGCGGCAAGGCGGCTGCACTGACCAGCACCTTCTCCGTGTTGACGGTGGGCGCGGACGGCTTGCTCGCGCTTGCCACCACCACACGCACGACCAGAGCGATGAGCAGGGCGCCGACGAGAAGAACGGCGAACTTGATGAAGTTGGACATGTGAGTGCCGGCCTAATGCGTCATTAACAAGGGAAGCGCGGCCGGCAGCACGATCACAAGACCGCCGCCGAGCGCCAGCGCCACGCCGTAAGGCACGCCGCGCGCGCCGGAGAACATCGCCAGCGCGCGCATGGGCGACGATGTCTGATCGGCCTTCATGTTGCGGGTGGCGAGACTGACGAGGGACACCACGGTCCCGATCAGCGAGATGAGCGTGAGAGCCGGCAGCGACAGACTGACGCCAGCCCAGAGAAAGATGACGGCCGCGAGTTTCGCATCGCCTCCGCCGAGCATCTTTGCGGCGAAAAGCGCGGCGCAGACCGCGAACACGACACACGCGAGTATCAGATGCGCGATGATCTCGTCGAGCGACAGCTTTCGCAGCAACGCATCGACAAAGAAGAGCGAGCCGATCGCAAGCACGATCCCGGTCGGCAGGCGACGCGCACGGACATCGATGACGGCGAGCACCAAGAGCGCGCACAGCACGATGAGACGGATGGCAAGGGATGCGAGCAGCACGATGGACCGGATACCGAGTGAAAGAAAGGGGGAGATCCGCGAGACGCGGATCTCGAATACGTCGTTACTTCTGGGCGGCGGTGACCTTGGTGTTGAGGTACGTGAACCAGCCCGAAACGCTGGTGCTGAACGTGCCTGCCACGGCGACGAGCGCCACGCCGACGATCCCAGCCAGAATCGCGTATTCCATCGCGCTGACGCCACGTTCGTCGCGGATGAATTTCTTGAAAAACTTGGTCATTTTGGTCATTCCTTGTTTTTGCATTGAGTAGGTAGGTGCGGCCCGGCATTAGGGGTACCGGGTACAGCAATCCTAGCTAGAGCCACAAGGAATTACTTCGCCATTTAGAGGCCGGAAATGGCCTTAATTCGACGTTTTAAAATGAATGAACTAGACCGCTGTCGGCAAACAACGCTAAAACTTTATAGAGAGAAATTTTTCTTTTAGCGTGTTTAAAGCGTGTCTTGACAGCGAGCGCGACTCTTCGTGGCTTTGCATTTTTTTCAGAAAACGTTTGCGAGGCGTTCGGGCTCCGCCTTTGCATGCCGGGGCTTCGACGACGTTCGAGGCCGCCGCCGCGACCGATGCCGCTTATTATTTAAGCATCGCTAAAACCGGATATCGCGCTGTAAGGTTAATGCTACAACCATTAATACCTGCTTGTCACGCGCTTTAGCACGTTCTGCAAACTTTTTGTTTAACCTTGAGCGCGACTGTCATCGGGCGCAATATCCCACTATTTCTTTTCCTTGCGTCTAGCATCGTTCGGGAAAATCGGCATGTCGATATCCTTGCTCGCCGAGCGCAAGTCGTCACGCGCTTCCTTCGCCAGTTTTGCATAGCGCTTACGAAAAATGGCCAGGTCTTTCTCGTCGAGTTCTTCGAGGTCGAGTAAAGCGTTATGCGCGTTGTCCACTGCACGGATCAATTCATCGAGCTTGATCTGCATGGCGGCCGTATCGCGGTTCTGGGTGTTCTGAATGAGGAACACCATGAGAAACGTGACGATGGTCGTCGACGTGTTGATGACAAGCTGCCATGTGTCGCTGAAGTGAAAGATCGGACCGGAGACGGCCCACACGATCACCAGCACGACCGCAATGATGAACGTCGACGCATGTCCCGCCACGCGCGAGAGACCATTCGAGAACTTGAGGAACCAGGAAGACTTCATGTGAGCATCGCTCCGTCGTTATCTTGTGCGCGGTTAGAATACCTTCTGTGAAAGCCAAGCCCACACTCCATTCTGCTATCGACTTCAATGCCGCGTCGGACATCGTGGCGCGGCGGCTGATCGGCGCCATCGTCACTTTCGATGGCGTCGGTGGACGTATCGTCGAAACCGAAGCATACGACCGCGAAGATCCCGCTTCGCATACTTTCTCGGGTCTCACGCCGCGCAATGCGGTCATGTTCGGACCGTCCGCTCATGCTTATGTCTATCGATCCTATGGCATCCACTGGTGTCTGAACTTCGTTTGCCGCGAAGAAGGTCATGGCGCCGGCGTGCTGATTCGCGCCATCGAGCCGCTTGTCGGACTCGATCTCATGCGCGAACGACGCGGGCTCGAACCCATCAAGCTGCTTTGTTCCGGTCCGGGCCGCCTAGCGCAAGCCCTGGGCATCACGCATAAGCAGAACGGCATGTCGCTGCTCGAAGCGCCGTTCTGCGTCGAAGCACCGGACGATGCAGTCGATATCGTGAGCGGGCCGCGCATCGGCATTTCCAAGGCAATGGACGTGCCCTGGCGCTTCGGCCTCGCCGGGTCGAGGTTCGTGAGCAAACCCTTTCCATCCTCTTCTTGAAACATCATCCACTCGATTGAGACGCGCGAGCATCTTTCCGAGCCTGGAGAGCATTCACGCGATTCCGGCAAAGACATACAGTGCATCCATGCCACGACACATGGCAATCAACCAAAAGGAGCACACCATGTCCCGCATTTCCAAAGTCGATGTGAACGAAGCCACGGGTGACACCGCCGAACTCTTCGCCAAGATCAAGAAGGCCGCAGGCCGCGTACCCAATGCGTATGCAACCGTCGGCACGCATAGTCCCGGCGCGCTCGCGGCATCGCTCGCCAATGACGCGACGCTCGCTAAAAGCAGTTTGAGCAAAGCCGATATCGAAGCCGTGAAGCTCGCCGTTAGCGGACAGGCAGGTTGTGATTATTGTGAAGCCGCGCACACGTTCGTCGGCAAGCTGGCCGGTCTCACGCAGGAAGAAACGAAGCAGATTCGCGCGGGTACCGCCACCGGCAACGATAAACGCGATGCGCTCGTGCGCTTCGTGCGCGAAGCCACCGGTTCACGCGGCACGGTGAAAGCCGAAGTGCTCGATGCCGTGCGCGCGGCAGGTTACAGCGACGCGCAAGTGATCGACGCGCTCTTCGCCGCGAGCGTCATCAACTTCACGAATCTCTTCAATCGCGTGAACGACACCACGCTGGACTTCCCCGCGCTGGTTTAACTCTCGCGGCCACCCTTGCCGATCTTGTCGAGCACCGCGCTCACGATATCGATCGGTATGGGGAAGACGATTGTGGTGCTCTTGTCGCTGGCGATCGTCGTCAACGTCTGCAAGTAGCGCAGTTGCATGGCTTGCGGCGCCTGCGCCAGCATCTGAGCCGCTTGCAGAAGTTTCTCGGATGCCTGCAACTCCCCTTCCGCATGAATGATCTTCGCGCGGCGCTCGCGCTCGGCTTCGGCCTGGCGCGCGATGGCGCGGATCATCGTCTCGGCGATATCCACGTCCTTGATCTCGACATTCGATACCTTGATGCCCCAGGCATCGGTCTGGGCATCGAGCACGCGCTGAATGTCGCTGTTCAGGCGCTCGCGTTCCGAAAGCAGATCGTCGAGTTCATGCTTGCCGAGTATCGCGCGCAAGGTGGTCTGCGCGAGCTGACTCGTGGCTTCCAGAAAACGCGCGACCTGAATCACCGCTTTCTCCGGGTCGACGACGCGAAAGTACACCACCGCATTCACCTTCACCGAGATGTTGTCGCGCGTGATGACATCCTGCGGCGGCACGTCGAAGACGACGGTGCGCAGGTCCATCCGCACTACTTGCTGCACCGCCGGAATGATCAGCACGAGCCCCGGCCCCTTCACTTTCCAGAAGCGGCCGAGCGTGAACACGACGCCGCGTTCGTACTCGCGAAAAATCCGCACCGACGAAAGCACGAGAATGATGACGAGCGCAATGACAATGCCGCCAAACCCAAAAGTAAGCCCCATTTTTAATGCCTCGTTAGTGTTGATGCGATTGCCGGTCGCGCTCCAGCGCTTCGATCATGAGCGTCAGTCCGTGCCGCGACAGCACACGCACGAGCGCGCCCTCGCCTGGAAGTTCTCGCGATGAAGCCGTCTGCACGCGCCAGCGTTCACCGTGCACACGCGCCCAGCCACTTGCGGGCGCGGCGCCGGTTGCATCGAGCATCACGCCGATACTGCCTGGCATCGCTTCGCTGCCGCTCACCACGGGCCGCTTGCGCGCCTTCAAGGCGACGCTCGACACGCCGAACACGAAGAGCGCGGCCACGATAGCGAACCCCGTCAAGAGGCTCAAGGGCATGCCGAAGGCAGGCACTCCGCTATTGACGAGCATGAGCGCGCCGGTCGAAAACACAATGATTCCGCCGATGCCGAGCGCGCCGAAGGTCGGCAGGAACATTTCCGCGACGAGTAAGCCGAGCCCCAGCACGACGAGACCCAGACCGGCGAAGTCGAGTGGCAAGAACGTGGCCATCAGCGACATATGACTGAGCCACTCGGAAAGATGGGTTTTCATGGGCGACGACCGCCGGGGACGATGCTGCTTTCAGCTTACGCGCGAATTGCGCGCTCAGGGCTGCGTTGTCGTCCGGTCGATGATCTTTTCGACATCGGCGGTCTCGCCTAATTCCGATACGAAGCGCGCTTTGTCGAAATCGCGCGTGACGCAGCCGTCGAGATAGATGAAGCGGCGCTGGATCGTGAGCCACAGGCTGGTGTGCTCGCGCCACTGCAGCGACGCGTTGAGCGCGTTGAGGCGGCGCGTCGTGCTCTCGGCGATTTCCCGGTCGTACGCGTAGCTGTTAGAGAGGCGGCAGCGTCCCGCGATCCAGCAGCTATTGCCGCGCTCGATGCGGTAATGCGCTTCGTCGAGCCATTCCTGTTCAGTTTCGACGGGACCGCGCGGGGTCGGGCAATTCGCGATTGCTTTCGATACTTGCATGAACGGGTCGTCACCGCGATTGACGCGTGCGTCGTCGGCGAGTGCCGCAAGCGTGACGGGCAGCAGGCACGCCAACGCGGTCAGATAGCGCCATCCGGGCGGGACTTTCGATGTCATCGCTCTTTGCTCCCTTGCCAAAAGCATAGCCGGTAGACTGACAGAAGCATCTTCCCGCATCTTTCGCATCTTTTCGAACGGGACCGACATGAAACAGGCACTTCAACATCTGACGGTTGCAACCGGCTCGCGCGGTTTGCACGAAGTCACGCGCGCCATCGACCGCTGGGTCGATCATCAGGATATCCGCACCGGCTTGCTGACCATCTTCTGCAGACACACGTCCGCGTCGCTTTTGATTCAGGAGAACGCTGATCCCGACGTGCGCACGGACCTCGAACGCTATTTCGAAACCGTCGCCCCCGAAGCGCCGGGCCGCTATGTCCACGACGCCGAAGGTCCCGACGACATGCCCGCGCATCTGCGCACCGCGCTCACCACCGTCCAGCTCTCGATTCCGGTCGAAGCGGGCCGCATGGTGCTCGGCACGTGGCAAGGCATATACGTATTCGAGCACCGCACGGCATCGCATGATCGCGAACTGGTGTTGCATCTGATCGGCGAGTGACCTAATATACGCTCCGCGTACATTCAAGGAGCGACGACCGTGAGCCAGCAACAGACCGTGCTTCGCGACGCCATGCGGCGTCTGAACATGACCCGCGATGCCTTCGCGGCCCGCATCGGCGTTTCGCGGCGTGCGCTGGACACATGGCTTTTGCCGGACGAGTCGCCGGAATCGCGCGCCATGCCGGAGATCGCCGCGCGCTATGTCGGCGAGATTCTGGACGGCATGCCCGAGGGTGGAACATCTACGCAAAGCGTATATCCGTCGATTGCATACGAAGGCCGCTCGCAGCTCGTCTCCATCGATCAGTTCTCGCGTGAATCGGCCGAAGCGCTCTTTCGCACAGCGGACATGATGCAGCCCATCGCGCGGCGCCGCAAAATCACGCGCGTGCTGGAGGGCGCGGTGCTGGCGAACCTGTTCTTCGAGGCGAGCACACGTACCCGTGTGAGTTTCGGCTCGGCGTTCTGTCGGCTCGGTGGCTCGGTGGTCGACACGACCGGCTTCACGTTCTCGTCGATGGCGAAGGGCGAATCCATCTACGACACGAGCCGCGTGATCAGCGGCTATGCGGACGCTATCGTCGTGCGGCATCCCGAGCAAGGCTCCGTCGCGGAGTTCGCGCGTGCGACCAACATTCCCGTGATCAACGCTGGCGACGGCCCCGGCGAGCATCCGAGCCAGGCGCTGCTCGACCTCTATACGATCCAGCGCGAGTTTTCGCGGCTCGGGAAGATAGTCGATGGCGCGCATATCGCGATGGTCGGCGACCTCAAATATGGCCGCACCGTCCATTCGCTTGCCAAGCTGCTCTCACTTTACAAGGGCCTCAAGTTCACGCTGATTTCGCCGGGTTCGCTGGAAATGCCGGCGCATATCATCGAGCGAATCGCGCGAGGCGATCATGTCATCGAACAGACGAGCGATCTGCGCGCGGGTCTTGCGGGCGCGGATGTCGTCTATGCCACGCGCATTCAGAAAGAGCGTTTCGCGGACGAGTCCATCGAAGGCTATACGCCGGACTTCCAGATCAACCAGGCGCTCGTGAACGAAGCCTGCGGACGCGACACGCTCATCATGCATCCGCTGCCGCGCGACAGCCGTCCCGGCGCGAACGATCTCGCCACCGACCTGAATCACGATCCGCGTCTTGCCATCTTCCGGCAAACCGACAACGGCATTGCAGTCCGCATGGCGATCTTTGCCGTTCTGCTGGGCGTGGAGCATCAGGTGCGGCATTCCATGCGCGACGCGACGTGGAAATCGCCGGCTTCCATCGGCCCGGACGACGCGGTTTTTCAGGGCTTCGATTGATGAGATTTTTACGCGCCGCATTTGTTTCCTGATACGGCGTTGACAAGGCCCCGCGTATGCTTATATCAAGAAAAGACGCGATGGAGCCCGATCATGGATATGACACTTGCGCAGTTTGCCGGCCATCACGGCGGCGCTTGTCAGCGGTTGCGGATCATGGCGCGCGCCCGCATGGCGAACGACGATGCATCTTGCGAGCGCATCCGCCAGTTGTTTCACTCGCCTCTCGGCGTATATGTCAGTCAGGCGCAGCGCGAAGGATGCGCGCTAAGGCTCGAATTCGATGTAGCGAGCGAAGACCTTGCGTTCACATTACGCACTTTGCGACGGGTCATGCCGGAAGCGCGGGTCGAAGGCGTCGGTCCGCGAGTGTTCGCGCATCGCGTGATAAGCCGTGAAGCGCATTGACCCGTTGCCGCGCGACTGACTGGGGAAGTCAGTCGCACACGCAGGACGTCAACGCGGCGGCGCAATCTGCTCGGCGGGTGACTCACTCGGCAGACGATCCGCCCACGGTTTCATCTGTGCGAACCACTCGTCTGAAGGGACGAAGGTGTCGGGGTCCATCTGAATGCCCCGTTCGATCTCCGCCTCCTCTTCCGGCGTATTGCGGTAAAACCTGTACGATGCTTCGCTCATATCTCTCATTCTCCCGGTTATTGGCGCGACGCAAGCTGATGATTCGCAATGCGCCGCCTCGCTGCGTGAACACCACGCAATGTACTTTCCCTTCTATCGGCACGAAGCCGACCTCGCGTACCTCGCCGTAGTCGCGACGAGCGTCTGCGTGACACATCACCTCTCGCCACGCGATTTCCCGCGTACGTTCCAGCGACATGCCATGACGATTGACGTTCGCCGCGTCCTTCTGCGGATCGAACAAGATGTCGATGTGCATTATCGTGACTACATGAAAGAAGTTTGACAAGAGGCGTTCAAGCGGCGTCACAAAATTTTTCTTCGTGATCCGAATGAAACAGCCTGCCGTCATTCTTGCTCTTTCGTCACGGTTTCTCTATAGACCGATCGGCTAACGCGCACGTGTGATCCTGCAGTTCTTCCGACGAAGCCCAGTCACCCGGTTGCACATGATCGTTGAGAAGAAAGAATCCGGGCTTGCCATCGGGCAACCATGCGCCGGCCAGCAGTAGCGTCTGGTCGCCCATCGTTTGTCCGCGACGCGCCGCGTAAGGCGCGAGCAGCGCAAAAGGATCGGTATGCGTAAGATCCGCGTCGTCGATCCGCATGGCGTCGTACCGATGCCCGCGCAAGCGCACCGGCAACGGCGCCCATTCGCGGCCGATGCCCGGCCCGACTTCGCGCAGCGTCTGCGCGACGTCGGACGCGAGGCAGTCGATATGAATATGCAACTGGTTCTGCGTGCGCCCGCTTGCCGAGTTGATTGCAAGCGACACTTGATCGCGTGGCAAGGAGCGGCGAAGTTTGTCATCGACATAACGGCGCGCTTGCCATGCGTCGCGCCAGTAATTCGGCGTTTGCGGCTCCAGTATCAAGGGACTTTCGATGCCGCTCACACGCTCCGTCGGAATCAACAGATATTGCGCGACGCCCACGATATCCTTCAACACCGCGTAGCCGCCCGCGAGGTTTACGTCGGCGCATTTCTGCTTGACCGGCGCGCCCTCGGCGGCGGGCTCGCAATAGTCGTGGACGATTTCCCACAGCGCGTTCGGATGCGCCGCGCGCGCAGTGGAAAGCGTCGTGCAGAAGGCCGTCGTGACGGCGAGAAGGCAAAGCTTGTGGAGGTTTCGCATCGGCATGATTCGGGCAGCGCTGGATAAGAGGACAGCGTGCCGGATTATGCTTGTAAGCGTGTGATCATGCTTCGGATGTGACCAAGCCCCGTGCAGCGTCGAGCCACACGAGGCCGGTTCGAACCACTCAGGCGGCCTTCATCGCCTTATCCCCCGCGCGCTCCACCGGATGCTGCTCCTTCAGCTTGTTCTGCACGCGCGCCGCCTCGAAGTACGACGAATTTGGCGGACGCTTCAGGTATTGACCCGCGCCGCGTACCGCGCGCAAATCGCCATCGGTCCAGGCGAGTTCGCCGCGCGTGAGCGTATGCGTGGCCACGCCTTGCACCGTCATGCCCTCGAACACATTGAAGTCCACCTTCTGATGATGCGTCTTCACGGAGATGGTCCGCGTCGCCGCCGGGTCCCACACGACGAGGTCCGCATCCGAACCCACCTGCACCGCGCCCTTCCTCGGATACAGATTGAAGATCTGCGCCGCGTTGGTCGATGTCACGCGCACGAACTCGTTCGGCGTGAGACGCCCCATGTTCACGCCGTGATGCCACAACACCGACATCCGGTCTTCCACGCCGCCGCAGCCGTTTGGAATCTTCGTGAAGTCCTCTCGCCCCATGGCCTTTTGCGATGCACAGAACACGCAATGATCCGTCGCCGTCGTGTGAAGCTGCCCGGACTGCAGCCCGCGCCACAGCGCCTCGCGATGCTCGCTCGTGCGAAACGGCGGGCTCATCACGTGCGCGGCGGCACGCGTCCAGTCGGGATCGCGATACACCGATTCGTCGATCACGAGATGCCCCGGCAGCACTTCGCCGAACACACGCAGGCCATCGTTGCGAGCACGCGCGATGACATCGACGGCATCTTTCGCCGATACATGCACGATGTAGATAGGCACGCCGAGCACCTGCGCGATGCGAATCGCGCGATTGGCCGCCTCGCCCTCCACTTCAGGCGGCCGCGAAAGCGGATGCGCCTCCGGTCCCGTGAAGCCCTTCGCAAGCAGTTGCTTCTGCAACTGGAACACGAGCTCGCCGTTTTCCGCATGCACGGTCGGCAGCGCGCCGAGTTCGAGCGAGCGCGTGAAGCTGTTCACGAGCACTTCGTCATCGGCCATGATCGCGTTCTTGTAGGCCATGAAATGCTTGAAGCTGGAGACGCCGTGCTCATGCACGAGCAGGCCCATGTCGCGATGCACCGATTCGTCCCACCACGTCACCGCGACGTGAAAGCCATAATCCGCCGATGCCTTCTCGGCCCAGCCGCGCCACTCCTTGAACGCTGCCATGAGCGGTTGCTTCGGGCTCGGAATCACGAAATCGATGATGCTCGTCGTGCCGCCCGACAAGCCCGCCGCCGTGCCCGTATAGAAGTCGTCGCTGGCGGTCGTGCCCATGAAAGGCAGTTCCATGTGCGTGTGCGGATCGATCCCGCCGGGCATCACGTACTGTCCGCCCGCGTCGACGATCTTCGTGCCCGCCGGTACTTCGAGATCCGGCCCGATCGCCAGGATCGTGCCGCCGGACGCGGCGTCGGCGCACAAGACATCTGCGCGATAGCTGCGTTCCGGATCGATGATGGTGCCGCCGCGAATCAGGGTTGGCATTGTCTTCTCCTTGCGAATCTTGGGCTTCGAAAATTCCTTCGGACGCTCATGCGCTCAGAACCCCGGCCTGCGGGCTGCCACGCAGCTTCATCCACGAACCATACACGAGCGCGGCCAGCACGAGCCCGACGAACCAGGCATACGTATAAAGCATGTTGAAGAACGCCGGCACGTTAGGGAACGACGCGGGGAACGCCGTATGCAGGAAGCCCGGCAAATTGGGCAGCACGCCGACGAGCAGCGCCACGACCGCCGCGATATTCCAGCCGCCGCTATACGAATATTCGCCGTGTTCATCGAAAAGTTCGCGGTGATCGAGCCGGGTGCCGCGAATCAGGAAGTAATCGACCATCAAAATGCCCGCGACGGGCCCGAGCAACGCCGAGTAACCGACGAGCCAGGTAAAGATATAACCCTGCGTGGTGGCGAGAATTTTCCACGGCATCATGACGATGGCGATCGTCGCCGTGATCATGCCGCCCGCGCGATACGAAATGCCCTTTGGCCAGAGGCTCGAAAAATCGTAAGCCGGACCGACGAGATTGGCCGCGAGATTGCAGCACATGGTGTCGAGCGTGAGGATGACGAGCGCAACGCCAACGCCGATGCCCGTCATGCGGCTCGTCAGGTCGATCGGGTCCCAGATCGCCTTGCCGTAGATCACGACGGTCGCCGATGTCACCACCACCGAAATCACGGACAACAAGGCCATCGGCGCAGGCAGACCGATGGACTGCCCGATCACCTGATCGCGCTGCGAGCGGGCGAAGCGCGTGAAGTCGGGAATGTTCAGCGCGAGCGTCGCCCAGAAGCCGACCATCGCGGTGAGACCCGGCCAGAACGTCGCCCAGAAGAGTCCTTCCTTCTTGCCACCCGCGACGAACTGCGACGGCGCCGACAACATGTTGCCGATGCCGCCCGCCTTGCTCGTCGCCCACCAGACGAGCGCGATGCACATCAGCACCTTGATCGGCGCGGACCAGCTTTCGAGCCAGCGGATCGAATCGGTACCATGCACGATGAAGTAAATCTGCAGCGCCCAGAACACGAGGAAGCACGCAAGCTGTCCGGCAGAGATGTCGAGAAGCGGCAGCGCCGCGCCGTGCAACGCGTTGCCCGTGAGAATGTTGAGCAGCGTGTAGATCGCGCTGCCGCCAAGCCACGTCTGAATGCCATACCAGCCGCACGCGACGACGGCCCGCAACAGCGCCGGTAACTTCGCGCCCTGCGTGCCGAACGACGAGCGCACCAGCACCGCGTAAGGAATGCCGTGCTTCGCCCCCGCGTGACCTATCAGGAGCATCGGCACGAGCACGATCAAGTTGCCGAGCAACACCGTCACCACCGCCTGCCACGGCGACATGCCCTGCTCGGTGAGCCCCGCCGCGAGCATGTAGGACGCGATGTTCATCACCATGCCGACCCACAGCGCCGCGAAGTGATACCACTTCCACGTGCGCTGCGCGGGACCCGTTGGCGCGAGGTCGTCGTTATACAGGCTGCTCGCCTGCAAGTTGGCCGCGAAATTCGGATCGACAGATTGTGCTGTCTGCTTCATCGGACGAACTCCTGTTGATCGTTGCAATGAGTTCAGGCGGCTTTGGCGGCTTCTTCCGCATCGACACGCGCCGGATTGTTCGGATGCGTGGTCCAGTTCGCGTACTCGCCGGCATCGACGCGTTCCATCGTGATGCATTGCTCGACCGGACATACGTGCATGCACAGATTGCAGCCGACGCACTCGGCATCGACGACTTCGAAGTGACGCTTGCCGTCCTTCTCCTTGAGAATGGCCTGATGCGACGTGTCCTCGCACGCAATATGGCACAGCCCGCACTTGATGCACTTGTCCTGATCGATGCGCGCCTTGATGTCGTACTTGAGATTGAGGTACTTCCAGTCCGTCACGTTCTGCACCGCGCGCCCGCGAATGTCGTCGAGTGTGGCGTAGCCTTTTTCGTCCATCCAGTTCGAGAGGCCGTCAGCAAGATCGGAGACAATGCGAAACCCGTAGTGCATCGCCGCTGTACACACCTGCACGCTGCCCGCGCCGAGGACCATGAATTCGGCGGCGTCGCGCCAGGTGGAGATTCCGCCGATGCCCGAGATGGGCAAATCGGGCGTTTCGGGGTCGCGCGCGATCTCGGCGACCATGTTGAGCGCAATCGGCTTCACGGCCGGGCCGCAGTAGCCGCCGTGCGTGCCTTTGCCATCGACGGTGGGCATCGGCGCCATCTGGTCGAGGTCGACGGAGACGATCGAATTGATGGTGTTGATGAGCGACACGCCATCCGCGCCGCCCTTGAACGCCGCGCGCGACCCCATGCGAATGTCGCTGATATTCGGCGTGAGCTTCACGAGACACGGCAATTGCGTGCCTTCCTTCACCCAGCGCGTGACCATCTCGACATACTCCGGCACTTGCCCGACCGCCGCGCCCATGCCGCGCTCGCTCATGCCATGCGGACAGCCGAAGTTGAGTTCGACCGCATCCGCGCCGGTGTCTTCCACCTGCGTGAGAATCCACTTCCAGTCTTTCTCGTTGCACGGCACCATCAGCGAGACGATCAGCGCGCGGTCCGGCCAGTCGCGCTTCACTTGCGCGATCTCTTTCAGGTTGATGTCGAGCGGGCGGTCGGTGATCAGCTCGATGTTGTTCAGCCCCGCCATGCGTTGCCCGTTCCATTGCACGGCGCCATAACGCGAACTGACGTTGACCACATGCGGGTCGAGTCCGAGCGTCTTCCATACGACGCCGCCCCAGCCCGCTTCGAACGCGCGGTTGACGTTATACGCTTTGTCGGTCGGCGGCGCCGATGCAAGCCAGAACGGATTCGGCGATGTAATGCCAGCGATAGTGCAGCGAAGATCGGCCATGTTTTTAGCGGCTCCGTATCGAATGCGTTGCGGGGTTTTTATGCGGCCTTGATCGCCGTGAGTTCGAAAGACGCGCCAATGGACGCCGCCGCGAGCTTGCCGTCCTGCACGGCCTGCACGGTGAGATCGAGTCCTTCGTGGGTGGCGCAGTCGCCGCCGGCCCAGACTTTGGCGAGCGTCGTCTGACGGTTCTCGTCGGTGACGATGCGCCCGCCATCGAGACTCAACAATTCCCGGTCGATACCCACCGGCACGAGCGTCTGCCCGATGGCCTTCAGCACCATGTCCGCTTCGATGATCAAGCGCTCGCCCGCGCGGTCGAACTCCACGCCCGTGACGTGTCCGTCCGCGCCGATCAGACGCACGGGGTTCGCATGCGTCACGATGGTCACGTTGTTGTTCTGCGCGAACTCCTGTTCCGCCCAGGTCGCGCCCATGTTCTCGACGCCGCGCCGGTACGCCATGGTCACCGAGGTCGCGCCGAGCTTGCGGCTTTGCACGGCGGCATCGACAGCCGTATTGCCGCCGCCGATCACCACCACACGCCGCCCGACCGGCACACTCGCGAGGTCATCGGCCTGACGCACTTGCTCGATGAAATCCACCGCGTTCATCACGCCTTCGAGCGACTCGCCTTCCAGCGCCAGCTCACGCACACCCGCCAGACCGAAGCCGATGAACACCGCGTCGTATTGCTTGCGCAGTTCGTCGAGCGTCACATCGCGGCCGAGCGTCACGCCCGTTTTGATTTCGATACCGCCGATCGAATGCAGCCATTCGATCTCGCGTTGCGCGAAGTCTTCCACCGTCTTGTACGCCGCGATGCCGTATTCGTTGAGACCGCCGGGTTTGGCGCGCGCATCGAAAATGATCGCCTGATGGCCGGCCAGCGCGAGCCGATACGCACACGCAAGTCCTGCCGGTCCCGCACCGACGATCGCGATTCGTCGTCCCGTTTCCGGCGCGCGCTTGAATAAGGGTTCGGCGCGCGCCATCGCCGAATCGGTTGCATGGCGCTGCAGCGCACCGATTCGCACCGGCTCGTCACCCGGATGGTTGCGTACGCAACTACCTTCGCACAGTATCTCGGTCGGACACACCCGCGAGCACATGCCGCCGAGCGGATTGGCCGAGAGAATATCGACGGCCGCGCCTTTGAGATTGCCGTGACTGATCTTGCGGATGAAGCTCGGAATATCGATCTGCGTCGGACAAGCCTGTACGCATGGCGCGTCATAACAGTAATGACAGCGGCTTGCCGCGGCGGCGGCGGCAGTCGCATCGAGCAAGGGCGCGACATCCGAAAACTCGCATGCGAGTTGTTCCTGCGTGAGCCTGTGGCCCGCAATCTTCATGGTCATACGCGTTCCTTCTTCGATATGAGGACGTAGCGATTCCCGCCGTTCGCGCGGGACGACGCGAACGGTGCTTTGGAAAACATCGACGAATAGCCGTTAAGAGACGGGTTCCGACGCGCGCTCGAGCATGGCGTGCAAAAGCACGTTCGCGCCCGCTTCGATCCATTCCTGCGAGGCGTCTTCTACTTCGTTATGGCTGATGCCGTCGACGCAAGGAACGAATACCATCGATGTCGGCGCGACTTGCGAGAGGTAGCACGCGTCGTGGCCCGCGCCCGACACCATGTCGCGATGCGAATAGCCGAAGCGTTTGGCTGCCGCGCGTACGGAGTCGACGCACGCGGCATCGAACTTGACGGGTTCGTAGTAGAAGATCTGCTCGAGTTCGGTCGAAAGGCCGATGCCGCCCGCAATGCGCTCGACGCCTTCGCGCAGTGCGGCGTCCATTTTCGCGAGCACGGCGTCGTCGGGATGACGGAAGTCCACGGTGAAGAACACGCGGCCCGGAATCACGTTGCGCGAGTTCGGATAGACCTGCATCATGCCGACCGTGGCGCAGGCGAGCGGCGCGTGATCCAGTCCGATGCGGTTGACGAGATCCACCACGCGCGATGCGCCGAGCAACGCGTCTTTGCGGCGCGGCATGGGCGTCGGGCCCGCATGCGCTTCCTGACCCGTCAGTGTGATCTCGTACCAGCGCTGGCCCTGCGCATCGGTGACGACGCCGATTGTCTTGTCCTCGGCTTCGAGAATCGGGCCCTGCTCGATATGCAATTCGAACGCCGCGTGCAGCTTGCGGCCGCCGCACGGAACATCGCCTGCATAACCAATACGTTCGAGTTCTTCGCCGATGGTCTTGCCATCGACGTCCTTGCGCGACAACCCGTAATCGAGCGAGAACACGCCTGCGAATACGCCCGATGCGACCATCGCCGGCGCGAAGCGGGAGCCTTCTTCGTTGGTCCAGATGACGACCTCGACGGGATGCTCCGTCTCGATCGCGTGATCGTTGAGCGTGCGGATTACTTCGAGGCCGCCGAGCACGCCGTAGATGCCGTCGAAGCGGCCGCCTGTCGGCTGCGAATCGGCGTGAGAGCCCGTCATGACGGGCAGCGCGTCGGTATGACGGCCCGCGCGGCGCATGAACACGTTGCCCATCTGGTCGACGCTCACCGTGCAGCCCGCTTCTTTCGCCCAACTCACGATGAGATCGCGCCCTTCCTTGTCCAGATCGGTCAGCGCGAGCCGGCAGACACCGCCTTTGGGCGTTGCGCCGATCTTCGCCATCGACATCAGGCTGTCCCACAGACGTTGACCGTTGACCTTGATGGACGTGTCGAGACCAGCCTCTCTCATTGCATCCGTAACCGCGTTCATGCGCCTCGCTCCTTACGATGAACTTCGTATGTCGGGGACTGCTTTTCGTGCATCCGGCGCGCGGCGGGTGCAGACTTGCACGCGCGCGGTGCATGCTTTTACTTGTACGATCGATGCTGCATTCGAGCCATTCGGTTTCGCTTCAAATCCTGTCCGACTGGACAGGTTGTAGCCGATTAAAATAAGCAAATCAACGTCTTTCGTGTTGAAGCGAACAGAGCTAGAAGCGTGCCATTGCGCTGCAGCATCACTTGGTCGAACTTGCTGAGGCATGCAGAATTGAGAACAGCGCGGCATGCACGAACGCCGCAAATCAGGCACGATGCGGCACACGAGGCCTACGGAAGGAACAATGAGACACGACGAAGCGTCGCCCGGCATCGAAGAAAGCAGTAACGCCGTTCCGCCTTTGCGGCGGCGCAAGGCACAAATTCGCGAGACCAACGAGGCTCACCTTTTGGCTTGCGCCGAAGCCGTTTTCGCCGAGAAAGGCCTCGAAGGCGCGAGCACCGCGATGATCGCCGAGCGCGCCGGCCTGCCAAAAGCCAATCTGCATTACTACTTCCCGACCAAGCTCGCGCTCTATCGACGCGTGCTCGAAGACCTCTTCGAAGACTGGCATCGCGCGGCGGATACGTTCGAATGCAGCGACGATCCTGCCGAAGCAATCGGCGGCTATGTGCGCGCAAAGATGGAGTTGTCGCGGCGCCGGCCGCTCGGATCGAAAGTCTGGGCAAGCGAGATCATTCACGGCGCGCATCACATGCAAGACGTGTTGAACGAACGCGTAAAACCGTGGCTCGATACGCGCGTCACGGTAATCGAAGGATGGATCGCGCGTGGACTACTTGCGCCTGTCGAACCGCAGACCTTCATGTTTCTGATATGGGCGATCACTCAGCATTACGCCGATTTCGACGCGCAAATTCGCGCGCTGAAGGGCAAGCGCGCGCTGACTCGAAAGGCGTTCGACGAGGAGACCGAGGAAGTCGTGCGGCTGGTGCTTCGCGCGTGTGGCGCGCGTTCGCCGGGCAACGAAATCCGATAGCCGCCTAGGTGGCGGCCAGCGTTATTTCAAAAACAGTGCAGGCACGCCGTTTTTCACTTCGCGCGAGTTGAATTCGACGACCTTACTCGTGTTGTTTTTAATGCAGATCGCAATTTCAGGCGCCTTCGCGGCAATTTGCTGCTTGACGTATGCGTCGATGGAATTTATCCGGAGTTTATTAACGTTGTCGAGATAGATAGCGCCAACGGACTGCGGCGTGCAGGCACTTCCGGTAGGTGGCTTGTTTTGATCGTCCCAATTGGTTGCGGCGGCGAATAGGTACAAGTAGACCGCCGTGGAGTCGGTGACGTCGCCGCCCTGAGTCTGTATGAACGCGGTTTGATAGGTATAGTCCGTGATTACAGGCGTCGGAAACTTCATGAAAATAATGTCGCCCGGACCTACGCGCAGTTTCTCGTCTGCATTGTGCGGAGTGCCGCCGGAGTCAAGCCACGTATCCGAACTGGACTTTACATAGTAGGTCGGAATATCGCTGCTGCACGCGGTGTTTCCATTATTGGAACAATTGTCGGTTGCGTATTGAAGGCTATCCGGCTTCCATGCATTGATAAAGTCGGCGTGAGCGGTATATAAACTGCCCCATTGCGGCGTCAGCACGCCGTTCACCATGATCGGGTCCATCGACAACTGCGCGCCGTTCAGATCGCCGTTATTGCCAAGCGTGTATTGCAAGTTTAATTGCAGTTGCTGAATCTTGATCGGATACGCTTCGGGACATGAACCATCTTTGTTATTGTGGTAAGCCATGTTCTGAACGCCCGAGGAGAAATCCGGTTTAATGTGCTCGCCGTCCCAACAGTCCGGAAAATAGATCACGATGTCAAACTGCGCGTTGCCGTTCACAACGGGACAACTCGTCGGCGGATTCGCCATGTAGCCTACATTCTGGCAAAAATATGCAATAGCCGGATTTGCCGCGGTTCCGTGGTGGTCGCCGGCGAGCATCTCCAGACCTTGTGGGATGGCGGTAACGACCGGGAGCTCGGTGTTCTTTTGGTAGTAGGTCTTCTGGAAGTCGGGGACCACTATTCCGGCGGCGCGCTTCAATTGCGGCACCCAATAAGCGGACGCATCGGCCGTAATGTTACACGTCGTGGCTTTATTCACATTCAGCTTTGCGAGGTCGCTAAAGGCATCGGTCGATCGGTTACCGAAAAAATCGTGCTGCATGGCGAGTCCGGGTAATCCGTAACGAACAATGGAATCGTCGGGCTTCGTGTGAGAATACGCGCACTGTACGCTGAACTGACCGGCATAAACGCCGGTTGTCGTAGCTGCTAGGAGGATTAGCAATAGAAGTCGCAGCAAGGACGTGGCTTTTTTCATGACTATTCTCAGCTCTCTCGATAAAGTGAAATGCTCGCCGCAAGCATCGATTCACGTTGAATATCGACCGTTGAATTTATTGGCCGTCGTTCTGCCACATGAATTCTAGGATACCGGGACATCGAGAGAGCCTCGTTTATTATTTTATTGACGCTCCTTTGCAAGTACGCGCGATATTTAACTCGTGCACATAAGCCGACTCATTTCGAAAGTGAACAAAACCGATCTGCGTTTCTTTTTTCGCGCCGGTTAAATCGAGCGATCGCCGCATTAAACAACGCGTCGAAATAAAAAACGCCGGCCGCAAAAATCGCGGTCGGCGTTCCTGGTGCTGCTTACTGCAGAACTGCTCTACTACACTTCTCGCAAGTTACTACGCTTTCTGCCATCTACCTCACCTTCAACTGCCACTGCTACTGCCACCACCACTGCAAATTGCCGTTATTCGATCTATTAATGACCGAAGTAGACCGAGTTACGATCCGACATCGACGCTGACGGACGTACGCCCGCTTGCGACGAACCCGCAGTCGATGCGCCGTACGACGACGTACCTTGCTGTGCATCCACACGCGCTTCGGCTGCCTGAATGTTTTGCGGGTAGAACGCGTGGTCCGTCGACGGGTTATAGCCAGCCTTTTCCAACTGGACCAGCTCGGCGCGAACTTCGGCGCGGGTCACAGGGCCGTTGCTTTGTGCAAAGGCGAAAGTCGGAGCGGCCAGAGCCGAAGCAATAACGAGAGCCGGAACGAAAGACTTGATCATGATGAACCTCCTGGAATTTTGTTTTGAAATCGAAGACGAAGCCGGAAGCTTTTAAACAGTTTCTGATTTCGTTTCGCTTGAAAACAGTGTAGGAGGGACGCGACTTAGGGGAAACCCCGATTTGCAGGAAACATATTTGTCGAAGTCGCAACAATAGCGGACGCGCAACTGCATGGCCTCCGCAGTTCGACAGCCTTTAAGTCATTGTTTATATTAATACTTCCGCGCCAGATTGATGGCAGTACAACCAGTGTCGCCGAAAACATCATTACAGCGGCGTCAGACAATGGTCATCCTGACGCCAGCTAAAATCAGGGCGCTTTCACATGCTCCAACGCCGCGGCGACCAACTCCCGCAACAAGGGCTGAACGTCGCTCGCGCGCGCCTCATCGTAGGAATAAGGCGGTGCCTCGTTCATGTAAGTGGCCTGCGTGAGCTCCAGTTGCACCGCGTGGATCCCGTTGGCCGGCTGACCGTAGCGACGCGTTATGTAACCGCCCTTGAAGCGCCCGTTAGCCACCGTTGTGTAACGTCCGTCCGACTCCACGACCTGCGCGAGCCGCTCGGCCAGTTCAGGCGCCGCCGATGCTCCATCCGCCGTGCCGAAGTTGAAATCCGTGAGCCGGCCATTGAAGAAGCGCGGCACGACTGAGCGAATGGAGTGCGCCTCCCACAGCAACGCGTGCCCATGTTCCTCGCGCAAGGCGGCAAGTTCGGAAGCGAGCGCATCGTGATAAGGCTGCCAGTAGAGCGCGCGGCGCGCCTCGATCTGTTCGCGTGAAGGCTCATGACCTTCGAGATAAAGCGGCTCTTTCTCGAACGTATCGACGGGACAGAGGCCAGTCGTATCGCGGCCCGGATAAAGATTGGCGTCATCGGGCGGACGATTCAAATCGATGACATAGCGCGCGAATTGCGGCAGCAGAATCGACGCGCCCATCTCGCGCGCAAAGTCATAAAGCCGGTCGAGATGCCAGTCGCAGTCATCCACTTTCCGCGCGACCAGCGTCATTTCTTGCGCGAGCCCGTCGGGTATACGCGTGCCGCGGTGCGGGATCGAGATGAGCAACGGCGCCGTGCCGCGCTCGAGCGTGTAGATCGCACAATCGTCCATGTGATGCCTCGCGTTTTATTAGTCGATGAATGAACGCAGTGCGTCTTCGTCCGCCTGACAACTTGCGTCGATGATCTTGCATCCGCCGACGAAGACGTCGCGTTTCGGCGATCCACCATGCTCGCAGAAAACCGTATCGGAAAGCCAGCTTTTGGAGCCGCGTTCCTCCGTCGAGCGCAGCATCGAAAAGACAGTTGGCGCGATGCCGCACGCGTTGGCCGTCTTCCATCCATTCGAGCATTATGTTGCGTTGCCAGCCATCGGGCATCTGGCGCGATCCACGCGTTCACGGCGTATGGATGCCTATCTGCAACCACGACGCATCTTGCGACGCTTCGCACCCGACGCGTCCGTCCGCGCTTTCGATACGCAAGCTATCGCCCGCTGCGAGCGCGATGCGTTCTCCATGGGCCAGCATGACGTGCAACATGCCGCGCGCGCAATGCAGAAACGTGACGTCGTGGTCCGGCGTCCATTCATGCGACTCGAAGCGGCTCGTCACCGAAGCATGCGCGCGACCGCGACGCGTCATCACGTTGAAGTCGCGCGTCGGACCTTGCACGAGCGCCGCGTGGATGGGCGTTTCGCCGGCAAAGCGCGCCATCGCGAGCGGCTCGTTCAACGTATGTACATAGTCGGGTTCGGCGAGCATCATGCCCGCGCCATCGAGCAGGATCAGCACGCGATCCACGCCCGCGAAGCTCGAAAACGCGCCATCCGCCGACACATCCGCGATGGAAAGCCGCCACGCGAACGTATCGATCGACGCGCCTTCCGGTCCCGCCGCGAGTTCGCGCGTAATGCCGCCGCCGTTCTTCCACGGCACGGCTGCGAGCGATGATGCGCGCAGAACGGTTGCCATGATCAAAAGTGGCCGGTGAACTGATAGCGGTCGCCGGGATGCCACAGATTCGCGACCGACGCCACCGTGTCGCGCGACCACGTTCGCCGATGCAGCAGCAGACACGGCTCGTGATCTTTCATCGCGAGCGCATGGCGAATCTCCGGCGATGGCAACGACGCCTCGATCCGATATTCGACCCGCTGCAAGGGCGCGGCCACCATCAGATATTGATTCGGCGTGATCTTCGTGAAGTCCTGACGCGCGTACTCCGGCGCAATGGCCGGGTTCACGTAGCGCTCTTCGAGTTGCACGGGCTCGTCGTTCTCGAAGTGCAGCACGCGCGAATGAAACACGGGACTACCGAGCGCAAGCTGCATTTCGGCGGCTAGCGCTTCATCGACGATAGAGGCACCCAGATGCAGCACCGCCGCGCGATACGCATGCCCGCGCGCGACGATTTCATCGGAGATACTGCGAATCTCGACCAGTGTCGAAGCGTATTTCGGCTGCGCCACGAACGTGCCCGCGCCCTGCACACGCGTGAGCACCTGTTCGGCCGTCAGTTCACGCACCGCGCGATTCACCGTCATGCGCGCCACTTTGAACTCGCGCGCGAGCTCGTTCTCGGAGGGCACCTGATCGCCCTCCTTCCATTCGCCGCCGTGAATGCGCTCGAGGATGTAGTCCTTGATCTCCTGATACGCGGGCGTGCTCATGCGCTTCGATCCGCGCTCTGTTCCGAGGCAAAGGAAAACGGACTGTGCTTTGCAATCTCGCCCGCCTGCACGAGCGTCGCAATGGCGGCGATATCGGGCGCGAAGTAATGATCGAGGTCGTAATGCGCGACTTGCGCGCGGATGGTCTGCATCACGTCGATAAGCGGCGCGCTCGTGCGATGCGGCGCGCGCAGATCGACGCCTTGCGCTGCCGCAAGCAGTTCGATGGCGAGAATATTGGCCGTGTTGCTCGCGATATCGCCGAGCTTGCGCGCGGCAAAGGTCGCCATGGACACGTGATCTTCCTGATTCGCCGAGGTCGGCAAGGAATCGACGGAAGCAGGATGCGCGAGCGTCTTGTTCTCGGACGCGAGCGCCGCCGCCGTCACATGCGCGATCATGAAGCCGGAGTTCACGCCGCCATCGCGTACGAGAAACGGCGGCAAGCCGGAAAGCGTCGAGTCGATCAGAAGCGCGATGCGGCGCTCGGCCAGCGCGCCGATTTCGGCGGCGGCGAGTGCGAGGTTATCGGCGGCGAAGGCAACGGGTTCCGCGTGAAAGTTGCCGCCTGAGAGCACTTCGCCCGTGTCCGGGAAAATCAGCGGATTGTCGGAAACCGCATTCGATTCGATCAAGAGCACGTCGGCCGCATGACGCATCTGATCCAGACACGCGCCCATCACTTGCGGCTGACAGCGCAGGCTGTATGGGTCCTGAACCTTCTCGCAATCGGCGTGCGACAGGTTGATGCCCGAGCCCGCCAGCAACGTGCGATACGCCGCCGCCGAATCGATCTGCCCGCGATGTCCGCGCAACTCATGGATACGTGCATCGAACGGCACGACGGAGCCCGCGGCCGCGTCGACGGACAGCGCGCCCGCAACGAGGCCGGTGCGGAACAGGTCCTCGATGGCAAAGAGGTTGTAAAGCGCGAGCGCCGCCGATGCCTGCGTGCCGTTCAACAGCGCGAGCCCTTCCTTCGCCTGCAGCGTGAGCGGTTCGAGCCCGGCGAGCTTGAGGCCATCGAGCGCGCTTGCGCGTTCGCCGCGCACCATGACTTCGCCGATACCGAGCAGCACCGTCGACATATGCGCGAGCGGCGCGAGATCGCCCGACGCGCCGACCGAGCCTTTCACGGGGATGACGGGCAATACATCGGCATTGAAAAGCGTGACGAGGGCGTCGATCACTTCGCGGCGAATGCCCGAATGGCCGCGCCCGAGACTCGACAGCTTGAGGGCCATCAAAAGACGCACGACCGGTCGCGACATCGGTTCGCCGACGCCGACCGCGTGCGACAGCACCAGGTTGCGCTGTAGAAGTTCTAGCTGATCGGCGGGGATGTGAGTGTTGGCGAGCCGCCCAAAGCCCGTATTGATGCCGTAGGCCGGATCACCCTTGGCGGCGATCGCGGCGACGGCGCGCGCGCTCGCGTCGATGGCGGCGAAGCTCGCGGGATCGAGATTCAGCGAATCCGATCCGCGCGCGATGCGGCGCAATTGCGGCAGCGTGAGCTTGCCAGGCGTGAGCGTAATCATGTTTCTTCCTGTCTATACAAGTTAGGCACAAGTCTAAACGGGCAGAAAGGACGAAACAAGGGGCTATCCGGGATTACACCGAGGCAATCCCGAACATAGCGCTTGACTTGTCTATACAGCTACAGCACTTTCTCCATCACGAGTTGCGCAAAGCGCTGCCCCCGCACCTCGACAGCCCGCGCAAGCAGCATGGTGAAGCCGCAATACTCGAAGAACGGCTGCGAGCCCAAGCTCGCATACGTGTGCAGCACGCGCATGCCGTTTTTCTCGGCATGCTCCTCGATGGACGCGAGCAGCGCGGTGGCCACGCCTTTGCGCTGATGCCTCGGCTCGACGAACATCATGTCGATGAGCCCGTTTTCGTGGACATCGGCGAAACCGGCGAGCTCGTCGTCCGTGAATGCCACCCAGGTTGGCCGGCTGAGGCGGGCGGCATGCCACTCCTCGCGGTCGGTTTGCGCCCAGGCATCGATTTGTGCCGGGCTGTAGTACTCGGACGCGCTTTCACGGACGGCGCGCACGAACAGATCGATCACGCCGTCGAGGTCACTCGCCTGGTACGGTCTGATGTCAACTCTCGGGAACTGGGACTCGAACTCGAACTCGACCATCTCATCACCTTCGTATTGCAGTCAAAAGAAACAAGCCGCGTGCGCGAAGCAGCGGCGAAAGAGCGTGAAGACACGCGGGAAAAAAGTAGGAGTTCATGCGGAACGCGGCGCTGCGGCAACGTGCGTGGATCAGCTGACCCAGGCCACCGTCGCAATACCGAGCGCGGTCATTGCGAGCGACGCGCCGACGTGCAGCGCGATCTCCGCGAGCGCCCAGCCTGGCCGCCCTTGCTGAAGATGCGCGACCACTTCGGCCGAGAACGTGGAGAACGTGGACAAGCCGCCCATCAGACCGGTCGTGACGAAGAGACGCCATTCAACGGAGATGTCCGGCAAGCGCGCAAAGGTCGCGACCGCCACGCCGATGATGTATCCGGCAATCACATTCGATGCAAAGGTGCCGAGCGGCAGGTTTGGAAAGATTCCATTGAGGCGCAAACCGAGCGCCCAACGAAGCAGCGATCCCAGCCCGCCGCCGATTCCCACCGCGATGATCGACAAATACATAAATAAAATCGATGTGATTGAAAGGTTGTCCGCACTCGGGATGCGCTCAGGCGTCAGTGGCAAGCCGCTCGATTAGCGCCGCGCGGCTCGTCTCGACGATCCACTGTTCGGTGTGCCGCAGCCGCGCCGCCCATGCGCCATCGCGCCGCTCTTCCCAGCAACCGGCTTCGTGGCCGTCGATGAACAGCGAGCCGCGCATGACGAGTTGCGGAGCGGCGGGATCGAGCGTCACATCGTCGTTGTGTTCGAGCTTCACGTCGTGCATGAAAGCGCCTGCAAAAAATCGTTGAAGAAAGTACCGTGCCGATGACCGATCAGCCAAGACCTCCATTCTAACGATAGTTCCTCCGTTCACCGTAACATGAAGGACATTGCCGAAAGGCAATTGAGTGTGCGTACGACCTGTTCGATGCCGGGCGCATCGAAGGCGAGCGTGACGGCATCGAGCCGTTCGAGCGTCGGCCACTGACAGAAGAGATCGGCGTAAGCGGGGCTTTGCGTGCGCAGTTCGCAACGGCGTGAGTCCGGTGCATGGTGTGCGCGTGAGCTTGAATGACGCGAGGCCTCGACAGTCTCCTTCGCCGCGCGCCTGATCGATGCGCACGCGGCTTCTGGCGTATCCGTAACGCCGCTCGAATAGCCGTGCGCCGTCTTCACGCAAACGAAGTTCGCGTCCGGGAACACGGGCAAGGTCTCCGCGCCGAACACGTCGTCGCCCGTGATGAGCGCGACGCGTGCGCCGCGCGCCTCGGCAAGCTGCCCATAGAGCGCGGCCTCGCCAACCTCTTCTCCGTCGAGCATCACGCGCGCAAATGCAGCGCTGTTGATGGTATGCGCGAGAATTCCGCGACTCTGCGCCCGCGCGTGATAGCCGACCATGAACACCAGTTCCGGCGATGCCTCCAGTCCCGCCATCATGCCGAGCGTGCGCGGCTTGCCGAGCACGAGACGCGCGCGCGGATCGAACGCGTTCGGCAATAGATTACGAAAGCCGCCGTGAGAATCGTTGACCCAGACTTCGGTCGCGCCGCCATCGAATGCACCGAGCACGGCGGCGTTCGCTTCGTTCGTCATGAAGCGGCGCGCCTGCTCGTATTCGCCGTTGCCCGCGCGCGTTTGCTCCGGATGAAACACGCCCGCGACGCCTTCGATATCCACCGAAATCAACACTTTCATTGGCTTTTCCACACTTCGTTGAGCGACTCGCGACGATGCCCGTCGCGGCCCGTGACGCTTTCGGCGCTGAAGAGCGCGTCGAGAATGGCCTGTTCGGTGGCGTCCGCCACGCATTGAAAGAGCGGGTCGAGACGCGCGTCCGGCAGCAAGCGCGGCAAGTCGATGAACTCGGCGTCGTGAGGCACGGTGTACGCCGTCGAAAACGCCAGCGCAATGTCGCCGCTACCATGACCGAAGACCGAACCGGTGCGCGCGAGCCCGGCTGCGGCGCGCATGGCGAGACGGCGAAGCTGCCGCGCATCGAGCGGTGCATCGGTGGCGATCAGCATGATGATCGAACCTTGCTCGCGTTGTGGCGCCTGCGCTTGCAGCGTGCGTCCAATGGCATCGCCGGCAATCGTGAGTTGCGGCAAGCGTCCGAAGTTGGCGAGCACGAGCGCGCCCGTGGTGTAGCGTTCATCGCCGATATCGACGACACGCGAGGCCGTGCCAATCCCGCCCTTCAAGTCGAAGCACGACATGCCGCGTCCCGCGCCCACGGCGCCGCGCGCGAAGTCCGGCGAACACGAAGCGAGCGCATGCCGGTAATGCGCTTCTTCGACGGCGAACGCCTGCATGTCGTTCAGAAAGCCGTCGTTGCATTCGAGCACTAGCGGATTGACGCTCGGCCAGTCGCGGCCAATGCGCGGATTGCCTTCGAGCGCCGCGCGGATCTGCGCGTTCGCCACCGTGCCGGCCGCGAAGGTGTTGGTGAGCGCGACAGGCGTTTCGATCACGCCGAGTTCATCGATCTGCACGAGCCCAACGCTCTTGCCGAAGCCGTTGATGACGCATGCCGCTGCTGGCGTCTTGTTGCGATACGCATCGCCGTCATGCGCGCGCACCACCGTCACGCCGGTTTGAATCGCGCCATCGGCGAGGGTGTAATGGCCAACGCTCACGCCCGTCACGTCCGCGATACTGTTGCGCGCGCCCGCGTCGAGCACGCCGATATGCGGCGGCTTCACGGCCGGTCGAGCTTGGGATCGAGCGCGTCGCGCAGACCGTCGCCGAGCAAATTGAACGCAAGCACCGTCAGAAAGATGGCGAGGCTCGGGAAGATGGCGACATGCGGTGCCATCGCCATGTCGGCGCGGGCTTCGTTTAGCATCGCACCCCACTCGGGCGTCGGCGGCTGCGCGCCAAGGCCGAGAAACGAGAGACTCGCCGCCGTGATGATCGACGTGCCGATACGCATGGTGAAATACACGACGACCGAGGAAATGGTCCCCGGCAGAATGTGCCGCATGATGATGGTCCAGTCCGACGCGCCTATGCTGCGCGCCGCCTCGATATACGTCAGGTGCTTGAGCGCGAGCGTGTTGCCGCGCACGAGCCGCGCGAACGCGGGAATGCTGAAGATAGCCACCGCGCAGATCACGTTGATCATGCCGTTACCGAGAATGGCCACCACGCCGATGGCGAGCAGAATGCCGGGGAACGCGAACAGCACGTCCGAAATACGCATGACGATGCGGTCCCACCAGCCTTCGTAGTAGCCCGCGAGCAGCCCGAAGAACGTGCCGATCACCGCGCCGATCACGACCGACAGCAAGCCCGCCGAGAGCGAAATGCGGCTGCCGACGAGAATGCGGCTCAAAATGTCGCGGCCGAGCGAGTCGACACCGAACCAGTGCGCTGCCGAAGGCCCCGCGTTGAGCGCGTCGTAATCGAAATAATTTTCCGCGTCGTAAGGCGCGATATACGGCGCGATCACCGCGATCAGGATCAGAAGCACGACGAACACGGCCGCCGCGAGCGCCACGGGCTGACGCTTGAGCTTGCGCCAGAACTCCGTCCACGGCGTGCGGATCTCCTGTTGCGGCGCGACCGCGACCTTCGCCTCTGTGGCTGTCACACTCATGCGGTCCTCACTTGAAACGAATGGTCGGGTTGATGACCGCGTAGAGGACATCGACCACCAGATTGATGACGATGAATTCCAGCGAAAACAGCAGCACTTCGGCCTGGATCACGGGATAGTCGCGCATCTCGACGGCATCGACGAGCAGGCGCCCGAGCCCCGGCCAGTTGAACACTTTCTCGACCACGATCGAGCCGCCCAGCAGGAAGCCGAACTGAAGGCCCATCATGGTGACGACGGGGATCATCGCGTTACGCAGGCAGTGTTTGACGATGACCATCGGCTCGTGCACGCCCTTCGCGCGCGCGGTCCGCACGAAGTCCTCGCCGAGCACTTCGACGAACGACGCGCGCGTGAAGCGCGCCATCACGGCGGCCACGGCCGCGCCGAGCGTGAGCGACGGCAGCACGTAGCTCTGCCACGAACCATCGCCGACGATAGGCAGCCAGCCGAGCTTCACCGAGAAGATTTCCATCAGCAACATGCCGAGCGCGAAGGCGGGAAACGAGATGCCCGATACCGCGATGGTCATGCCGAGCCGGTCCGGCCACTGGTTGCGCCAGACCGCAGAGACGATGCCTATCGCCATGCCGAACGCCACGGCCCACGCCATGCTCGCGAGCGTGAGCCAGAGCGTCGGCATGAAGCGCTCGCCGATCTCCGTGCTCACCGGCCGCTTGCTGCGCGTGGACATGCCGAAGTCGAAATGCACGATCTTGCCGAAGAAGCTCGCGAATTGCTGCGGCAAGGGCTTGTCGAGACCGAGATCGGCCCGCACGAGCGCAACCGTCGCCTGATCCGCTTCGGGCCCGGCGGCCAGACGCGCGGGATCGCCCGGCAACATGTGCACGAACAGGAACACCAGCACCGCGACGATGAAGAGCGTCGGCAAGAGCCCGAAGAGGCGTTTGGCGAGGAAGGTAAGCATCGTCGAGGCGCTTTACTTGATCGCGATGTCGTCGAAATTGAACGAGCCGTCGGGCATGACGTAAGCGCCCGTCAGACGCTTGCTGCGCGCATACACCACTTTCTCCGTGACGAGGAAGATCCACGGGGCGTCGTCCCAGATGCGCTTTTGCGCGTCGGCGTAAAGCTGCGTCTTCTCCTTGCGGTCGGTCGTGGTGAGCGCCTTTTGCAGATCGGAATCGACGGTATCGTTCTTGTAATAGGCCGTGTTGAAGAGTTTCGGCGGAAACGACGAACTCGCGAGCAAGGGCGAGATGGCCCAGTCCGCTTCGCCCGTCGACGACGACCAGCCGACGTAGTACATGCGCACCGGCGCGGTGGCCGGCTCCGGCGCGCTTTCCACGCGCTGCACGCGCTGGCCGGCTTCGAGCGCTTCGATCGTGGTCTTCACGCCCACTTGCGCCAGCTGCTGCTGCACGAACTGGATGATCTTCTGCGCCGTCGTGTGGTTATAGCCCGACCACAACACGGTCTCGAAACCGTTCGGATAACCCGCTTCCTTCAGCAGCTCGCGCGCCTTGGCCGGATCGTATTTCCACGGCCCGAGCTTGGTGGAGAAGTCCACGCCCGGCGGCGCCACGCCTTCGGACGGCACCGCGTAACCGGCAAACGCGACCTTCACGAGCGCGTCCTTGTTGATCGCATAGTTGAGCGCCTGACGCACCTTCGGATTATCGAAAGGCTTCTGCGACGTGTTCATGCTCACGTAGCGCTGAATGATGGAAGGCGCCGCGATCAGATCGACCTTCGGGCTCGCCTTGAGCGTCGCGGCCTGCTCGAACGGAATCGAAAACGCGAAGTCCGCTTCGCCCGTTTGCATGAGCGCGGCGCGCGTGTTGTTATCGACCACCGGCTTCCAGTCGATCATGTCGATCTTCGGATAGCCCTTCTTCCAGTAGCCCGCGAACTTCTTCACCTTCAGGTCGTCGGTCTGCTTCCATTCGACGAACTCGAACGGTCCCGTGCCGACCGGATGAAACGCGATGTCCTTGCCGTATTGCTTCAACGCGGTGGGCGAAATCATCACGCCCGCCGGATGCGCGAGCACGTTGATGAACGCGGAAAACGGCATCTTGAGCGTGATCTTCACCGTGTACGGATCGATCACTTCGGTCTTCTCTATCTTGTTGAAAAGACCGTAGCGCTTGAGCTTGTTGTTCGGGTCCGTGACCCAATCGAAGGTCGTCTTCACGGCTTCGGCGTTGAAATCGGTGCCGTCCTGAAACTTCACGCCCTGCCGCAGCTTGACCGTGTAGACCTTCGCGTCCGGACTCGCTTCGTAGCTCGTCGCGAGCACGGGCTGAATCTTCATGTCCTTGTCGAAGCCGAAGAGCCCTTGATAGAACGACTTGGCGACCGCTTGCGAGAGCGTGTCGTTGGCATCGTAGGGGTTCATCGTCGTGAAGGTCGAGGCCACCGCCATCACGGCGGTGCTCTGGGCGAACGCGGGCGCGGCGGCAAGCGCGCTGAATACGCATGCGCTCGCGGCTAAAAGCGCGCGCATGGAGCTGGATTTCGTTGACGGCATCGTTAGACTCCTTTGACTTGACTGATCTTGACTAACGCTTAATAAGCGCCGCCGACATGATGCTCGGCGACATAATGGTCCGGGCCGACCGCAACGAGTTTCGCCACCACCGGTTCGTCGCCGAGTTTGCGAATGGGGCTCGGTATTTCGTCGGCGGCGAGCATGCGTTTGGCGTGACGGCGCGCGGGATCGGCCACCGGCACCGCGCTCATCAGCTTTCTCGTGTACGGATGACGCGGCGCTTCGAACACCGCCGCGCGCGGCCCGATCTCGACGATCTGCCCGAGATACATCACCGCCACGCGATGACTCACGCGCTCGACCACCGCCATGTCGTGCGAGATGAAGAGATACGCGACGCCGAGTTCGCGCTGCAGATCGAGCATGAGATTGACGATCTGCGCGCGCACGGAGACATCGAGCGCGGAGACGGATTCATCGGCGATCACGACTTTCGGGTTCAATGCAAGCGCACGGGCAATGGCGATCCGTTGACGTTGCCCGCCCGAGAATTCATGCGGATAACGCTGCGCGGCTTCGGGCGGCAAGCCGACTTTTTCGAGCAGCCAATCCACGCGTTGTTGCGCTTCCCGTCCGCTTGCGACGTTGTGAACGAGGAGCGGTTCCATCACGGAAAAGCCCACGGTCAAACGTGGATTCAGCGAGGCGAACGGGTCCTGAAAGATGAACTGGATATTGCGGCGCAGCGCCTGAAGTTCGGGGCCTTTCAGCGCGCTGATGTCGCGTCCGTCGAATTCGATGGAACCGCTCTGGCTTTCGACGAGCCGCAAGAGCGAGCGCCCCGTGGTCGACTTGCCGCAGCCCGATTCGCCGACGAGCGCAAGCGTCTCGCCCGGACGCAGATCGAAACTCACGCGCTCGACCGCATGCACCGCCGCCGTCGTGCGTCCGAAGATGCCGGTCTTCACCGGAAAGCGCGTGACCAGATCGCGCACGCGCAAAATTGGCCGCGCGGTTTCGTCGATGGCGGGCTGCGTCTCTCTTTCGACCGCCGCGGATGGCCGCAGCGCGCTGGCATCGTCGGGGGCGAGTTCGGCAGGCTCCACTTCGAGAATCGGAAACTTGGCGGGGCGATCGGTGCCCTGCATCGCGCCGAGCGTCGGCACGGCGGCGAGCAGCGCCTTCGTGTACGGATGCCGCGGACGCGCGAACAGCGCGTCGGATTCGGCTTCCTCCACCTTCTCGCCGCGATACATCACCAGCACGCGATCCGCCACTTCCGCGACCACGCCCATGTCGTGCGTGATGAAGATCACGGCCATGTTCATCTCGTCCTGCAGGCCGCGCACGAGTTGCAGGATCTGCGCCTGAATGGTCACGTCGAGCGCGGTGGTCGGTTCGTCGGCAATGAGCAGCGCGGGCCGGCACGAAAGCGCCATGGCGATCATCACGCGCTGCCGCATACCGCCCGACAACTGATGCGGATAGCGCCCGAACACGCGGCGCGCCTCGGGAATGCGCACGAGATCGAGCAGACGCAGCACTTCGTTCTTCGCCTCCGCGCGGCTCTTGCCCTGATGCAGCGCGATGGCTTCCGCGATTTGATCGCCCACCGTGAACACTGGATTGAGCGAGGTCATCGGCTCCTGGAAGATCATCGCGATATCGGCGCCGCGCACGCCGCGCATCGTGGCGGACGAGGCTTGCGCCAGATCGAGCACTTGCCCGCTGCGTCGCCGGAATGCCATGCTGCCTGCCGTCACCGCGCCGCCGCCGTGTTCGACGAGACGCATGAGCGCAAGCGACGTCACCGACTTGCCCGATCCCGATTCGCCGACAATGGCGAGCGTCTCGCCACGATCGACGGCAAAAGACATGTTGCGCACCGCTTCGACCGTGCGCGAGCGCGAGCGGAAAGTGACGGAGAGATCGCGTACGTCGATGACGCGTGCGTCGGGTAACGTCGTCATGTGCGGTAGATCGCCGTGAAGGGTTGCTCGCCCACGCGCGCGAATCCGCGATACATCCCTTCGGTATTGAACGGCAGCGTGACATTGCCCTTTGCATCGACGGCGATGAGTCCGCCGCGTCCATCGATACGCGGCAGCTTGTTCATCACGACATCGCGCGCGGCGACTTCGAGCGGCAGCCCGCGATATTCCATCTGCGCCGCCACGTCGTAGGCAGCCAGCATGCGCATGAACATCTCGCCCGTGCCCGTGGTCGAGACCGCACAGGTCGCATCGTTCGCGTAGCAGCCCGCGCCGATCAACGGAGCATCGCCGACGCGGCCGATCTGCTTGTTGGTCATGCCGCCCGTCGATGTCGCGGCCGCGAGATGACCGTGCGCGTCGAGCGCCACCGCGCCGACCGTGCCGAACTTCTTCGCAGGATCGAGCGGATCGTCTTCGCCCGCGGCGAGCGTCGCCGCGTCGTGATCGAGCATTGTGCCGGATGCGCCACGCGCCTTCTGCCATTGCTCGTAGCGCGCATCGGTATGAAAGTACGACGGCTCGACGAATTCGAGGCCTTGCGCCGCCGCGAACGCTTCCGCGCCGGCCGCCGTGAACATCACGTGTTCGCTCACGTCGAGCACGCGGCGCGCGGCGAGCACCGGGTTCTTCAAGCGCGTCACGCAAGAGACGGCGCCCGCTTCGAGCGTCGCGCCGTCCATGATGGATGCATCGAGTTCGTGCGTGCCCGCGGACGTGAAGACCGCGCCGTGACCTGCATTGAAAAGCGGACAATTTTCGAGCAGACGCACGGCTTCGGTAACGGCGTCGAGTGCGCTGCCGCCATCGGCGAGCAGGCGTTCAACCGCGCGCAGAATCTCCGCGAGCGCCGTGTGATAGCGCGCTTCGGCGTCGCTCTTGAGCGCGGCGCGTACGATCGTGCCGGCGCCGCCGTGAATGGCAATGACCGGAATGGCGTTCATGATTCGCGCGGCTCCGTGTGGGGATGTCGAGTCTGCCGGCGGCGCGGTGTTTGCACGCCGGACGCACTCTTGAGGATAGAAGGTGCGACGAGCCACGGCAGCACGAATTCGGTCAATCCGGATGCCGCCTCGACCGAACGCTTCGCGCGATGCGCAACGGCGTCGCACAAGGCTTCGATGACGGCAAGCACGGCGGTGTCGCAATTCGCGGCGAGCCGCCGTTCCGCGCCGATGGTCAGCACGAGATCCGCGATACGCGCGAGCGGCGACGCGATGCTGTCGGTGAGCGCAACCACGCGCACGCCATGGTCGCGCGCTTGCCGCGCTAGCGTGATGGTGTCGTCGACATAGCGCGGGAAGGCGATGGCAACGAGCAAATCCTCGCGCGATGCCGTGAACAGACGCCGCGCCGCATGCGATGGCCCGCCCGTCAGCGCGAGCGACTGCACGTTCGCGCAATAAGGCGTGAGGCCATGCTCCATGAGACCGGCGAGGAACGCGCTCGCGCCGTAACCGAGCACGAAGACCTGGCGCGCCGCGAGAATGGCTTCGACGACGGCGACGGCCTTCGCGGCATCGACGGAAGTCTGGGCAAGACGCAGATTCGCCGAGGCCTGCGCGAGCGAGGCATCGAAGACATCCGCGCCGCTCGCGGGCGATTCCAGCGCGGAGCGCAATCGTTCGACCGGCGCGATGGTGGCTTCGAAGCCGCGCACCAGCGCCTCGCGAAACGCGGGATAGCCGGAAAAACCGAGCGCGCGCGCAAAGCGGTTCGCCGTGGCAACCGATGCCCCGACCGCTTCCGCCAGTTCGTCGATCCGCATGGTGGCCGAGCGAAACAGGTTGGCGAGCACGAACGCGCCCATGCGCTGATGGATCGGCGTCAGGCCCGGCATGGCCGCCGCGATGCGCGCGGAGATCAGATCGTCGGCATCCGTCGACGGAAGGACCGCTGGTGAGCGTGACATGGGCGCTGGAACAACTCCCGCTGTAAGCAAATGCAATGAAAGTATATTTACCCAAAACAATCGCGGAAAAAAATTCATTTTCATCGAACGCGGGTTTTCGATAAGACGGTCAACGAGCAAACCGTGCGCGCGGAAATGGTGCGCGTTCATGCACAATACGGGGCGCCTTGCATTCGCCCTTTCGTGGAAGCCATGAATCTCGATTTTCTGCCCGACCAGTTGCAACAGCATTTGCCCACGCATCCGTGGGCGCAGCTGGTCTTCGGCATCGTCATGCTGGCGCTCGTCGCGCTCTTCGTGCAGTGGGTGGTCGCGCGCATCGTGCTTGTGATCGCGCACCGGCTGCTCGTGCTGGCCGGACACACCGCGTGGGATCAGGCGTTCATCCGCCGGCGCGCCTATCACCGGTTGTGGTACGCGGTGCCGTTTGCGACCATTGCGCTCGGTATCGACGACGTGCCGCATATCGGCCGCTGGGCGACGGTCATCGAGCGCGTGGCGCACAGCGGCGCGTGGGTGTGCGTGTTCCTCGCGACGGGCAGCGCGTTATCGGCGTGGCAGGACGTTTATGCGTCGAGCAAGGAAGCGCAGACGCGCTCCATCAAGGGCTATGTCCAGATCGGCAAGCTCGCGCTCGCGCTGGTGTGCAGCGTGCTCGTGCTGTCCATTCTCATCGACCGTTCGCCGCTCTGGATGCTCTCGGGTCTCGGCGCGTTGTCCGCGGTGCTGCTGCTCGTGTTCAAGGACACGCTGCTGTCGCTCGTCGCGAGCACGCAGCTCACGTCGAACGACATGCTGCGCATAGGCGACTGGATCGAGATGCCGCAAGCATCCGCCGATGGCTTCGTGAAGGACATCGCGTTGCATACGGTCAAGGTGCAGAACTGGGACAACACGGTCACCACGGTGCCGACCTACAAGCTCTTTTCGGAGAGCTATCGCAATTATCGGCACATGTTCGAATCGGGCGGGCGGCGCATCAAGCGGACCATGCGTATCGACGCGCAATGCGTGCGCTTTTTAAGCGACGACGAAACCGACCGTCTCATGCGCTTTCGCCTGCTGCACGATTATCTGCAGCAAAAACAAACGGAAGTCGAACAGGCCAACCGCAATCTCGGCGAACTCGCCAACGAACCCGCGAACCGGCGCAGGCTCACGAACATCGGCACGTTTCGCGCCTACGCGCTGGCTTACTTGCAGCGGCACCCCGAGATCCGGCAGGACATGACGATCATGGTGCGCATGATGGAGCCCGAATCGCAGGGCATTCCGGTGGAGGTCTACTGCTTCACCGCGACGACCGCCTGGACGCAGTACGAGCGCATTCAGGGCGATGTCTTCGACCATCTGCTGTCCATTCTTCCGGAGATGGGATTGCGGCTCTACCAAGCGCCGTCGGGCGCGGATATGTCGGGACTCTCGGGCCGTCTGCGCGGCGAAATGCCGACGCTTTGATTACGCCTTCACACGGGCGCGGGAAGAATCGGGCAAGAATCGTCCAGTTTTGTGTATTCACGCAAGGGTTTCGAATCCTTACGATGTGATCATCGCCGATGTGCCTTGTTTCCCGCCGCTTCGCCTGCCCGGTCAAGCGGCGGTGTGTAGTGGCGCGCATCGCCTTTCCATCGTCGGAATAAGGAAAACTCAACGTGATCGATCGCGTCCATGCCATGCGTGTCTTTACGCGTGTCGTCGATACGAACAGCTTCACGCGCGCTGCCGAATCGCTCGGCATGCCGCGTGCAAGCGTCTCGACGACTGTGCAACAACTCGAAGCATTGATCGGCGTGCAATTGCTCGCCCGCACCACGCGCCGCCTGAACCTCACGGTCGACGGCGCCGCTTATTACGAACGTTGCGCGCAGATTCTCGCGGATATCGACGAACTCGAATCCGGCTTCGGCGCGGGCGAGGAACGTCTGCGCGGACGGTTGCGCGTGGAGATGCCGGACACCGTCGCGACGTCCATCGTCGTGCCTGCGTTGCCGGAGTTTCATGCGCGTTATCCGCAGATCGAACTGTCGATCGGCATCGGCATGCGTAATGTCGATCTGGTCGGCGAAGGCGTCGATTGCAGCGTGCAGCTTGGCGAATTGCCTGACTCGGGGCTCATCGCGCGGCGGCTTGGCGTGCTCGAACAAGTGACTTGCGCGAGTCCCGCGTATCTGGAAAAGCACGGCACGCCCGCATCGGTCGATTCACTCGCGCAGCACGTCGCGGTGAACTGCGTGTCGAGCAAGAATGGCCGCCCCGCCGATTTCGATTTCGACGTGGACGGTGAAGCCGTCACCATGAAGATGCGCGGCTTCGTCCAGGTCGCCGATGAACACGCGTATCTCGCGTGCGGCATAGAAGGGCTCGGACTGATACAGCCGTTGCGGATCGCCGCGCAGCCGTATCTGCGCTCGGGGCAACTGGTGGAAGTGCTGCCGCAATGGAAGTCGCCGCCGCTGCGGGTCTCGGTGGCGTTCTTGAAGAGCCGGCAGGCGACGCCGCGCGTCTCGGTATTCGTCGACTGGCTCGCGGACCTCTTCGAGCGCACGCAGCAAATGGACGATACGCTCACGAGCCTTTATCGCGCCGCGCGCCGCAACGCGCCCGCACGCCGCGACCGGCCCTCGGAAGAAACCGCCGACGTCTAACGAACGGGCGTGGCCGCGTCCTCGCCCACCACAGTGTTCCACTTGCGCACTTGCCAGCGTTCGACGAGACCGTTCACCACGTAAGGATCGTTACGTGCGAACGCCTCGGCGGCCGCGGGCGAGTCGCCCTGAAACAGCAATATGGCGCGATCGGCGGGCGCATCGAGCGCACCGGCCAGCACGATCTCGCCGCGCTCGGCTGCCTGCCAGGCGAGCTTCAGATGCGCATCGCGAAATTCCGCGCGCCGCTCGAGATAGTCGGCGCTGAGTTCGTAGATCATCAGGTAATGCATCGTCTGTCTCCTCGATGTGATTGTGAACGTGCGAAGTATCCTATTTTGCATGCTTTCGGAGTTATTTTAAGACTCCAATCAGAAGCGTCCGATCGCGTTCCCCGCAAGGATCAAACATCATCGACAGGTTAAGTCAAGGACCCGTCATGAAGCGCGATCAACCTCCCTGCAGTAGCTGCTCGAAGCACGAATGCCGTGCTTGCGTGTGGACCTCACCTCTCGATGCATCGTATCGCGCGTTCGTCCATTCGAACCCGGTCTACGCCATCCTCGCATCGAACGTGCATCAGCACGAACCCATGCCATCCGAAGCATCATGGCTCGGAATCGCCGCCAAACGCGTGGCCCGCTTTTTCTCGGATTCTTCCCTTCGGGCACGCTGATTCGAGCTCATGCCCGCTCAACCGTGACACGAACGTAACGGTTTCTGTAAATAAGTATCTCGAAAATATTTTAGGATAGCTGCGCATATAAAATGCGTCGCGTCAATGCGCCTTCATCTGGCGCTACAGCATATAGGATAGACAGTCGATGAGCATCAATCTGGTCCAGGCAGTCAGGTCCGCGATTACGGACCAAATCGCGGAACAGCTATCGCAGAAATTCGGTATCCCTGCGCAAATCGTTCAGCAGCTGACCGCACGCGCAGTGCCTGGTCTCGTTGCATCTCTCATGGAACGTTCGGCTTTTGCTGATGGCGCGAACGCGCTGTACACGGTCGTCATGTCGCCGGACGCGAACGCTTTTATAGCGGATCAGTTGAGCAACGTGATAACCACGACGAGTGGCCTCAAACACCTCGAAGCAAGCGGACATTTGATGGCCGCGCGCGCGACGGGACAACGCATCGACGCTCTGACAGATGCGGCTTCCATTGAGACCGGCGTGCCGGCACAAGCGACATCGGCCCTCTCGGGCATGCTCTCCGCCGTGTTGTTCGGTGTGCTGAAGCATTACTTCCTGCTCTCGCAGGTTTCGGTGCATGCGTTGCCCGCGCTGTTGCGCGATCAGGTAGCCGAAATCCGCGCAACGCTTTCGAACGGAATCGCGGCCGCCATTGGTCGTGGCAACACGGAAGGTTTTGCCAGCAATATCGCGGGCCGTCTGGATGCCGTCGGTTCGACGCTGGAACCGGCACTTGAGCCCGCTATTGCAACCATTCCGGCAACGGCGGCCATTGCGACGACAGCCCCACCGGCGCCGCGAGCTATTGCGCCTATCGCACCCGCACCCGCACCCGCACCCGCACCCACGCCCACGCCCACGCCTGCGCCTGCTTCCACTCCCGCCCCCGCTTTCGCGGCCGCAACGACCCAAATGCGAGCACCCGTGCGCAAGCCCGCGCCGAAAAAATCGCACAAATGGATTTGGCTCCTGTTTGCCATGCTCGCCGCGATTCTCGCGGCGGTGTACTACCGTGGCTTTACGAACGGCGACAAGTTCGACCTGAGAGCGTCGACCGCTGCATCACCCGTCACGCAGGTCACACCGGCTGCATCTTCGGTCGATACACAAGTCAATGGTTCAGACACGCTGCGCACGGACACGGCATCCGCAACGGCGATAGCTTCCTCGGTCGATGCCGCAAGCGGCATCGCGGCGGCTTCCGTACCCGATGCAGCACCGGCGAAGTCGAAAGACGCCAGCATGCTGTTCCACGTGAGTTCTGCCGGCGTTCCTTCGATCGAGGCAACCGTTGCCACGGACGCCGAGAAGCAACGTCTGATCGATGCACTCGAACAGCACTTTGGCAAGAACTACAGCGCCAACGTTTCCGTCGATGCACAAGCGCGTCCCGCCACGTGGCTTTCGCACGTGACGGATCTCTTGCCGCTAATGGCCGTGCCGGGCGCGGAAGCGAAAATCGCGGGTTCGAAGGTTGAACTGAGCGGCACGGCCGCCGAAGCGAAATTCGGCTGGATGGATCGCTTGAAAACCACCTTCGGCGACATGTTTCAGGTCACCTCGTTCAACGTGGACAGCGCGGTCGCCAATGCCACGCAATCGTTCCGCAGCGCCATGAAGACACTGCTCGCCGCGGAAGATTCCTGTTCCGGCGACAAGCTCTCGAAGGTGCTCGATCTGCAGGTCGTCAACTTCGGACGCTCCAGCGCAACCGTGCCGCAAGACGCGTATGCCACGCTGGATCAGACTGCCGCGTTGCTAAAAGACTGCGCGGCCAAGGGTTCGATGGTCAAACTCGAAGTCGCGGGATACTCGGACGCAACAGGCGTTCCGACAGCCAAACTGGAAATGTCGAGGGAACGCGCTCAAGCCGTGCGCGGCTATTTGATGAAAGCCGGCGTGCCTTCGAATTCCCTCACGTCGAACGGCTACGGCGACGCAAACCCTATCGCCGATAACGCCACCGCAAGCGGTCGTTTCGCCAACCGTCGTATCGAGTTCGTCGTGAAATAAGCTGCGGGTCGGTGACTCGCTGCTCGTTGTCTGCAAGCCGTCGCAAATGCGACGGCTTTTTTATTGCGCTGACGCTTTTCGAGCGCCGCTCAATGCGGCGCCGCGTAGTCGTTCTCGGCCCAGCGTTCGGCGCTTGTCTTGCTCAGCTTGAACGCAGGCGACACGCGCACGTGCGCGAGCTGCGTGCCAAATGCATCGAAGGCCTTCAGGTTGGCGTAGGGGTCGTCATCGTCGGGGACGATTTCCAGCGTGACGGTAACGTCTTCGCCACGTACGTCGATGGAAACGTTCTTGTGCAGCATGGCATGCCGCTGCTGCTCGTGACGGCGCAATACCTCCGACGCCGTCTTGACCAGCGTGCGAAAAGCGTTCGCGTCCAGCGGCTTCGGGTTCTTCTTGTCGCGGCCCATGGTCCACGGGCCGACGAGCGCGGGCTCGGCCTCGCCCGCCTGGATCATCGCGACGGCCCAGCCATCGTCGTCTTCGTTCTTCATGACGCGAGCGGTCCAGCCGTCGTCGCGCCAGAGGCGGTCTTCGTGAATCGGGTCGTCGGTTGCGGGGAAATCGGAATCGGTCATGGCGGCGCCGTGCAGGCAAAGTGATGCAGAACACGGATTTTACCGCGCGAGATGACGTGGCATCCCACGTGCTAAGGAGACTGGCCGAATGGCCAATCCCGGCCAAGTCGCGCGGCGTGTCATATCCAAACGCATTGTCGCGTGCTACTTTGGACGTGCCGGAATGCGTCCGGAGCAATCTCAGCCAACGAGCAGCAATTCAGAAGGAGCTACCGCATGTTTGCATTCATCGGGACTTTGATCGTCGGACTGGTTATCGGGCTCATTGCGCGCGCCGTCAAACCAGGCGATGACAGCATGGGCTGGATCATGACCATCGTGCTGGGGGTCGTCGGTTCGCTGGTGGCGGGCTATGTGGGACGCGCGCTCGGCTGGTATCAGCCCGGGCAGCCCGCCGGATGGATCGCCTCCGTGATCGGCGCAATCATCTTGCTCGTCGTGTGGGGCATGATCCGCAAGCGCAGCGTGTGATTCTTATCGGTTGTCGAAAAACGCCTCGTGCTTTTGGACGAGGCGTTTTTTTATTACCTTAACGCCGTAAGGCCGTATTGCCAGACAGAAGTCGTCACTACTTCGCCGTTTCGCACCACGCAATTGGGCAATGAACCGCCCAACCAATAAGCCAGCTCGGCCGGCCGACCGATTTTCCACGCGACGAAGTCCGCCGCCTTTCCCGCTTCCAGCGATCCATGCGAGCCGTGCAGGCCAAGTGCGCGCGCCGCATGAAGGGTGACGCCAGCGAGCGCTTCTTCCGGCGTCAGACGAAAGAGCGTGCAGCCGAGGTTGAGCATCATCCGCAACGAAAGCGCGGGCGATGTGCCGGGATTCAGATCGCTGGCGAGTGCAACTGGAACGCCGTGGCGTCGCAAGGCATCGACGGGCGGTAGCTGCTTTTCGCGCAGCATGTAGAACGCGCCAGGCAGCAGCACGGCGACGGAGCCCGCGCTTGCCATCGCCGCGGCATCCTCGTCCGTCATGTATTCGAGATGATCGGCGGAAAGCGCCTGATAGCGCGCCGCGAGCGTCGAACCATGCAGCGACGACAACTGTTCGGCGTGCAGCTTCACCGGCACGCCGTGTTTTTGCGCGGCGAGAAACACTCGCTCGACTTGTTGCGGCGAAAACGCGAGATGCTCGCAAAAGGCATCGACGGCATCGACCAGGCCTTCATCGATGAGCTCCGGCAACATTTCATCGCAGACGAATGCGATGTAATCGTCCGCGCGATTCGCATACTCGGGCGGCAATGCGTGAGCTGCGAGACAGGTCGCGCGCACGGTCAAGGGCAGCGTTTCGCCAAGGCGCCGCGCGACTTTCAGCATCTTGCGTTCGTTCGCGAGATCGAGCCCGTAGCCGGATTTGACTTCGAGCACGGTCACGCCGTCGCGCAGCAGGCCGAAGGCGCGCGCGCGGGCACTTTCGAACAGCGCGTCCTCGCTGGCTTCACGCGTCGCGCGTACCGTGCTTGCAATACCGCCGCCGCGCGCCGCGATCTCCGCGTAGCTCGCGCCTTCCAGACGGGCCTCGAATTCGCCGCTGCGGTCGCCGCCGAAGACGAGATGCGTATGGCAATCGATTAGACCCGGCGTAACCCACGCGCCTTCGAGATCGATACGCTCGCAATCGCGCTTCGGCGCGGCGACGCGCGGCCCGATCCATTCGATACGCCCGCCATGCGTCAGGATCGCGGCATCTTCGATGATCGAATACTTGCCGCCCGTCATGGTTGCGATGTGGCAATGCTGCCAGAGCTTGTTCATCGCTTGCCGTTCGCTCCGTCGATCATCGGCAAGTCGAGGCCTTGCTCGCGCGCGCAGTCGACGGCGATGTCGTAGCCCGCATCGGCATGACGCATGACGCCGGTGGCCGGATCGTTATGCAGCACGCGGGCGATACGCGCGTCGGCTTCGACGCTGCCATCGCAGACGATCACGACGCCCGCGTGCTGCGAAAAGCCCATGCCGACGCCGCCGCCGTGATGGATCGATACCCAAGTTGCGCCGCTCGCCGTGTTGAGCAGCGCGTTGAGAAGCGGCCAGTCGGAGACGGCGTCCGAGCCGTCCCGCATCGACTCGGTCTCGCGGTTGGGGCTCGCGACCGAACCGGAATCGAGATGATCGCGGCCGATCACCACCGGCGCGGACAGCTCGCCGTTGCGCACCATCTCGTTGAACGCGAGGCCGAGCTTCGCGCGTTGCCCGAGGCCGACCCAGCAGATGCGCGCCGGCAAGCCCTGGAAGCTGATGCGTTCGCGCGCCATGTCGAGCCAGCGATGCAGATGCGCGTCGTCCGCGATCAGCTCCTTCACCTTCGCGTCGGTCTTGTAGATGTCCTGCGGATCGCCAGAAAGCGCGGCCCAACGGAACGGTCCGACGCCCCGGCAAAACAGCGGCCGGATATAGGCGGGCACGAAGCCCGGGAAATCGAACGCATTCGTGACGCCTTCGTCCTTGGCCATCTGGCGGATGTTGTTGCCGTAATCGAACACCGGCACGCCTTGTTCGCGGAAGGCGAGCATTGCCCGCACGTGTTCGGCCATCGATTGCTTCGCCGCCTTCACCGTGCCCTGCGGATCGCTTTGCGCGCGGTCGCGATACTGCGCCCATGTCCAGCCGTTCGGCAGATAGCCGTTGAGCGGATCGTGCGCGCTCGTCTGATCGGTCACGAGGTCCGGGCGCACGCCACGGCGCACGAGTTCGGGCAGAACATCGGCGGCGTTCCCGCAGAGTGCGACTGACACCGCGCGTCCTTCGGACGTGTATTGCTGCATGCGGGCAAGGGCATCGTCGAGATCGGTGGCTTGTTCATCGACATAACGTGTCTTCAGACGGAAATCGATCCGGCTCTGCTGGCATTCGATATTGAGCGAACACGCGCCCGCGAGCGTCGCGGCGAGCGGCTGCGCGCCACCCATGCCGCCAAGTCCGGCGGTCAGCACCCAGCGTCCCTTGAGATCGCCGCCGTAATGCTGCCGACCGGCTTCGACGAAGGTTTCATACGTGCCCTGCACGATTCCCTGGCTGCCAATGTAGATCCAGCTTCCCGCCGTCATCTGACCGTACATGGCGAGACCCTTGGCGTCGAGTTCGTTGAAATGCTCCCAGTTCGCCCAGTGCGGCACGAGATTCGAATTGGCGATGAGCACGCGCGGCGCGTTCTCATGCGTCTTGAAGACGCCAACCGGCTTGCCCGATTGAATCAGCAGGGTTTCATCCGCTTCGAGCCGCTTGAGCGTTTCGACGATCTTGTCGAAGCTCGGCCAGTCACGCGCCGCGCGGCCAATTCCGCCATAGACCACCAGTTCGCGCGGATTCTCGGCGACTTCCGGGTCGAGATTGTTCATCAGCATGCGCAGCGGTGCCTCGGTCAGCCAGCTTTTGGCATTGAGTCGTGTGCCGCGCGGGGCGCGAATTTCAGTGTCGCGATGACGAGAAGATGAGGTCACGAGGCAGGCTCCTGCGCGTCGGAAGATTGAGCGAACGGACGCGGATTTCTCGCAGGTCCGAATTCGATTTCATGTTCTTGTATATACAACTTTCATTGTATTAGGGATTTCCCGACGCCGATTTGTCGTGTTTGCCAGAGCGTTGTATAGACAATGCAAACCGCCCGTGTCAAGTCTCCAGCGGCTTCAAAAACAATTCATGCTTCGGCGCGAAGTGCGCGTAAAGCGGCAGAATGGCGCCGCCCATCGCGCGTGCATCGGTGCCGATCTGTCCTTCCACCAAACGTGGACGCGTCATGCCTTGCCAGTCGAAATGGCCGAGCGCTTCATCCGTACGCCGGATGATCTCGCGCAACAAGCCGCGATCGATTTCGCCGTCGATCACGACCGCCTCGAGATCCAGTAAAGCCGCCGACGACGCGATGCTCAACGCGATCGCCGGGCACGCGTCGTCGAGCCACGCCTCGGACAGCGGCCGCAGCGAAGCCGACCATGCGCGTTCGTCGTGAGCGGCGGCGGCGGGCGCGCCGGCCGCCGCGAACGCCTTTTCGAGCACATAGACCGACGCGGTGTTGAGCAACTGCGCCGCACCGTCGCGCTTTTGCAGCGGCAGCGAGCCGATTGCGCCCGCGTTGCCGCCCGGCCCCGCGTGCAAGCGGCCGTCGATGACCAGCCCGCCGCCGATGAACGTCCCGATGAACACGTACAGAAAGTTGCGCAACCCGCGCCCCTGCCCCATCACGAGTTCGGCGGCGCAGGCGGCCGTGGTGTCCTTTGCAAACTCGACGGGCAACGCCGTGAGCGCCTGAATGCGCCCGCGGATATCGATCTCGTTCCATGCGGCGAGCACGTCGGGCGGCGTATCGAAGAAATCGCGCCAGCCGCCGAGCCACAACGGCGCCGCCACGCCGATGCCCGCGATCTTGCGCGCGTCGTCGCCGAGCGCGTCGATGGCGCGCGTGAGCCGTGCGGCAAGTTCCGTGAAAAGCGTGGCGGGATCGGGATAGGGATAGTCGAGCGTGTCGCGCGTGCGAATGGCGCCGGTGAAGTCCATCGACAGCACGTCGAGGCTGCGTCGCCCCACTTTCACGCCGATGGAAAACGCGCCGTCCGCTCGCAGCGCAATCGGCACCGATGGCTGCCCGAGGCGCCCCGGCACACGCGTTCGCGCTTCCTTCACGAGCAGGCCGTCGTCGATAAGGTGATCGACGATCATCGACGCCGTTTGCATGGAAAGGCGCGTGAGGCGCGCGATGTCCGCCTTCGGCAGCGCGCCGTGCAGACGAATGGCCTGCAGCACGATGCGCTCGTTGAATTGGCGCATGCCGAGCTGATTCGAGCCGACCGAATGAACAGACGCTTGGCGCGAGGATCGATCAGGCATGCGCGCCCTCTTCGCAGCGCAAACACGCGCCAGGCGAAGCGCGCTCCAGGTCGTTCATAAGCGGCTCCCGCTTCAAGTCCGGCGCGTTGATCGAGTTGAGGCATTCGCGCCGATTCTAGCAAGCTCCTGTAAGGAAACGGCCGCGTGGAAAGTTTCGCGCTGCAATATGTTTCGCGATTTTTATCGGGTTATGGTGACGCCGACGTTCCCTATTCACCGGCCAGGCCACGCAACATGAGCACACTCGAAGCCCTTCACGCGATTGTCAACGACGACAACGCCCCGCAGATCATTCGCGATCACATCGTCGATTCCCTGCAGTTCGCGCTGCGCAATCATCCCGGCTATTTCACGCAAAAGGAGATTCAATGGCTCGCGCAATGGGACGACACGCGCATTCCCATCGCGGCGAACAAGATTTTGAGTGAATCGAAACCCGCCTGAACGGGTTCGAAAATAGAAGTTAATGGGTGCCCGCGGCGCGGGCGCGCCATTCATAGTCGAATGCGAGCGCCTGCGCCGGCGCGGACAGGCACTCGACAAAACTCACCACTTCCGGATCTTTTACGAAACTCGCAGCGGAAGTCGCCGAAAGAATGGCGACGCTGTCTTGCGGTTTCGCGACTAAAAAACCCTGCACATAATCGACGCCGATTTCCTGCAATGCGCGCAGGGTATCGATGTCTTCGACCCATTCCGCCACGCTGCGCATGCCGAGATTGCGCGCAAGCGCGACGATAGCTTCGACAATGGCGATATCCGCCGGATGCGCACACATGGAGCGCACGAATTCGCCGTCGATTTTCAGCGCATCGGCGGAAAGTGCCTTCAAATATTTGAACGAGGAATAACCCGCGCCAAAGTCGTCGAGCGCGATTTTGCCGCCCATGTCATGGACGCGCGCAATAAAGCGCTGCGTGTTCTCCAAATCGTGCAGCGCCACGCTTTCGGTGATTTCGAGGCAAAGGTAATGCACCACTGACTGATGCCGCGCGAACAACGCGAAGATATCCTCCATGAATTGCTCGTCGTTGAGCGAACCGCCCGAAAGGTTCACGCAAATGAATTGCGTGTTCTTCAATTCATGGCGATGCGCCTCGATCCATTCGAGCAACGTGGTAATGACCCAGCGGTCGATTGCAGCAATATTGCCGGACTCTTCCGCCGCGACGATCACCTTGCCCGCAGGCAGCGTCGTGCCGTCCGGCGCGCGCATGCGCAGAAGTACTTCGAAATTAAGCGATTCCGTTGGCGCCGATAACGACATGATCGGCTGCATCACGAGAAAAAGGCCCGGCGGCAGACGATTTCGGCCGAGCGTCTCGACGAGTTTCAATTCTTCCGCGCGCTCCTCGAACGCCGCCGCGCCCTTGCGGTACGTGACGAGGTGAGTATGCGCGACCTTCTTCGCTTCGCGGCACGCGCGATCCGCATGCGACAGCGCGTCCTGCACGCGCACGCCCTGCGAGCATTCGACGAGACCGATCGAAGCTTTCACCTGAAACGCGCGATTTCCGACCTGATAGGGCGCGTCAGAAAGAATGGAAATGAGTTCGCGGCATTGCGCGATGGCGTCTTCAATCGACGTGTCGTGCATGACGCAGACGAACTCGTCGCCACCGATTCGCCCCACTGCGTAATTGCGCGCGAAGTGCGCCCGCGTGCGTGCCGCGACCTGTCGCAAGACTTCGTCGCCACTGCGGTGGCCGAAGAGGTCGTTCACGAGCTTGAAGCGGTCGAGGTCGACATAGGCAAGCGCCCACGGCAACATTTCATCGCTTTGGGCGGAAATAGCTTTCTCGATACCGCGCCGGTTCAGCGAGCCCGTCAGCGGATCATGCTCCGCGAGGAAGCGCAGACGCTCGACGGCGCGCGAACGTTCGGTCGTGTCCTGCAGCGAGCCTTCGATCCAACCGTTCGAGCGGATAGCCTTCAATAGATAGCGCCGCTCGCCCGTGCCGCGCGCGGCGGAACCGCCCATTTCGAGCTCACCGTCACTGCCTTTCGATGCCAGCGCCTGCAGCGCGCCCCACGCGCCGGGCTCGAAGTAATCGTTCCAGTGGCGGACTTTGTATTCCGCTTTCTGCAGGTCGAGCATCGAGCGCAGCGCCGGATTGGCGCGCACGAAGCGGCCGTCGGTATCGAGCGTGAAGAGACCGATTGGCGTGACTTCGTAAGTGTTGCGTAATTCCATCTGCGCCTGACGGCGGAAGTCGCGCTCGGCGCGCATCTGCTCGGCGATGGCAAACGCCGCCATCATGCTCGACGACAGCGCGGCCATTACCGTGTTCACGCCGCCGACCAGCACCTTGAGGCCGAACGCCGCGCCAAGTACTTCGGAGAACGTGGAAAACAGTACGATGGCGAGCGACGCCACGTACCACATGACCGTGCGCGAACGGGCCATCCACACGAGCCGCACGAGGAAGAACAGCAGCACGCAGATACCGAAGCCGGCAATGACCCACAGCGTCGGAATGAACAGCGAATACGGCAACGCCACGGCTGCCCCAAGGAGCACGATGCCGACGTACTGAATGACGCGCAGAAGCCACCGGTAACCGACCACGCGCAATTCGCGGCGGAACAGCTGCTGGAATAGCGCGGCGGTCAGCAAGTAGTACGCGGCGAACGTGATTTGCCTGAGCGGCGTCATGAAGTCGGCTGGCAGCACGCGGCCGAGCCACTGCATGTCCCAGCCCATGGCGTTGGCGCACAAACGCAGATTGCCGACGAGCCACACCGCGAAAATCACGTACGTCCATTCGTGATTGATCAACGCGGTGACGAAAACGAATACCGCGAGCGTGAGCAAACCGCCCGCGATCAGCCCGGAGCTTTCCTGGAAGTCGAGCGCCGAGCTTCGGAGACCTTGCCATTCCCACTCAAACGCGTTGATCTGCGCCGGGCCCGAATAAACGCCGCGGCAAATGACGGACAACGGCGCCTTGATGCGCCCCACCTGCACGAAGAAACCGGCCTTGACCGGATGCATCTCGCCGCTCACGCTTTCGCGATCGGCGGTGCCGAGCGGCTGGAGGTTACTGGCGTTCCAGCATGAAAGCGACTGCGCGTGGCGCGAAGGCAGTTCGATTGCAGTCGACGACTCCGTGCTCATGACGGGCGCCGTGATGGAAAACCAGACGGGTTTTTCGGAGAGATGCGTGTTGTAGCGCGTGGTGGCCGGTGCGGCGCGCAGGGCTTCGCGCGCGGCTTCTGGACCGAGCGAGTCGCCATGATCGGCGAGAACGTGGAGTTCGAGCGGGACCGCGCCCCGCGTTTCGTACTGGCGGGGTAAAAAGAAGAGCGTCGCTAGCGTACCGAGTGCGATCAGAAACGGGACCGCGTAGACGGCGACCGCGTACAACGCGCCGTCGATCCACGAGCCCGAGCGTCTGAATCTCGATAAGGAAGCTGGAATAACCGACGCCATACCTGAATAAGCCCCCCGTTTGCGCCGATCTTGCCGGCGAGAGGCGCGGCGGAGCCGAGCTTGCCCCCGCCACCGCACTCTTTGGCCAACCGGACCACTTCGGGCCCGGCTTTTTTGCTCTTGCTTTCGTTACCGCAGCCCTTCTTCTACCGGCCGTAAGCCATCAGCGGAGCCTCAGGGCATCGTACCGGTTCCCAGTCAAAAGATAAATCTACAGATTGCAAATCGATGTCCGGATGATGCGTATTCACCATGTAGTTGAACAATGGGTGACGCGCCTCTTCCCAACGCTGCCGCGCGACAGCCACTTCCTTGGCCAGCACGCGATGCGGCATGCCGCCCACGTGCGCCATCGGCAGATACTCGTTTACGCCGAACACGTCCTTGAACAGCATGGCTTCGTATTCCCGGTCGAGCGGCGCACGCGCGGTAATCACCATCCAGTCGATCTCATGCAGTTCGCAGAACATCCACAACGCCTTGCACAACGCCACCTTCACGACTCTTCCCACCATGCCGCCCGCCACGCCGAGGCGCGTCGCTTCCGCGAGTCGGCTTTCGGCGAGATGACCCGGCAGCGTGATCGACTGCTCGACCGCGAGCGGCGCATACGCATTGGTCTGAATGCGCATGGTGCCCAACGGCGCGCCATCGAGTTTCGATTCCGCGAGCAAAACCGCGGTGCCGCTATCGCGATCGGAATGCTCGATCGTCATTTTCTCGGCGAATTCGGGCAAATGCCGACCATACGCAGAACGCCTGATGCTTACGGCTTTCTGGAGCCCGTCGTCGTCCTGGACGATACGGATAGTAAACGGCATGCGTTCCGTTTTCTGAAGTGCGGGCACTACCGTGAGTGTCGGACGAAGCGCCGTTTCAGATTGGTTAGCGGCGGCATTCGTGGCAAGGTTCAGACGTTCCATTTTGTAAACCCCATTTTTCTTGGCGATTAGGAAATTGCCGCGTGATATGGGCGTTTTAAGGTTGTGCCCTCACACGGCGAATCGAGCCTCTCACGAAGTCAAATAACGGGGTGCGCGCTTGCCACTGTTTCTCAGCAAAATTCAGGCTAAACAATTAGAACTTTTATTCTAATTGCCGAACTAATCGCCGGGCAACTGCTGCAAAAATAAATATGCATAGCCGGTATTCGAATATGCATGCACAAGAAGAGTGAAAAGAAACGAGGGCCAACAGCCACCAAATGCCGTGAGAGGTATTCAGGAGAATAGCCGTCTGTCAAGCAATACGAAATATCGCGTAATCACGTCAAAAGACTAAAAAAAGGGGACACGGTAACGTTTGCGCTTCACGCAACACTCGAAAACAGAAAACGGCAACAAATGGGATCGTTGGGGAAATGAGCGGACACAAAAACGCGGATGCCTCGACTTTTGGCATCCGCGAATCTCACAACATGTTGAACAAATCAAAGACGGGATAATCAGTCTTCCTCGTCGAGCCAGGGAATGTCGACGTCGGTAATGAAAGCAACCATGGCAAGCGGGCGTCCCTCCTGACGGCCGAGATTGCCGTCGGCACGCTGCCATTCGCAGCGGAAGATGGTGGCCGGCGTGTCGGCAAGCAAGGTGATCGTGCGAATTTCGTCTGGATCGTTCTCCTCGACAGGGCCGTCGAGCGAAACGAGCAACTGCTGCGGCCACGCGCCGTCGGCGGGATCGTAGATCTTGTCGCCGTCGTGAACGACCACGTGCGCTTCGACGCCGATGGTCGCCGACGCCTCCACGATCATCTTGCCGAGTGCGCGCAACACCGCCGTAGCGCGAGCCGAATTGGCCTGACGGATGGCGAGATCGCCGCGCGTGAGCGCCTGCTCGAGTTTTGGATTGGTTTTCTGTTGCGCCATCGATGTCTCTCAAAGGTTTTGGTGCAAGCTTCGACGAGCCTTGCGCCGCTTAAGTTGCAGCGGGATCGTATCACCGCCTCTTCAAAGATAGGTCGCGGCGCGGGCGCGGGCAAACACGACGCCGCCACTCAAGTTTTCGCACGCTCGGCCGATACTGCCTTGTATCCCCATCTCGCCGCGTGCCATTGCCGTGCCGTTCATCGACTCGTATGTGCATTCTCCCCGACGCTGTGTCCGCACGCAGCCGTCAGGCCTCGGCCGGCGTGGTCCGACGTGTTGACGGCGCACACCGGAGTCGTCGACGGCATCACGCTTCGCACGCATCTGCAGCCGATCTACAGCCTCCCGCATCAGCGCGAAGTCGGTTACGAGGCGCTGTTGCGCGGCGATGCGGGCGATGGCGCGCTGATCGGCCCGTTCGATCTGTTTGGCCGCGCGATCGTCTCGGGCGAGCTCACCGCGCTCGACCGCATGAGTCATCTGGCGCACCTCCGTCATGCCGCGCCGGTGCTGCCGAGCGCGCATTGGCTGTTCGTCAACATGAACCCTGCGACTTTCACGGACCCTGGCTATGCGAAACAGTTCGCCGCGCTCACGCACGCGGCCGGGCTCGCGCCGGAGCGGATCGTGATCGAAGTGCTCGAATCGGGCGGTTCGGATGTCGCGGAGATCGCGCGCGCGACGCGCTCGTTTCGCGCGCAGGGCTTTCTCGTCGCCGTCGACGACTTCGGCGCCGGGCATTCCAATATCGATCGTCTGCTCACGATGCGGCCGGATATCGTCAAGCTCGACCGCAGCCTGGTGCGCGCGCAGAGCGGCAAGCGACGCACGCCGATGCGCGATGCGCTGATGCCGAAGCTCGTCGATCTGCTGCATGAATCCGGTATGTTCGTGGTGGCCGAGGGAATCGAAACCAGCGACGACCTGATGCTCGCGGCGCGCTCCAACGTGGACTTCGTGCAGGGTTATCTGTTCGGTCAACCGGCCGCGCAACTCGCCGAACGCGGCGCGGCCACGCCGCTATTCGAAAACGTATTCGATTCGCTCGCGCAGACGCGCCGCACCGAGCGCCTCGCGAGCGACTTGCTGCTGATGCCGTATCGCTCGAATCTGGCGCAGGCCGCGACGCGCCTTGCGGGCGGCGCATCCGCCGAGCATGCTTGCGCCGCGTTGCTCGCGCTGCCTTGTACGATCAGTTGCTTCTTTCTCGACCACGCGGGTCGCGAATGCCTGCCGACGCTCGCCGGCGCGTGTGAGCGGCGCTCGGCCGACCGCTTCGCGCCCATCGCGGACGCCTCGACCGGCCGCTGGGACACGCGCCCCTACTTCGTCGATGCCCACACGCGGCCGCAGCAGGTCATCACGAGCGCGCCGTATCTGTCGGTAACGGGGACGTCGCTGTGCGTCACGCTCACCATTGCGACGCAGCGCAACGGACGGCTGATCGTCGCGGGCGCGGATCTCGACTGGCGACGCCTGACCGAAGCGGCGCCGTCGATCCTGTAAGCGTCAGCTTGCCGCGATGGCTTGAGCCAGGGCCACCGCGCCTTTGCGCAATGCCGTCACGTTGTTGGGCTCGAAGGTCCAGTGCCCGGCGACATCCACGATGGCGAGTTGCGCGCCCGGCCAAAGCGCGGCAAGGTCGAACGCCTGATCCGCGGGACACACCATGTCGAAACGTCCGTGGACGATACTGCACGGCAGATGCGCAATGCGCGCGACGCGCGGCAGCAGCGGTTCGGGCGGCAGTTCGTGTGCCATGTAGTGACGTTCGAGCAGCGCCATGGAAACGGCGGCGGAGTTGGCCTCGGCGCTCGGGCGCTTGTCGTCCTGCTTCGGGTCGCTCGAGTCCTTCGCTTCGCTCGATGCTTGCGCTTCACCCGATACTTTCGCCTCGTCCGCTTCCTTCGCCTCCTTCGGCGGCTTGTTGACCACCGACAAGGTGGTCTCATACAGCGTCCACGCGCGCGCGAGCCGCGTGCCGGCTTCATCGAAACGCGCGAGCGGCGCTTCTGTCAGTTGCAGGATTTCCTCGCCGCTCGTCGGACGCTTCCCGCTCGCGGCTTCGATGGCATCCAGAAACGCGCGATGCGCCTCCGGAAACACGCGCCGCACGTCCCACAGGAACCAGTCGATGTCCGCGCGCCGCGCGAGAAACACGCCGCGCAGCAAGAAGCCCGTGCAGCGTTCGGGATGCGTGACGCCGTAAGCAAGCCCGAGCGTCGTGCCCCACGAGCCGCCGAACAGCGCCCAGCGCTCGATGTTCAACGCGACTCGCAGCTTCTCCATGTCGCCGACGAGCGCATCGATGCCGTTCGCCTCCAGCTTGCCGAAAGGCTTCGACTTGCCGCAGCCACGCTGGTCGAAGAACACGACGCGCCACTTGTCCGCTTCGAGCACCTCGGCCCATTTGAGATTCATGGCACCGCCGGGGCCGCCGTGCACGACGAGCATGACGGGCGCCTCGCGCGGCCCTTGCGCGCGCCAGTAGATGGAATGGCCGTCGCCCACGTCGAGCATGCCTTCGTCGAAACTCACCGGCTCCTGATCCATGTGTTCCCTTGCGATGTTGAGATAAGCGGTCGATGACCTGCACGCGCCATTGTTGCATCGCGCGCCCGAAGACGCATGAGCGAAGCGGCGGTTTTTGCCTCGTGCGTTCACGGCTCGATACCGTTATGCTTCTGGGCTTTCCTCCGTCGATCGCACGATTTCAATGCGTAGCACCCTCGTCAAGTGGCTCTTCGCCACCTATCTGCTCGGCAGCGGCACGATCTGGTCGATCCTGATCCTGCCGCTTTTCCCGTTCGTCGGCAGAAACGGACGCTATTGGTTAGCCAGGCAATGGTGCCGCGCGATGGTCACGATGATGCGCGTCATCACCGGTGTGGGCGTCTCGGTCGAAGGACTCGAACACTTGCCGCACGGGCCATGCATCGTGTTGAGCCGCCATGAATCGACCTGGGAGACGCTCGCGTTCATGGCGCTCTTTCCGCGCCGCATCAGCTTCGTGTTCAAGCACGAACTCATGCAGATTCCTTTCTTCGGCTGGGTGCTGCGCGGTCTGGACATGGTGAGCCTCGACCGCGGCTCGATCCGTCAGGCGCACCAGGCTGTCACGCGTGAATGCGCCGCGCGGCTGAAGAAAGGCGACGTCGTGGTGATCTTTCCGGAAGGCACGCGCGTGGCGCACGATGCGCCGCTCAAGCTCGCTTCGGGTGGCGTGCGGCTCGCGTGCGCGACCAAGGTTCCGGTCGTGCCCGTTGTCCACGACGCGGGCAAGGTCTGGCCGGCGAAGGGTTGGCCGGATCATGGTGGACATATCCGCGTGATCGTCACGCCCGCCTTGCCGCTCGAATGCGAAATCCCGCAGGAATTGAACCGGCTCGCTCAAGCGCAGATGGATGCGGCGCTGGCAGAGTTGCGCTGATTGGGTAAGCCGCAAGCCTTTGCCTCGTGGATGCCGACTTGAGGCCTTGGTCGTCGCGTTCCGAGATTCTCGTCGAAGCGCAAGCAGCAGCCGTTCAATAAAGCGGCCGCTTCTTTGCGGCACACAGACGGTTCACGGCCGCAACCAGCGTCTCCATCTCGACCGGCTTGCGCAGATACCCGTCGTAGCTCACGAAAGCCGGCGGATTCGGATGCCCTGAAATCATCAGGAAAGGGATGTGCGCGAGCGCGGCGTCGTTCTTCATCGTTTGACAGAGAAGCGCGCCGCCGAGTCCCGGCATCATCCAGTCGGACACGACGATGTCGACCGTCTGCGCGCCGAGTATCGACAGAGCGCCGTTGCCGTCGACGGCGTAGAGCACGCGGCAATCCTCCCCTTGCATGCAGAGGGTCCAGGCTTCGATGGTGGCGGGGTCGTCATCGACGAGCAGAACGGTCTTCATGGAGCGAACGAGTTGACAGCAATGCGGCACCAAGTGCGGGAAATGACGTCGATGCGCCGAAGCGGCACGCGTCGATAAGACCGGCGCCACGAGCGTTCGTTGCAACCGATTCGCTGTCCCGGCGGGCTTACGTCATAGTATTTGTTTCGCGCGAAATCTGCGCGGTAAATGCTGCTCTAGCAAGGTGTGCGCCGCGGTGCACGACCGGTCACTTGTTCCCGGCGCGCGCACGGCCCGCTTCGCGCAAGGCATCGACCAGACTTTCTTCCACGGGCGTGCGCGCGGAGTCGTTGCGACGTATCAAGCCGATCGGCTCATCGGTGCCGGCGAAGGGCATGGGCAAGGCAACGAGCAAGCCGAGCGCGATGTCCTGCGCGACCGCGCCCGCTGGAACGAACCACACGGCGTCATTGTGCAACGCGAGCGCGCGGCCAAGCGAAACCGACAGCGTTTCGATCAACGCGGTCAGCGCATGCGCGCCGAACGCTGTCAGAACGCTTTCAGCCGACTGACGAATCAACGTCCCGAATGGCGGCACGACGATCGCGAAACGCGCAAGCAACGCGGGCGTGAGCGGCGCCTCGAACGTCAGCGGATGCTCGCGCCGGACAATCACCGCTAGCGGTTCACGATAGATCTGCTCGAAGGAAAGCTCGTGCATGGCTTCCGGCTCAGAGAGCCGGCCAACGACCAGATCGACGTCGCCCGCCTTCAGCCGTTCGAGCAGTTGCGCGTTCGAATCCGTGCGAACGGCAAGCGAAATGGCCGGCCATTGCTGCCGGAAAGCAGCGAGCGCGGGCGGCAGCAAGGCCGTGGCGACAGTCGGCAATACGCCGATGGAAATGGTCCCCGGCACATCGCCACGTTCGCGCAGCAGCATGTCCACGCCTTCGCGCAGCGACGCCACGCACGCGCTCGCATGCGGCGCGAAGAGCCGGCCCTCGCGCGTGGGAACCGCGCCGCGCCTGCCACGCTCGAACAAGCGCACGCCTAGAATGGATTCGAGTTCCCCTATGGTCTTCGACACGGCCGGCTGCGTAATCGACAGGCTGTCGGCCGCGCGCTGCACGCTGCCGAGCTGCGTCACGGCAAGGAAACACTGAAGGTGGCGGAACTTGACGCGAGTGTTGGTGAAGTCGGTATCCATGACGAGTCGTTATGCAAGCAGGCACGAAACATCATTTTCCATAACTCACTGCATTCGATAAAGTAGTTGCCAGAAATATCCGATTGAAAAACCCGGACACCCTACAAAACAGGAGACACGTCGTCATGACTTCGCCTATTCTCACGCCTCGCGACTGGGATTCCCACCCGCCGTATCTGTCGCCGGGCTACCGGTCATCCGTGCTGCGCAGCCCTTCGCTGCCGCTCATCCCGCTGAAGGAAAATCTGCGCAACCGCCGCGTTCCCGTCTATGGCGCGGACGACCTGGGCACGCTCGATAACGACCTCACGCGCAATGCCGCCAAGAACGGCGAGCCGCTCGGCGAGCGCATCATCGTGACGGGCCGCGTGCTGGACGACAACGGCCGCCCGGTGCGCAACACGCTCGTGGAAGTGTGGCAGGCCAACGCCGCCGGACGCTATGTCCACAAGGCCGATCAGCACGACGCGCCGCTCGACCCGAACTTCCTCGGCGCGGGCCGCTGCCTGACCGACGACGAAGGCCGCTACCGCTTCATGACGATCAAGCCGGGCGCATATCCGTGGGGCAATCACACCAACGCGTGGCGCCCCAATCACATTCACTTCTCGCTCTTCGGCGACTACTTCGGCTCGCGTCTCGTCACGCAGATGTATTTCCCGGGCGACCCGCTGCTCGAACTCGATCCGATTTATCAAGGCATTCCCGAGCAGGCGAGAAAGCGCCTCGTGTCGCGCTTCTCGATCGACACGACTCAGGAAAACTACGCGCTCGGCTACGAATTCGATATCGTGCTGCGCGGCCCGGACCAGACGCCGACGGAGTGAACGACATGACCACGCTCAAACAAACCCCATCGCAGACCGTCGGACCGTACTTCGCCTACGGCCTCGTTCCCGAGCAATACAACTTCGATCTGAAGAGCCTGTTCACGGCATCGGCCACGGATCGTGAAGTGCCGGGCGAGCATATCGCCGTGGTCGGCAACGTGTACGACGCGGAAGGCAAGCCCATTGGCGACGCGCTCATCGAAATCGCGCAGGCTGACGCGAACGGCCGTTACGTGGAAAGCGCCGAAGCCGCGCGCGAGTCGGGCTTTCGCGGATTCGCGCGCGTCGGCACGGGCACGGACCCGAAGCTGCGTTTTATCGTCGATACGGTGAAGCCCGGCAAGACCGCCGACGATGCCGCGCCGCATCTCGATGTCATCGTGCTGATGCGCGGCATGCTGCTGCACAGCTACACGCGCATCTATTTCGACGATGAAACCGAAGCCAACGCGAACGACGCCGTGCTCGCCGCCGTGCCGGCCGAGCGCCGCCATACGCTGATCGCCAAGCGCGAAGCGGGACCGACGGGCAAGCCGGGTGTGTCGGGCACGATCTATCGCTTCGACATTCATCTTCGCGGCCCGAACGAGACCGTGTTCTTCGACCTCTGAACGTCCGCTTCAAGGCAAAACGAAGGCGTCCGGCACTGCGCTATAGTGTCGGACGCCTTTTCGTTTCCATTGCTTCCGTTATGACCGACGCTTCCAACCAAAGCCCCAGCCCGCTCTACACCAAGCTGCTTGCCGAAACGGCGCAGATCGGCTGGTCCGAACTCGAACGCTTCTTCGCAAAGGGCGCGCTGATTTGGGTGAAGGGCGACCTGGATCTCGTGAGCGTCGCCGAGGCGGTCGCCAACGACGACACGCAGCAGGTCACGCAATGGCTCTCGGCCGGACTCATCGAGCGCTTGCAAGCGCAGACCGCCGTCGATATCGCCGCGCGCGATCCCGAGTTGTGGGCCGTGGTGGTATCGCCCTGGGTCTGCGTGCAGGAACGCGGCGCGGGCATTTGAATTACGTCACGCGCGGCGCTTCATCGACTTCGTCTTCAATCGCGCACCCAGTCCGTCCATAGCACGACGAGAATCGTCATCAATGCCGGGCCGATGAAAAGCCCGATCAGCCCGAACGTTTCCGCGCCGCCCAGAATGCCGAACAAGACGAGCAGAAACGGCAGGCGCGTGGAGCCGCCGATCAGCACTGGCCGCACGAAATGCTCGGAGATGAAGACGACAATCAGCCCGAAGATCGCCACGCTGGCAGCCGAAATCACGGAGCCTTGCGCGAGCAGCCATAGCGCCGAGCCGAGGAAGACGATCGGCGCGCAGAACGGCAGCATAGCGGCGACCGCGGTCAGCATGCCGAGCAAGGTGGCGTGCGGCACGCCCGTGATGCCATAGGCGATACCGAGCAAAGCGCCCTCGCCCAGGCCGACCACCACGAGACCGATCACCGTGCTGCGCACGGAGTCTGCCATGCGCCGGATGAGCGCCGCACCGTCCGCGCCAAACGCGCGCCGCGATCCCGCGATCAGTTGCTCGCCGAGCCGCGCGCCCGCCTGGAACATGAAGAACAGCGTCATCAGCATGAAGCCGAAAATGACGAGCCCATGCACCACGCGTCCGCCGAAATGGCGCGTCATCGCGACGACCGTCGCGCTATGCAGACGCTTCACGGCAGGGGAAGATTCGAGCGGTGTCGCCAGATTCTCTTGCCACCAATGCGAAACCTGCTGCGAACCCATTGGCAGATGCTCGACGAAAGCGGGCATCGGAATACCGGTGCGCAAGACGTCGTGGAACCAGCGGAGCATGTCGCTCGCTTCGTTGGCGGTCTGCGCGGCAACGATGGCGAACGGCACCACGAAGAGCAGCCCGACCGCTGTGGCAAGAAACGCCGCGAGCAAGATATTGTGCCGCCTGAACAGCGGACGCTGCTCTAGCCAGTGCAGCGCCGGCCATAATGAAATGGCGATCACGATAGCCCACACCACCGCCGGTATGAACGTGCGCGCCGTGTAGAGCGCAATCAGCACGAGCACCGTGTAAAGCGCCGCCGACGCCGCCCGCTGTACCTTGTTGATGCGTGCGCCCGGGTCCGTATCATGCTCGTTGCTGCGCTCTGGATTACGCGGATATCGCGGTGTAGACATGACGGTGAAAGCTCGCAGGAAGAAAGACGGAAATTCGAATCGATAACCTGAATGGTCGCACGCATTGTAAGCGCGTCGAACGTTCGGACAAAGTTGGCGCCCGGTTGACGCCCAGTTGGCACTAGGTTGGCGCTCAATCCGCACAAAGCGTTCCGCATCGTTGCGGGCAAGCAGCAAATGTTATTTACAACGGCAAGATTCGGGCTCCGTATAATCAAAGCCTCTCTTAAGAGAAGGGAAAGCACGGGATGGCAGGTAGAGCATTACAGTCGGCCGTTGGAACATGCGCGTCGCTTGCGATGCTGGCGAGTTTATTCTCAGGCTGTTCGAGCGGCCTCAGCCGCACGAAGGAAGACAAGCTGAACGCGCAGTACGGCATCACCATGCTGCAGGTCAAAGGCGGCGTGGAGATGCGCCTGCCCGACGCGCCGCTCTTCGATAGGGACGAAGCGCGCATCCGCGCGCAGAACATCGCCGTGCTGGACCGCGTCGCGGATGTGCTCAAACGCAGCATGCGGCCTGTTCTGATCGAAGGCCATACCGACGACGAAGGCTCGCTCGCCTACAACCGCGAACTGTCGCTGGCGCGCGCGAATGCCGTTGCGAATGCGTTGATCGCGCGCGGCGTGCCGGCCGAGCGCATTACGACCAAGGGCATGGCTTACCTGCGGCCCATCGCCAATAACGACACGCCGCAGGGCCGCGCGCTAAACCGGCGCGTCGAGATTCTGGTGCGCACCGAGAGCCAGGACACGTTACTCGGCAGGCCCAGGAAGTAACGCGCTTCTAGCTTCCTTCAACTCGTTTCGAGCACCAGCAACTGCGAACCGTCGGCGACCTGATCGCCGACGTCGAAGAGAATCTCGCCGATTTTTCCCGCCGTGGGCGCGACGATCGTATGCTCCATCTTCATGGCTTCCATGACGATGAGCGGCGCGCCCTTCGCCACCATCGCGCCTGCCTCCACCAATACCGCGATGACCTTGCCGGGCATCGGCGCGGTGAGACGTCCTTCGTGTTCGGCGTCGCCCGCATGAGCCATCAGGTTTTGCCATTCGAACTGGAATTCCGCGCCTTCGAGAAAGACGTGGAAGATGTCGCCTTCGATGAAGACGGTGCCTTTTAGCAGGTTATCGTCCAATTGCACGGTGTAATCGGTCGCGCCGCCATGCGTCCAGTCGAAGCGCGCGCTCTTGCCATCGAGCGCGAGCCGCTTCTCGCCGTCTTTCGTGTAGACGACCTTGCGCATGTCGTCGTGATCGACCTCGCGCCAGTTCAGGTCCTGGCTATAACCGCCCGCCATGCGCCAGTGCGAGAGCGCGTCCCACGGCGAGTGACCGTGCGCCTCGCCGCCTTCGCGCGTAAGCAGCGCGGCGCAGGCAAGCGCGAGCGCCTTGTTGCGCGGTACGGTTGGCGGCGCGAACAAGGTGTCGCGATGACGCTCGATCAAACCGGTATCGAGCTCGCCTTGCGAAAACGGCTCGCTTTTCACGATACGTTGCAGGAATTCGACGTTCGTATGCAGCCCGACGATCTCGCATTCGGCCAGCGCCCGTGCCATGCGGGCGAGCGCATCGCGACGGTCGCGGCCATGCACGATCAGCTTCGCGATCATCGGGTCGTAAAACGGCGTGATGGCGTCGCCTTCGCGCACGCCGCTGTCGATACGCACGTCGCCATCGATCGAAAAACTGACCGCCTGCGGCAATGCGAGATGCTTGAGCGTGCCCGTCGATGGCAAAAAGCCGCGCGCCGGGTTCTCCGCATAGATGCGCGCTTCAATGGCATGACCGTGCACCTTCAGCGCGTCTTGCGACAGGGGCAAAGGCTCGCCCGCCGCCACGCGCAGTTGCCATTCGACCAGATCGAGCCCGGTCACCATTTCGGTCACCGGATGCTCGACCTGCAAGCGCGTATTCATCTCCATGAAGTAGAACTGGCCGTCCTGCGTCATGATGAACTCGACCGTGCCCGCGCCGACGTAGTTCACCGCGCGTGCCGCCGCCACGGCGGCTTCGCCCATTGCGCGCCGGGTGGCATCGGAAAGACCGGGCGCGGGCGCTTCTTCGAGCACCTTCTGATGCCGACGCTGCACCGAGCAATCGCGATCGAACAGATAGACCGCGTTGCCGTGCGTATCGGCGAATACTTGCACTTCGACGTGACGCGGGCGCAGCAAATATTTTTCGATCAGCACGCGATCGTTGCCGAAGCTCGACGCCGCTTCGCGCTTGCATGAGGCGAGCGCGGCCGCGAAGTCCTCGCTCTTTTCGACGACTCGCATGCCCTTGCCGCCGCCGCCCGCGCTTGCCTTCAGCAGCACCGGATAGCCGATGCGATCCGCCTCGCGTTGCAGGAGCGCGGCGTCCTGATCGTCGCCGTGATAGCCGGGCACGAGCGGCACCGACGCGGATTGCATGAGCGCCTTGGCCGCGGCCTTGGAACCCATCGCGCGGATGGCTTCGACCGGCGGCCCGATGAAGACGATGCCGGCTTTCTCGCATGCATTGGCGAAGTCTTCGTTCTCGGAAAGAAAGCCGTAGCCTGGATGCACGGCTTGCGCGCCGCTCGAAAGCGCTGCCTCGACAATTCGATCCATGCGCAGATAGCTTTCGGATGCCGCCGCGCCGCCCACGTGCACGGCTTGATCGCAGACATCGACGTGTTTCGCTTGGGCATCCGCGTCCGAATAAACAGCGACGCTGCCGATATTCATGCGCTTCGCCGTCGCCGCGACACGGCAGGCGATCTCGCCGCGATTTGCAATCAGAATCTTGTTGAACATGGCTTCACATCCGTGGATCAGCTTGAGGTGCGAGACGCGAGTCGGGCGCCTGGGTCCCGACGTCTGGCGTCACATGCGGAATACGCCGAAGCGCGTGTCTTCGATCGGCGCGTTCATCGTCGCGGCAAGGCCCAAGCCCAGCACGTCGCGCGTTTGCGCCGGATCGATCACGCCGTCATCCCAAAGACGCGCGCTTGCATAGTACGGATGACCCTGCGCCTCGTATTGATCGCGAATCGGCGCCTTGAACGCTTCCTCTTCGTCCTTCGACCACGCGCCGCCCTTCTTCTCGATGCCGTCGCGCTTGACGGTTGCGAGCACGGACGCGGCCTGTTCGCCGCCCATGACCGAGATGCGCGCGTTCGGCCACATCCACAGAAAACGCGGCGAGTAGGCGCGGCCGCACATGCCGTAATTGCCCGCACCGAACGAACCGCCGATGATCACCGTGAACTTCGGCACCTTTGCCGTGGCCACGGCCGTCACCATCTTCGCGCCGTTACGCGCGATGCCTTCATTTTCGTACTTGCGCCCGACCATGAAGCCCGTGATGTTCTGCAGGAACACGAGTGGAATCTTGCGCTGGCAGCATAGTTCGATGAAGTGGGCGCCCTTCAACGCCGACTCGGAAAACAGAATGCCGTTGTTCGCGACGATGCCGACCGGATGCCCCCAGATATGCGCGAAGCCGGTGACGAGCGTCGTGCCGTAGCGCGCCTTGAATTCGTCGAAAGCGGAATCGTCGACGATGCGCGCGATCACTTCGCGCACGTCGAAAGGCTTGCGGGTATCGACCGGAATCACGCCGTAAAGGCTCTGCGCTTCATGGCGCGGCGGCAGCGGTTCCTTGAGCGCGAGCGGCGGCGTCTTCACGCGATTGAGATTGCCGACGATACTGCGCGCGATGCCGAGCGCATGCGCGTCGTTCTGCGCGAGATGGTCGACGACGCCGGAAAGACGCGTGTGCACGTCGCCGCCGCCGAGATCCTCGGCGCTGACTTCCTCGCCGGTCGCGGCCTTGACGAGCGGCGGGCCGCCCAGAAAAATCGTGCCCTGATCCTTTACGATGATCGACTCGTCGCTCATCGCCGGAACATAAGCGCCGCCCGCCGTGCACGAGCCCATGACCACCGCGATTTGCGCGATGCCCGCCGCCGACATGTTCGCCTGGTTGTAGAAGATGCGGCCGAAGTGATCGCGGTCGGGGAACACGTCGTCCTGATTCGGCAGGTTCGCGCCGCCCGAATCGACGAGATAGACGCACGGCAGGCGGTTCTGTTCGGCAATTTCCTGCGCGCGCAGATGCTTCTTCACCGTCACCGGATAGTACGTGCCGCCTTTCACGGTCGCGTCGTTGCAGACGATCACGCACTCCTGTCCCGCAATGCGCCCGATGCCCGTGATGATGCCCGCGCCCGGCGCGTCGTCGTTGTACATGCCGTAGGCCGCGAGCTGCGAAAGTTCGAGAAACGGCGTGCCCGGATCGAGCAGTTGCGCAATGCGGTCGCGCGGCAAGAGCTTGTTGCGCGACACGTGCCGGTCACGCGCGGCTTGACCGCCGCCTTCCGCGAGCTTCGCGACTTTTGCCTTGAGATCCGCGACGAGCGCTTCGAGCGCGGCGGCGTTGGTCCGAAAATCTTCGCTGCGCGGGTTCAGTTTCGATTCGATGATCGCCATGACGCGCCTCAAGCCGTCTCGGCGAACAGTTCGCGACCGATCAGCATGCGGCGAATCTCGCTCGTGCCCGCACCGATTTCATAGAGCTTGGCATCGCGCCACAGGCGTCCCACCGGATACTCGTTGATGTAGCCGTTGCCGCCAAGAATCTGGATGGCTTCGCCGGCCATCCACGTGGCTTTCTCGGCCGTGTAGAGAATCACGCCCGCGCAGTCCTTGCGCACCTGGCGCACGTGGCCCGAGCCGAGCGTATCGAGCTGGCGGCCCACCGCGAAGAGATATGCGCGGCACGCTTGCAGCGTGGTATAGAGATCCGCGACCTTGCCTTGAATCAGCTGGAATTCGCCGATGGCTTGCCCGAACTGCTTGCGGTCATGGATATACGGCACGACCGCATCCATGCAGGCGAGCATGATGCCGGTCGGCCCGCCCGCAAGCACGGCGCGCTCGTAGTCGAGACCGCTCATCAGCACCTTCGTGCCGCCGTTCAATGCGCCGAGAATGTTTTCCTTCGGCACTTCCACGTTCTCGAACACGAGTTCGCCCGTATGCGAGCCGCGCATGCCGAGCTTGTCCAGTTTCTGAGCGACCGAGAAGCCCTTCATGCCCTTCTCGACGATAAAAGCCGTGATGCCCCGCGCGCCCGCTTCGATATCCGTCTTCGCGTAGACGACGAGCGTGTCGCAATCCGGGCCGTTGGTGATCCACATCTTGGTGCCGTTGAGCACGTAATGGTCGCCCTTCTCGTCCGCGCGCAGCTTCATGCTGACGACATCCGATCCGGCGTTCGGCTCGCTCATGGCAAGCGCGCCGACGTGTTCGCCGGAAACGAGCTTCGGCAGATACTTGCGCTTCTGTTCTTCCGTGCCGTTGCGATGAATCTGGTTCACGCAGAGGTTCGAATGCGCGCCATACGACAGCCCGACCGATGCCGACGCCCGCGAGATTTCTTCCATCGCGACCATGTGCGCGGTGTAGCCGAGATTCGCGCCGCCGTATTCCTCGGATACCGTCATGCCGAGCACGCCCATGTCGCCGAATTTCTTCCAGAGGTCCATTGGGAACTGGTCGGTGCGGTCGATTTCGGCGGCGCGCGGCGCGATTTCCTTCGACGCGAAATGCTGAAGCGTGTCGCGCAACATATCGATGTCTTCGCCTAGCGCGAAGTTCAGGCCCGGCACGGTGCTCATGGGGTGTCTCCTCCAGATGCAATGTTTCGGCGCGTCGCGTTTGAGTTTCACTCACAGCAGATGGAGCGCCGCAGAATGGGCCAATTTCATCCTCTATTCGTCTTTCCGTCAATAGGTTTTTGAGCTACGCTCACATTTCTTGCGCACGCTCTTCCGCTACCGCCATGTCCACGCAAAGCACCGCTTCCAACCGCCGCACGCCGTCGGGCGTCAAATCGCAACAACGCGTGCGCGAAATCCTCCAGGCCGGCCGCGAGGTCTTCGCCGAGAAAGGCTACGACGGCGCCACCAGCGCGGAAATCGCGCAGCGCGCCGGCATTTCGGAAGCCACGGTGTTCAGCTATTTCAGCGGCAAGCGGGAATTGTGCGCCCGCGTGATCGCGGACTGGTACGACGAAATCATCGATGCCTTCGAGACCGGCATGCCGCGCGACGGCTCGGTGAGCCAGCAGTTCGCGTTCATCGTGAGAACGCATTTGCGGTTGATGCTGATGAACGGCACCGGTCTGTGCGCGCTCGTGCTCTCGGAAGGCCGCACGCGCCAGCACGATCTGTCGGACACGCTCACCGAATTGCAGCGCCGCTACACCGCGCCGCTCATGGACGTGCTCGCGCGCGGACAGACGCTCGGCCACGTGCGCGGCGACGTTCCGCTGCGTCTTTTGCGTTCGCTCGTTTTCGGGCCGATGGAACACGTGTTGTGGGACGCCACGCTTGCAAAACGCCGCCTGAGTCAGACTCAGATCGAGACGACGGCGAATGAACTGGTGGAAGTGCTGTGGGCCGCGCTGCAACCCGCCGATGCGAAAACGGCGGCGCTGGCGCAGTTCCGACAGGATGTCGAAGACGCGTCGCGCCGCTACGAAGCGGCATCGAGCGAAGAGAAGCCGCTTACTTGACGAAGCGGCGCGCGAGACGCGCGAGCATCGGCACGGTGGTTGGGCGCAAGAGCCGCGCGTCGTAACCGCTCATGCGACGCGCGTTTTCCGCGAGACACAGGTCGATCAAGGAAGCGACGGAAACATTGCCCGCCACGGAATCGCCGACGTTGGCCGGGAAGTTGGCATCTTGCGCCGCGCCGCTCGTGTCGAAACCTCGCGCGAGCGAAATGCGGTCGCGAATCAGCGAAATCCAGACGCTCGCGGTTTTGAGCAGGAAACCAGGCTTGTGATACCACGGCAGACTGCGCCGATACCACGCCACCCAGTTGGCAAAAAACAGAATGTGACGCGCTTCTTCCTGAATCACCGGCTCGAAGGTTTCGACGAGCGCTTCGGGAAAATAGCCTGACTGGCGCGCCGCCTCGAACAAGCCGAACGCAAAGAAACTGTCGATGCACTCGCTATAGCCCGTGAGCATCCACGCGCGCAATGCGTCGTCCGGTGCGGGATACGGCGGCTCGGGCGCGAGCTCGATGCCATAGGCTTCGACGAGTTTCGAGAGTACGAGCTTGTGGCGCGCTTCTTCCCCGCCGTTCATGCGCAAGGCTTCGCGCAAATGCGGGTCGTGAACCGCCGCCGCGTAAGTCGCCACGCGAATGGAGGCGCGCCCTTCCGTCTGCACCGCGATGTCCCAGATGGGCAGCGACGTCACGCGCTTGAGCGCCGCCGGGTCCAGCTTCGGCCACTCGATCACGGCCGGTTTGTACGGATTGTGCGTCGTCAGCAACATCTCGCAGAACATCCGCAGATGCTGATCCGAGCCAATCCGAATCTTTCCTGACGATCGATACGTCCAATTACGCATCGCATGATCTGCTTCTACCGGAGTGAGCGTGTCGGACATATTCGAAAATTGAGCGACGATCGGGTACGTTCTGCGGATTTTGGCATACCGGCCGACAATCCGCAGCAATCGCTGCTCAATTCACGTCAATGCGAGATTTTTTCGAGCGCCATGTCGCGCGTACGCGGTCCCATCAGGCCGATCGCCGCCATCACGACGAGCATGGCGCCCGCGATGAACACGAACACGCCGGTCGTCCCGAAACCCTTGAGCACGGCCGCGATGATGAATGACGTGAAAATCGCCGAAAACCGGCTCCACGAATAGACGAAGCCGACGGCGCGCGCGCGGATGCTGGTCGGGAACAACTCGGTCTGATACGCGTGGAAGCTGTACGACATGATGTTCGACGACAGCGTGAGCCCGACGCCCATCGCGATCAGGAACATGGCGTTCGACGACTGGCTGAACAGCAGCCCGCAGACGATATTCGCGCCCGCCATGGCGACGATGGCCGTCTTGCGCTCGATGCGGTCGGCAATCAAGAGCCCGATGATCGGCCCGATGGGCGCCGCGATCGCGATGATGCTCGAATACATCAGGCTCGACGTGACCGTGACGCCCTGCTTCACGAGCAAGGCCGGCACCCAGTTGGCGAAGCCGTAGAAACCGACCGTCTGGAACACGTTGAAGATGATCATCATCGTGGCGCGGCGGCCGTAGGGCGGCTTCCACATATCGGCGAACGAGCCTGCGCCCTGCGCGGCGTCGAGCACCGGCTCGGGCGCGGCGGGCGGCGGCAACGGCCGGCCGTATTCGCGTTCCACCTTGGCTTCGAGCGCCGACATTACGCGATCCGCTTCGGCGAGGCGGCCCTTTTGCGCGAGCCAGCGCGGACTTTCGGGCAGCGTGCGGCGAATCCACCAGACGAAGAGCGCGCCATGCGCACCGATCACGACGACCCAGCGCCATCCGTCGAAGCCGAACGGCGCGCGCGGCACCAGCAGATAAGCGAGGAACGCGACCACCGGCACCGCCATGAAACCGACTGCCTGCTCGCAGGCAAAAGCGCGCCCACGGATGTGCTTCGGCGCGAGTTCGGAGATATACGTGCCGATCGTCACCAGTTCCACGCCGATTCCCACGCCGGCGATGAAGCGCCAGAAGTTGAGACCGGTCGCGGTGTCCTGAAACGCCATGATGAGATTCGCGACGGTGTACCACAGCAGCGAATACGTGAAAATCGCGCGGCGGCCGAAACGGTCGGCGAGAAAACCGCACGCCACCGTGCCGATGAACAGCCCCGCGAACAGCGACGCAATAAAGCTCGCCACGCCTGTGAAACCGAAGAAACTCGCTGTCGTTGGCGTGAGGATGCCGCTCTTTACCAGCCCTGGCGCGACGTAACCGGAGTACAGCAAGTCGTAGAGCTCGAAGAAGAAGCCGAGACTCAGGAGCGCGATGAAAGTCCAGATGGTGCGCGTGGCCGGCAGCCGGTCGAGACGCGCGGAAATGAGACCGGCGGTGATTTCGGGTGGCGCGGACGCGGACGCAGCGGCCGATGCGCGCTGTGCGCCCGCCGCGGGGGAAGTTGCCATTGATATGTCTCCTGTCGACCGGACGGTTCTTTTGCGGATGGGGCGTCCCGCGCGAGGGGGTGGTCTTCGGCGCGCGGGACGAGGGCCGCATTTTAGCTGCGAGGGGCGGATCAGTCAGCCCGAATCCCATCCATCAACAACGCCACCGCATGCCGCGCGATCTGCTCCTTGCTGATCGCGCCTGCGCCCTGGCCGCGCCAGCGTGATGTCGCAAGCGGAAACACCGCAAGTCCGAACAACGATACGAACACGAGCGATGGCTCCAGCGCCGGATTTACCTTGCCCGCTTTCTGCCATCCGGCGATGCGCTCGATCGCCAAATCCTTGCGCTCGTCGCCGAAGCGTTCTGCCATGCGCTGACGCAGCACGCCACCTTCGCTGATGACTTCGCGTACCCACAGCGCCGCGAACCACGGATGCTTGTCCACCGTCGCGACCAGCGCCTCCACGAAGGCGCGCAAGGTGTCGGCGGGCTCGGCCGAGGGATCGTTGAATACGCGTCCCAGTTCCGAGCGCAACGGCGCGAAGCGTTCGTCGATCAACACATCGAGTAGCTGCTCGCGCGTCTTGAAATAGTAATGGACCATTGCGGGCGTTACGCCGGCCTCGCGGGCAATCGCCCCAAGCGTCGTTTCGCCGATGCCCTGCCGCGCAAACAACATCAGCGCCGTATCCAGCAAGTGCGCCCGCGCCTCGGCGCTGTGACCGCCGCTCGGACGGCCCGGCCGCCGCCCTGCTTTCTTCAGTTGAACCTCGCCCGATTCGCCGGGCAACTCGGCTCCGATTACATCGTTTGACATAGAGATGGTTTGACGAGCCTTCGATGATCGTTTATATTAACTTTCATGTTAATTAAATTCAATCCGTTTTCAGCGGGCAGCGCTGAGAACCGGATTGAAGCGCTTTTCACGACGCCAAAGGCGTCCCTACGCAAGTACAGGTCGATATGACATCTTTACACCGAACCGCCCCCGCAGGCGTCGACGAAGCCGCAAAACCGCCGCTCGGCCTGCTCTTCACGGCGCTTTTGCTCGTCATGCTGCTCGGTGCGCTCGATCAAACCATCGTGTCGACAGCGCTCCCGACCATCGTCGGCGAACTCGGCGGACTCGAAAATTTGTCGTGGGTCGTCACGTCCTATCTGCTCAGTTCGACCATCGTCGTGCCGCTTTACGGCAAATTCGGCGATCAGTTCGGACGCAAGGTCGTGCTTCAGGCATCCATCCTGATATTCCTTGCCGGGTCTATCCTCTGCGGCGTCGCGCAGAACATGACGCAATTGATCGCGCTGCGCGCGTTGCAGGGGCTCGGCGGCGGCGGGCTGATGGTGGTCACCATGGCCGCCATCGCCGATGTCATCCCACCCGCCGAACGCGGTCGCTTTCAGGGGCTTTTCGGCGGTGTGTATGGCCTTGCCACGGTCGTCGGGCCGCTGCTTGGCGGCTTTCTGGTCGAGCATCTGTCGTGGCGCTGGATTTTCTACATCAACGTGCCGCTCGGCGTGATCGCGCTCGCCGTCATCCAGACCGTATTCAAGCCGCATACGGCGCACGTGAACCATCGCGTGGACTATATGGGCGCGGGCTTTCTAGCCGCCGCGCTCACCTGCATCATCCTGTTCACCAGCGAAGGCGGCGCGCTCTTGCCGTGGAGTTCACCGCAACTGTGGTGCACGCTCGCGCTCGGCTTGATCTGCATCGGCGGATTCGTCTACGAGGAACGGCTCGCCGCCGAGCCCATCATGCCGCTCTCGCTCTTCAAGGAACCCACCTTCGTGCTGGCCGGGCTGATCGGTTTCATTGTCGGCTGCGCGCTGTTCGGCGCGGTCACGTTCCTGCCGCTCTATTTGCAAGTGGTAAAGGGCTCCACGCCGTCGCAGGCCGGTCTGCAGATCACGCCGATGATGGCCGGCGTGCTGCTTTCTTCCATCGTGAGCGGCCGGGTCATCAGCAAGATCGGGAAGTACCGGTTTTTCCCGATCGCGGGCACGGGGTTCGTCACGCTCGCCATGGTGCTGCTGTCCACGCTGCGCCTCGACACGCCGCTGCCGGTCATGTACGGCTACATGCTGCTGCTCGGCCTCGGGCTCGGCATGGTGATGCAGGTGCTCGTGCTGGCGGTGCAGAACGTGGTCGAATTCCGGATGATCGGCGTGGCGACCTCCAGCGCGACGCTCTTTCGCTCGATCGGCGGCTCGGTCGGCGTGGCCGCTTTCGGCGCGATTTTCTCGGGAAGCCTGCGCGGCCGGCTCGAAACGCTGATTCCGGCCGGCACGGAGATGCCGCGTTCGCTCGGGCCGCTCGCGGTGGCGAATCTGCCGGCCGCGTTGCATGACGATTATCTGAGCGCGTTCGCCGGCTCCATGCACACGGTTTATCTGGTCGCGGCTTGTATTGCGTGCATCGCTTTTGCGCTGTCGTGGTTTCTCAAGGACCATCCGCTTCGCAAGCATTGAGAAAGTAATCAGCAAGGAAGTCGGTAGAATTCAGACAAAACCACTTGCTAAATCATGTGAAGGAAAGTTCTAAATCGCCGCTATCGGTGCTTTCACTAGATGCCTGACAATTTTGGCTTGGTACCCTTCTGCCGATTCTGCCCGGACACGATCCGCGGAAGACCCAAAGGTCCGGCGTCGCCAATTACGGCGCCGGATGCCCGGATACGAGACCTGCCGGGATGAACCGACCACCATCTGGAGTAATAACAGTGAAGAAACTGATCGCGGCCCTGACGATGTCCCTCCTTGCCGCCACGTCGCTCACCGCCGTCACCGCGCACGCCAAGGACTATTCGACGATTCGCTTTGGCGTCGACGCAAGCTATCCCCCGTTCGAATCGAAGGGTTCGGATGGCAAGCTGACCGGTTTCGATATCGATCTCGGCAACGAGATCTGCGCGCGCCTGAAGGCCAAGTGCGTATGGGTGGAGAACGATTTCGACGGCATGATCCCCGCCCTCAAGGCGAAGAAGTTCGACGGCGTGCTCTCGTCGATGTCCATGACGCCGCAACGCGCCGAGCAGATCGCCTTTTCGAGCAAGCTGTTCAACACGCCGACGCGTCTCGTCGCGAAGAAGGGCAGCAACATCCTGCCGACGGCCGAAAGCCTGAAGGGCAAGACCGTGGGTGTGGAACAAGGCACGATCCAGGAAACCTACGCCAAGACCTACTGGGCGCCGAAGGGCGTGACGGTTACGCCGTACCAGAACCAGGATCAGGTCTACGCCGATCTGACTTCGGGCCGTCTGGACGCCGCCCTGCAAGACGCCGTGCAGGCTGAAATCGGCTTCCTGAAGACGCCGCGCGGTGCTGGCTATGACTTCGCGGGCAAGGATATCGTCGACAAGAAGGTGCTGGGCGAAGGCGCGGGCATCGGCATGCGCAAGGAAGACACCGACCTCAAGACGCAAGTCGACAAGGCAATTGCCGACATCATCAAGGACGGCACGTACAAGAAGATCGAGAAGAAGTACTTCGACTTCGACGTGTACGGCAGCTAAGTCATGCCTTCGGGCGAAGCGCCGGTCACACCGGCCTTCGCTCGAGTGGGCTACGAAGCGGGCTCCGCGTTTTTTTGCGGAGCCCGCTTTGTTTTTGGCGCCTGGCAGGTCGCTTTTGCTGAGTCTGCTTTTGTCGCAGCAACGGTGCGCTCTTCCGTGCCCGCTTTGGCCTTCCGCGCAACTCCGCAAACGTCCCGACGCGCCGCCGCGCGGATTTCGGCTAAGATCGAACGTCCGAGGCAAAGCCGACGGCAGCAATCTCGCATGGAACCGGAACCGGGCGCGGCAAGCACCATCAGCGCTCATTCCGGTCGACAGGAGACGCCATCGCCATGGCACGCGGCAATCTCGCCCGTGCACGCTGGCCCGCCATAAACATCATTCGAGACAAGACCGCGCACTCGCATGCGCGCGCACATCATGCAAACCAAGACTCATCAACTCATTTCGCCGACGCTCGGCACTTCCCGCACCATCACGAGTTATCACTACGGCTCGGGCGGCGGTCAGAAAATCTACATTCAGTCCTCGCTGCACGCGGACGAATTGCCCGGCATGCTCGCCGCGTGGAAATTGCGCCGCCTGCTCGCCGCTTTCGAAGCCGACGGCAAGCTCAGAGGCGAAGTGGTGATCGTGCCGGTGCCGAATCCCATCGGGCTGAATCAGATCTTGCACGGCCAACTGCTCGGCCGTTTCGAAGCCAATAGCGGCCACAACTTCAACCGCAATTTTCACGATTTGGCCGCGTTGATCGCGCCGCGCATCGAAGCGCGCCTTTCCGGCGACAGTCAGGCGAACCTGCTCGCCGTGCGCGCCGCGATGAAGGAAGCGCTCGACGAGCAAACGGCGCACACCGAACTCGAATCGCAACGTCTAGCGCTGCAAAAGCTCTCGTACGACGCCGATGTCGTGCTCGACCTGCACTGCGATCTCGACGCCGCGCTGCATCTCTACACGAACCCGGATATCTGGGCCGATGTCGAACCGCTCGCGCGCTATCTCGATGCAAAGGCGTCCCTGCTCGCGCTGAATTCGGTCGGCAACCCGTTCGACGAAATCCACAGCTTCTGCTGGTCCGACTTGCGTACGCGTTTCGGCGAGCGTTTTCCTATTCCGAACGGCGGCATCTCGGTGACGGTCGAGTTGCGCAGCCAGCACGACGTCTCGCATGAACTCGGCGATAAGGACGCGCAGGGCATCGTCAATTATCTGATTCATCGCGGCGTGATCGATGCGCCGCAAGTGCCGCTGCCGCCGCTCGCGTATCCGGCCACGCCGCTCGCGGGCGCGGAGCCCATCGTCGCGCCTGCGAGCGGCATTCTCGTGTTCCGTGCGCAAGTGGGCGCGTTCATCGAGGCGGGCTCGGCCATCGCCGATGTGATCGACCCGCTCGCCGATACCATCACCACGCTCAAGTGCACGACCTCCGGCGTTTTGTACGCGCGGCATATCACGCGCTTTGCGACCGCCGGGCTGGAAGTGGCACGCATCGCGGGAGCGAAGGCTTATCGCACGGGGTCGCTGTTGTCCGCCTGAGTCTTCAACGTCGGAACGGAATGAGCCCGCACTGCGCCGCGACGATGCGCCAGCCGCTCGCGGTCTCGCCCCACGTTCGCGTGTAGCGCAAGCTGCCCGCGAACGGCGCGCCGCCGAATGTCCCGGCGAGCGCAACGCGCGTGACGGTCACGGCAAACGCGCCGTACACGCGCACGCTTTGCTCCACCACCTCCAGCTTGTCGATGCGCTGCATGCCATGGCGATGCCCGTTCAGGTCATCGGCCTTGCTCCATAACTTTCCGGTGGCATCGACGAAAGTCAGGTCGTCGGCCAGGAGCGCGTCAAGCGCAGTCACGTCCGACGCCATCATCGCCTGCTTCAGGCGTTCTTCCAGTTCGCGGATTCCGTGTTCGTCCATTTTGTTTCTCGCTTGGCCGTCATGGGGCGGAGTCGCGAGGATACCGCGCGTCTCGCGCAAGCGGACGCACGCATGAAACGCCGTCGCCACGCTAGCGCTGTTGCAGCCGCGATACACCGCAAGCCATCCGAAAGCGCTGTCATATTTCTTTAGTCAGCGGCCGCTACATTTGCGCCCGTTGCACCGAGCGTCAGCAGAACGCAGCGCGACATCGACGAACACGCACGATCACACACCACACCCGCGAACTCATCCCGGAGCACGTTTTGAAGAAGAACCTTCTGGCAACCGCCGCCCTCGCCGCCTTCGCCTTCGCCACTTCCGCTCATGCGCAGAGCAGCGTCACGCTGTACGGCATCATCGACGCAGGCGTCAGCTACGTGAACCACAGCGCCGTCACTGGCGGCAGCGATCACAACTTCAAGTACGACGACGGCGTGGCCCAGGGCAGCCGATGGGGCCTGAAAGGCGCCGAAGACCTCGGCGGCGGCCTGAAGGCCATCTTCACGTTGGAAAACGGCTTCAACAGCGGCACCGGCGCGCTCGGCCAGGGCGGCGCGGAATTCGGCCGCCAGGCGTATGTCGGTCTCGCGAAGAACGACATTGGCTCGGTCACGCTCGGCCGTCAGTACACGTTCTCGACCGATTACCTCGGCTCGGCCTACTCCATCGGCGGCCAGACCGTCGCGGGCAACTATGGCTATCACATCAACGACGTCGATCAACTCACGTCGAGCCGCATCAACAACTCGGTCAAGTTCAGCAGCGCGAGCTTTTATGGCGTGACGTTCGGCGCGATGTACGGCTTCTCGAACCAGGCAGGCGCCTTTGCGGGCACACCGACGACGACCGCGGGCGGCGTGACCACCGCCGGTTCGTCGCGTGCCTACAGCTTCGGTGTGAACTACAAGGCCGGTCCGGTCGGCGTGGGCGCGGCTTATACCGACGTCCACTATCCGGGCGCGGCGACGCCCGCGTTCAGCACGGCGCTCGCGAACCTCGCGACTGGCGGCACGAAGGACCTGCGCACGTTCGGCATCGGCGCGAACTATGCATTCGGCGCCGCGACCGTGTTCGGCCTCTGGACCAACACGCGCTTCGAACCGATCACCGGCGCGAGCTCGAAGCTCAATGCGTTCGACATCGGCGGCAAGTACGCCTTCACGTCCGCGATCACGGCGGCGCTCGGCTACACCTACATGGACGTGACCGATGGCGTGGAAGGTCACTGGCATCAGATCGATGCGAGCTTCGACTACGCGTTGAGCAAGCGCACGGACGTGTACGCGCTCGGCATCTATCAGCGTGCTTCGGGTTCGAATCGCGGCGTCGAGAATCAGGCGCAGATCGGTTCGTCGACGAGCTACTTCGGTACGTCGGGCACGGGTTCGAACAACCAGCTCGCGTTCCGCCTGGGCGTGCGTCACAAGTTCTAAGCGCTGCCCGTTACGGTAAAACAAGGCGCAAAAAAGGGCCGCTCGGTCGAACGAGCGGCCCTTGTCGCATCATGCGTGCGCCTACTTGCTCTTCTTGCCCGTCTCCTTGTTGAAGCGCTCGACATACGAGTCCATCAGCTTGCGGATGGCGCGGCCAATCTGCATGTAGTCGCTCTCGTTGAGATTCGCAAGCGACACGCGTCCCGAAGGATGCTGCGTGCCGAAGCCGCGTCCTGGCAGCAACACGACGCGCGCTTCCCTCGCCAGCTGGAAGAGCAAGTCCGAAGGCTTGGTGTTCTTGAGCACCCAATCGACGAACTCGCGGCCGTGCGACTTCTCGCCCATGTATTCGAGGTCGAGGATCGCGTAGTAATCGACCTGATTTTCGTCCTCGTCTTCGAGCGCAATGCCGATTTCCCGATACAACGCGCGTTTGCGATTGCGAATCAACCGTTTGAGCGCGCTCTTGTAGGCGTCGGGCGTGTCCATCAGCGAGAAGAGCGAGAACAGCACCATCTGCACTTGCTGCGGCGTGGAGAGCCCCGCCGTGTGATTCAGCGCGACCGTGCGGCTGTCGGCCACCAGCCGGTCGATGAACTTCAGCTTGTCCGGCTCCGTCGTGATGGATTCGTAGCGTTCATGCAGGATAGCTCGCTGGTCTTTCGGCAGCGCGGCGAGCTGATCGTCGAAAATATTATGCCGATGCGTCGCGATGGTCCCGAGCCGCCAACCCGTCGCGCCAAAATATTTCGAATAGGAATATACGAGGATCGTGTTTTTCGGACACAGCGCGAAGAGGGAGACGAAGTCGTCCGCAAAGGTGCCGTAGACATCGTCGGTCAGGAGAATCAGGTCCGGCCGTTCCTTAACGATCTCCGCAATATATTCGAGACTCTCGGCATCCATCTTTACCGATGGCGGATTGCTCGGATTGACGAGGAAGAACGCCTTCACCTTCGGGTCGCGCAGCTTGTCGAGTTCCTGCTTCGAGTATTGCCAGCCGTTTTCAACCGTGGCCTCGAGATTCACGACGTTGAGCTTGTAATCGTTCAGGCGCGGGATCTCGATGTACGGCGTGAAGATTGGCGTGCCGAGCGCGATCGTGTCGCCTTCCTTGATCAGGAAGTTTTCGCGCATCGTGTTGAAGATATACGTCATCGCCGCCGTGCCGCCTTCGACCGCGAAGATGTCGAAGTCGCCGACGAACGGGTGCTTGCCGATCATCTCGCGCCGCAGATACTGCCCGACGATGACCTCCGACAGTTTCAGCATGCGGTCGGGCACGGGATAGTTCGAAGCGAGAATGCCTTCGCACATCTCGTAGAGAAAGTCGGCTGCGTTCAGTCCGAGCTGGTCGCGCACGTAAGACACCGCGCCCACCAGAAAGCTGATGCCGGGCGTTCCCTTGTGGTCGCGCGCGAAGATCTCGAAGCGTTCTTCAAGGCCTTCGTGCTTCGGAAAGCCACCCACGCCTTCGGGCATATAGGCGAACGAGCGCTCGGATTCGCGCATGGCGAAGAGGCCCAGCTGCCAGAAACCGTGACGCGGAATCGTCGCGAGAAAGTTCGGATTGCCGCGACCCGCGTTGAGCATCGACAAATTGGCGGGACGCTCGACCGCGCCGCCGCCGGCCGCCTTGATGAGTTCGTCCTTTAGTTCGAACGGACTGAGCGCCGCCATTGCGGCCTGATCGTCGGAACCCGACTTAGAGGATTTGGACATCCGACACCCCCACTGGCAAAAGATACGTAGAGTTGAACAACGGAAGCACGAAAGGCTCGGGCATCATGTCAGCAACATCACGATCACCATGCCCCAGATCGTGAGCAGCGTATTGCCGACGGCATAAGTCACCGTATAACCGAGACCCGGCACCTGGCTCTTCGCGGCATCGCAAAGCATGCCGAGCGCCGCCGTGGTCGTGCGCGCGCCCGCGCAGATGCCGAGCAACAGCGCCGGGTGAAACTTGAACACGTACTTGGCGATATACATGCCGATGATGAGCGGCACCGACGACGCGAAGATGCCCCACAGAAAGAGGCTCACGCCGAGCTTCTGCAGACCCGCGACGAAGCCCGGTCCCGCCGAGATGCCGACCACCGCGATGAACACATTCAGCCCGACCGAATTCATGAACCAGATGGTGGGCCCCGGAATGCGGCCGAAGGTCGGATGGATCGCGCGCAGCCAGCCGAACACGATGCCCGCGATCAGCGCGCCGCCCGCCGTGGACAACGTGATGGGAATCGCGCCGAAGCGGATCACGACTGCGCCGATCAGCGCGCCCAGCGTGATCGCGAGCCCGACGAAGGCCATGTCGGCGGCATCGGTCGGACGGTCGATCACGCCGACCGCTTTCGCCACGGCCGACGTATCCTGCGTGCGGCCGACGAGCGTGATGGTGTCGCCGCGATGCAGCTTGGTGCTCGGCAACACGGGGATGGCCGTTTCGGTCGCGCCGCGCTTGATCTTGCGCAGGAACACGCCGCGCGCGCCGGGCAACTGCGAGAGTTCCTCCAGCGTCTTGCCGTCGACGGCCTTGCTCGTCACATAGACATCGACGCCTTCCACCGGCACGGCGAGCAGTTCGGCATCGTCCACTTCGGTTGCCACGCCGCCCAGCAGATTCACGAGATGCTCGCGTCGTCCGACGACGGCGACGACATCGCCCGCTAGCAGGACGTCGTCGACCTTGGCTTCTTGAATCGTCCCGCCACGCCGGATTCGTTCGATGAAAAGCCGCACGCCTGCAGGTTCGAGCGCCTCCGCTTCGCCGACCTTCATGCCGACCACACGCCCCTCTTCGCCAATGCGATACGCGCGAAGCGCGAACTGATGCCAGCCGCTGCCCGCGCCGCCCAATTCGCCGCTGCCGCCCATCTCTTTCTCGTACTGCTGGCAGGCTGCCACGAGGTCGATGTTGAGCAGCTTCGGCCCGAGCAGCGCAAGGATCATCGCCGAACCGATCGTGCCGTAGATGTACGTGACGGCGTAGGCGGTCGGCATCGCGTCGAGCAATACCTTAGCGTCGTTCGGCGCCAGGCCGAGCCGGTTGATGGCGTCGGTGGCGAGGCCCATCGAAGCGGAGATGGTCTGCGATCCCGCGAAAAGTCCCGCCGCCGAACCGACGTCGTATCCGGCAAGTTTCGCCGCGAGATAAGGAAAGGCGAGGCACAGCACGGACTGAATGACGGAGAAGATGGCCTGCGGCAAGCCGTCCTTGGCGATGCCGCGCACGAACTGCGGACCCACGCCGTAACCGACCGCGAACAGGAACATCAAGAAGAAGACGGATTTGACGTTCGGCGAAATGGTGATGCCGAGCTGCCCGATCGCGATGGCGGCCAGCAAGGTAGACGTTACCGCGCCGAGGCTGAAGCCCTTGAAGCTCTTGCCGCCGAACCAATAACCGATACCCAGCGAAAGAAAGATGGCTATCTCGGGATAGCTGTGCAGCGTTGCTGTGAACCAGGACATGTGCACTCCTCTCGGGGATCAGCCCCGCGACCGTTACATGCTTCTTGGGCAAGGAAGGAATGAAGGAAAACGAATGACCTGCAACGATGCGCTCCCCGTTGCCGCAATACGGGCGAGTGCTTGCGAGAGAAAATCGAGTTGCATCGAACGGTTCATGGGCACGAATCGCGATCTGCAAACGGATGACGCACAGAGAATTGGCGCATGCGTCACGGCGAAAAAAGAGGCTTCAACACGGCTGTCTGATGCCTAGCAATACACTATTTTCGCCACGCAGTTGAACTAAAAAACGATAGTTTCGGAGGCCCCTCCTGCTCGTTGCGGGCGTTGCACGAGTCGATTCGAACCGTCCCCGGCCGATCGTGCGGACGAAAAAAAACAGCGGCCGAAGCCGCTGTTTCCATGGAACCGAAATGCTTGCTGCGTTCTGTCCGACGCGTTGCAACTTACTCGGTGGTTTCGAGCAACGGATAATCCGTATAGCCCGTCGCGCCTGCTGAATAGAACGTCGAGGTGTCCGGCGCGTTGAGCGGCGCGTCGAGTTCGAAGCGTCGCACGAGATCCGCATTCGCGATGAACGGCTTGCCCCACGCGACCGCATCGGCGTCGCCGCGCTCGATTGCCGCTTCCGCGCTTTGCTTGGTGAAGCCTTCGTTGGCGATGTACACGCCGCCAAACGCCTTCTTCAGTTGCGGCCCGAGACTGTCGGCGCCTTCCGACTCGCGCGCGGCGATGAACGCCACGTTGCGCTTGCCGAGTTCGCGTGCGACGTAACCGAAGGTCGCGGCGCGGTCGCTGTCGCCCATGCTGTGCGAATCGGCGCGCGGCGCCAGATGCACGCCCACGCGATCCGCGCCCCATACGTCGATACATTGATCGACCACTTCGAGCATGAGACGCGCGCGGTTTTCGATTGCGCCGCCGTATTCGTCGGTACGCTTGTTGGTGCTGTCCTGCAGGAACTGGTCGAGCAGGTAGCCGTTCGCGCCATGCACTTCCACGCCGTCGAAGCCCGCGCGCTTCGCGTTTTCCGCGCCCTTGCGATAAGCCGCGACCACGCCTTCGATTTCATCGAGTTCCAGTGCGCGCGGCGTCACGAACGGACGCTGCGGACGCACGAGACTCACGTGTCCGCTTGCTGCAATCGCGCTCGGCGCAACCGGCAGTTCGCCGTTCAGGAAGATGGGGTCCGAAATACGGCCGACGTGCCACAGTTGCAGGAAGATCTTGCCGCCCGCTTCGTGCACGGCGTGCGTCACGAGCTTCCAGCCTTCGACTTGTTCATCCGACCAGATGCCGGGGGTATCCGCGTAGCCCAAGCCTTGCGGCGTGACCGAGGTGGCTTCGCTCAAGATGAGACCAGCCGATGCGCGGTCGGCGTAATACTGCGCCATCAACGCGTTAGGCACGCGTTCCACGCCTGCACGTTGCCGCGTGAGCGGCGCCATGATGATGCGGTTCTTGAGCGTCAACGCGCCTACTTTGAGCGGATCGAAAAGAGTCGGCATAGATGTAAGGTATCCTGAAGAAATGTAAAGAAGGTTCGCCGTGGAAAGGGCTGCCGCGCTCAGAGATTCCCGATGGAATCGCGAAACGCCTGTATGACCGTTTCGTCGCGCTTGAAGAACACCCATTGCCCCACGCGCTTCGTGGTGACGAGCCCGGCTTTTTGCAAGGTCGAGAGATGCGCCGAAACGGTGGACTGCGACATGCCGCAGCGCCCATCGATTTGCCCCGCGCACACGCCATGCAGGTGCGGCAATTCCTGTTCGGGAAAGTGCAGCTCCGGCGTCTTCAGCCACTCGAGAATCTCGCGGCGAAGCGGGTTGGCAAGGGCCTTGTGAATTGCGTCGATGTCCATTTCGTTGCTCGTTCGTCCGACGGCGGAAGCTTCGCCGCATCGTCTTAAAGCGAATCATATATCGGAAATATCCGATACGCAAGCGTCCACATGCGTTTCGTCAATGCGATGCGTGTCATCGCGGCGCGCGGTCTGGTAATCTGCCCGGTTTAGCTGCCGTCAATTTTCGATCTCAATTGCATATGGATACACCGTTCAACGAACGCGGCGTCACGCTCTCGCGCGTCGGCCTGTCGGCCTCGGGCCAGTTGATTCCGCTGCGCGATCTGCGCGCCGCGCGGGTCGTGAAGATATCGCGCAAGAAGCCGCTGCCGATCATCCTTGCGCTGATCGGGCTCGCGGGAATCGGCGTGGGCATCGCAACGGGTTCGGGGCCGGCGCTCGTACTCGGCATCATGGTGGCCGTAGTCGGCTATCTGTCGTGGATCACGCAGGACGTGATCTATCAATTGATGGTTGCAACGCCCGAAGGCGAGCGCGAAGTCATCATCACGAAAGACGAGGAATTTGCGGATCGCGTGGCCGCGCTGGTCGGCGACGCGGTCGCGAAACACGCGCAGACAGCGGCCGCAAAGCCGCAAGCCTGACGCCGCTACAAAAGAACACGCGCGGGACGTACCCGCGCGCGGCACATACTTCAGTTCAAGCCATCGTCAAGTCAAGTTCAGCGGCTCGACGTGCCAGATATCGCGGGCATATTCCGCGATGGTCCGGTCTGATGAAAATATCCCCATTCCGGCGACGTTCTCGATCGCGCTCTTCGTCCACGCTTCCTTGTCTCGGTACTTGAGATCGACCTCGGTTTGCGTCTTGTCGAAGCTGTCGAAGTCCGCGAGCACCATGTAGTGATCGCCCCAATCCACGAGCGTGTGGAAGATGTCGTAGAAACGGTGCGGCTCTTCCGGCGAGAAGTGTCCGAGGCGAATCTGGTCCAGCGCCACCTTGAGCTCCGGATTGTCCTCGTAGATTTGCCGTGGCCTGTAGCCCGCCGCCCGCAGAGTTTCGATCTCGTCGGTCGTGTTGCCGAAGATGAAGATGTTTTCGCGGCCCACCGCGTCGCAAATTTCGATGTTCGCGCCATCCAGCGTCCCGATGGTCAGCGCGCCGTTCAACGCAAGCTTCATGTTGCCGGTGCCCGATGCCTCGGTGCCGGCCATCGAAATCTGCTGCGATAAGTTCGCGGCGGGAATGATGAGCTCCGCCACGCTCACGCCGTAGTTCGGGACGAAGCCTACCTTGAGCCTGTCGCCGACGAGCGGGTCCGCGTTGATCTTCTTCGCGACATCGTTGATGAGCTTGATGATGCTCTTCGCCATCTTGTAGGCCGAAGCCGCCTTGCCCGCGAACATGACCACACGCGGCGTCCAGTCCTGCTCGGGATTCTCGCGAATACGGTTGTAGCGCACGATCGTGTACAAGATGTTGAGCAACTGCCGCTTGTATTCGTGGATGCGCTTCACCTGCAAGTCGAACAGCGCTTCGGGATTGATGATCGCGTTGGCTTCGCGTTTGGCGCGCTCGACGAGGCGCAGCTTGTTGGCGAACTTCGCGTCCTGAAAGGCCTTCTGGAACTCGGGGTCGTCGCGCCATTCGCGCAGCCGGCCGAGTTCGAACAAGTCGCTGCGCCAGCGCGGTCCAAGCCGCTTGTCGATGAGCGATGACAGCGACGGACTCGCTTGCGCGAGCCAGCGACGCGGCGTAATGCCGTTCGTCACATTGGTGAAGCGCTCCGGGTACATGCGCGCGAAGTCGGCGAAAATGTTTTGCGTCATCAGTTGCGAGTGCAGCTTCGAGACGCCATTCACCTTGTGACTTGCGACGATCGCCAGATGCGCCATCCGCACGCGCCGCTGGCCGTATTCATCGACGAGCGAAATGCGGCGGATCAGTTCCACGTCGCGGCCGAACTTTTCGGTCACTTGCTTCAGGAACTGCGCGTTGATCTCGAAGATGATCTCCAGATGCCGCGGCAACAGACGCGACAACATTTCGACATCCCACGTTTCGAGCGCTTCGGGCATCAACGTGTGATTCGTGTAGGAGAACATCTGCTGAATCAGCTTCCACGCCTTGTCCCACGGCACGCCGTGACGGTCCACGAGCAGGCGCATGAGTTCGGGGATGGCGAGCACGGGGTGCGTGTCGTTCAGATGCACCGCGACCTTTTCCGCGAGACGCCCGAAATGCGTATGCGTGCGCTGATAGCGGCGGATCAGATCCTGCATCGTCGCGGAGACGAAGAAATATTCCTGACGCAGACGCAATTCGCGGCCGGCTTGCGTCGAGTCATCCGGATACAGCAAGCGCGAGACGTGCTCCGACGTGTTCTTCGCTTCGACCGCGCGCCGATAGTCGCCCTGATTGAACGCGGAGAGATCGAACTCGTCGGTGGCGCGCGCCGACCACAGGCGCAGCGTATTCGTCGCGGTGGTGGCGTAGCCGGGAATGACCGTGTCGTAGGCCATCGCGTTGACGTGCTCGGTATCGATCCAGTCGGTACGATCGTCGTGCTGCACCGTGCGCCCGCCGAAGTGCACCGTGTACGTCACCTCGGGGCGCGGAAACTCCCACGGGTTGCCCGCGCGCAGCCAGTAATCGGGCATTTCGACCTGATTGCCATCGACGATGGTCTGCCGGAACATCCCGTACTCGTAGCGAATGCCGTAGCCGAAACCGGGCACGCCGACCGTCGCCATCGAATCGAGGAAACAGGCTGCGAGCCGGCCAAGGCCGCCGTTGCCAAGCGCGGCATCCGGTTCGAGGTCTTCGAGCGAGGCGAGATCGATGCCGAGGCCAGATAACGCTTCGCGGACTTCGTCATGAATGCCGAGGGCAAGCAGCGCGTTGGTGAAGGTTCTGCCGATGAGAAATTCCATCGACAAGTAATAGACGCGCTTCACGTCCTGTTCGTATTGTTGCCGTGTGGTGCGCATCCAGCGTGCGACGAGGCGGTCGCGCACGGCGAGCTCCACCGCATTGAGCCAGTCGCGCGGCTGCGCGGTAACCGCGTCCTTGCCGACGCCGTACATCAGGCGATTCGAGATGGAGCGCCGTAGCGCATCGACACTGCTGTTGAGCTGGTCGAATTCCAGATCGACGGATGTCATCGAAACCTCCGGTATTTGCAACATATGCAACGACAGCGAAAGCGTGGTGGGAGTTCAGTGCATTTTTGGCCTGCGGCTTGCCTGGCTCCCTGTTCGCGCGGGTTGCGGTCGTGGCCTGAAGGTGCAGGTTACGCCAGTTTTATTTTTTTTGGTATGACATGCGGTGGGTCGCTGACGCCTGATTTTCCGTGGGCGGTTGATCTTGCCGGTTCGGGGAATTTGCTTTCCTGGCTTGCGGTTTCAATCAGTCGCCGCCGTCCCTGCGACGGGGAATTTGCTATCTCCTCTTGCAGTCTGGTTCAGTAGCCGCCTCCCCGGCGGGGGTAGCTTCCTTTGTTGCTGCAATGAAAGTCACCGAGGAAAGCAGCCTTCGTCTTGCCCGCTGATCGGGCGCGTGGTCAGGACTGAGTTCTACGCCGGCACGCGCCTAAGTGTCGGCCTTGCTCAATCGCCGTTCCTGGCGCTCATGGCACTCCGCTGGTCTCGCAGATTGTCTGACTGGTGTAACGCTTGGTGCTTTCGGCCCAGTGCGAAGCGCGGCCGTTGGATGCGCCCGGCAAGTTCTTCATTGGGCTTTGCTTCGGCTTCCGTAGCGTTTTCATCTATCGATTCGTCTTGGTGCGCGGACCGCTATCAACAACAGCGCCGCCAGCGACGCCGCCAGCAATATCAGCGATAGCGCCGATGCCGGCAAGTAATACCCTCGATTAACCTGCCCCACCACGACTATCGGCACGGTCGCGAAGCCCGGCGGATACACCGTCAATGTCGCGCCCAATTCGCCGAGCGATAGCGCGAATCCCAACGCCAGGCTCGCTCTTATCGCCGGGACGAGTTGCGGTAACACCACGCGCCACAACACCATGCGCGGCGGCGCGCCAAGGCTCGCGGCGGCCTCGCGCAAGGTCGTCAATTCCGGTCGCAATGCAGCCGCCGCGCAGCGGTAACAGAATGGCAAGACCAGCGCGAGTTGCACCATGACGACGATCGCCGCCGAGCCGGACAGGTCCAGCGGACGCTTGTGATACGCAATCAGTACCGCAAGGCCCAACACCACGCTCGGTACGCCGTTCGGCATCATTGCAATGGCATCGACGAATGCGCCCAGGCCGCGCCGGTCACGACCCTCCAGTGCCAACGCAAGCCACAATCCCAGCGCGGTGCCGAGGATCGCGACGCCGAAGCCGACGCCAAGGCTTGTCGTCAGCGCGTCGAAATCGCTGGAGCCGAGGCGCCCGAACCAGCGCGTGCTGAAGCCATCGGGGAAGATCGTGCCCGACCAGTGCGACGCAACGCTCGACAACGCCACCACGACCACCGGCAACACGAAGAGCCAGAAGCACACGAGCGCAGCCAGGAACGCAACGAGCGCGCGCATCAGCGAGACTGGCTTTCCAGGTTTGAACGAGGTCGAAAGCTGCATGTCAGCGTCTTTGCAAGCGTCGATAAAGCGCATAGAGCGAGAGCGACATCAGCAACATCACGACCGATCCCGCCGCTGCGGTCGGCAAGTCGAGATCGACGGTCGCCGCGCTGTAAATGGCAATTGGCAAGGTGATGAGATGCGCGCTGCCCAAGACGAGCAGAATGCCGAACTCGTTGAGCGTCAGGAGGAAGCACAAGATGGTGCCCGCCGCGATTCCCGGCCACGCAAGCGGCAACACGACCTTGGTCGCGACCATCCAGCCGCCCGCGCCGAGACTTTTTGCGGCCTCGACGAGACGCATGTCGAGCATGGCGTATGAAGCGAGCGTCGGGCGCACCACGAACGGCGCATAGAACACGACCTCCGCGAGAATCACGCCGCCGATGCCGAAGAGGAAATCGAGCGGCGGGGTATCGAGCAAAAAAAGCCGTTGCAAGCCGATGCTCACCGAACCCTGCGAGCCATAAAGAAAAATCAGCGTGAATGCCACGAGGAACGAAGGGAACGCCACGAACAACTCGAGGAAACGCGTGACGAGCTTCGCGCCGGGAAACGGCCGGAAGAACAGCATCGACGCGAGCGCGACGCCAAGCAATGACGCGAGACTTGCGCTTGCGAAGAGGATGCCGAGCGTCGTGCCGATCACGCCGCGCGTCTCCGGGTTGCCGAAGAACGCGGTGAAGGCGTGCAGCGTGAAGCCATGCGGCCCGGTCACGCTCAACATGGCAAGGCGGGAGAGCGGATAGACGACGAGCGGCCCCAGCACAAACACGAGGATGAACCACAACTGCCATTGCACCTTCTTGCCGCGCCGCGCGGCGACTGTCGCCTGGCCGTCCTGCGCTCGCCCGGCGGCCTCTTCAGGGATGGACAAGGACGACATCGTCAGCCTCGAAGGTCAGGGAAACGCGCGCGCCCTTTTCCGGCATGCGCGTGTGGTTGCGCTGCGTCGAAACGAGTACGGGCTCGTTGGGCCACGCATCGAGCGCGACGGAAATCGAGAGCGACGCGCCATACCATTCGACCGATGCAATCGTGCCGTGCAACGGCCCATCGCCGAGCGGCACGATGGAGAAGCGCTCCGGCCGAATGCACGCAAGCCGCTCGCGTTCGTCGTGGCGCGCGTCGCCGACGGGATACACCACGCGCGGCGGCAGCAGATTCGCGGCACCGAGATAGCGCGCGACGAAGCCGTCGTTCGGCGCGTCGTACAACTCGCGCGGCGAACCGAGTTGCGCGATACGGCCATCGCGCATAAGAAGCGTGCGGTCGGACAGCACGAGCGCATCGTCCTGATCGTGCGTCACACAAACGATAGTCAGATTCGGCAAGCGCTCGTGCAACGCCTTCAGCTCGCTGCGCACGGACGCGCGGAGGTTGGCATCGAGCGCCGAAAGCGGTTCGTCGAGCAAGAGCACATCCGGCTCGACGACGAGCGCGCGGGCAAGCGCCACACGCTGCTGCATACCGCCCGAGAGCTGCGCGGGCATGACGTGGCCGGCATCGGCGAGTTGCACGAGTTTGAGCGCATCGGCGACGCGGCGCGCGATCTCGCCCGTCTTCAGCTTGCGCGCGCGCAGGCCGAAGGCGACGTTATCGAATACGGAAAGATGCGGAAAGAGCGCATAGCTCTGGAACAGCAAGCCGAGATTACGTTGATGCGGCGGCACATGCGTGAGTTCGCGGCCCGCGATAAAAAGCGCGCCCGCGAAGGCATCGGGCTGAATGAATCCGGCGATGAAGCGCAACAGCGTGGTCTTGCCGCAGCCGCTTCTGCCGAGTACCGTCAGGAACTCGCCACGTTCGATGTGCAGCGATAGTTGATCGAGCACGGTGCGCGCGCCGAAGCGCACCGTGAGTCCTTCGATATGCACGCCGGATCGCGCTTCGTGTTCATGAGCGAGCGCATTTCCGGACGAGCTCAGAGCAAACGTATTCACGTCAGGACTTCGGCTTCACGACCTCGGTCTCCTTGCCCGACTGGCCGATCACTTCATTCTTCCAGCGCTCGGTCCAGCCAGCGTTCTTCTGCATGACTTCGTTCCAGTCCACCGGAATCAGCTTCACGCCGGCAATTGCCTGCTTCACCGCTTCGCCGTTCTTGCCGCCGAGCGCGACATCGGTGCGCGCCGGAATGCCGTAGATGTCCGGCACTTTCGACTGCACTTCCGCGGACATCAGATAGTCGATCAGCTTCCTGCCCGCTGCCTGATTCGGCCCGCTCTTGATGAGACCAATTGCATACGGCAACTGGAACGTGGTGGGCGCGTCGCCGTTCTGATGCGACAGGAAAAGCGGCTTGATGGACAGACCGCCGTTCGCGGCATCGTCGAGATCCATTTGCAGGTCGCCATTGGCGAAGGCGATCTCGTTACGCGAGAGCAGCACATCGAGATAACCCGTGCCCTTGGTATGGAACTTCGCGCTTCGTTCGAGCGACTTCAGATAATCGAACGCTTTGTCTTCGCCCATCAGGGCCGACGTCAGGATGATGACCGCCATGCCGTCGCCCGCCGTCGCCGGATTCGAATATGCGATCTTGCCCGAGTAGTTCGGATGCAAGAGATCGGCGAAGGTCTTCGGCGCGCTCTTCGTGACTTCCGGATTGATGGCGAAAGAAAAGTAGTTGTTGACGAAGGTGGCCCACGCGCCGTCGTTCGCCTTGGCGATAGCCGGCACGTTCTTGTAGTTCACACTCTGGTACGGCTGCAGCAGGCCGCTCTGCGATGCTTGCTGGATGAACGGCGGCAAGGTCACGAGCACGTCGGCCTTGGGCGAATCTTTCTCGACGCTCGCGCGGTTCACCACTTCGCCACTGCCCGCCGTGACGATATTGACCTTGACGCCTTCCTTCTTCTCGAAAGCCGGGAGCACGTCCTTGTAGAGATTTTCGAGGCCGTCCGCCGTGTAGAGGACGACGGCATCGGCTGCGTGTGCCGGCGAGGTTGCAAACGCCATCAAGGCGGCGATGGCCGGCAGCATCGTGCGTGCGAGGCGAAGGTCGCGAGTCATTTCGTGATTGATCCGATGAGATAAGGTGACGCGGCTCGGGTGCTGCGCTGGTGTCGAAGCATTGCAGAGCCGTGTGACAGACACGTGAATGCCGTAAGCGGTGCAGGATTGGACAAGACGCGGTGCACGCACATCCGCATACTTCGGCCTTTCCGCCAAACGCCTGATTGACGATGCTCTCCTTTCTGGCCGCGCCGGTCTTCGTCCTACTCTGGTCGACAGGCTTTATTGTCGCGCGCGCGATTACCCCTTACGTCGATCCGAACGTGTACCTGTTCGCGCGCTTCTGCGGCACGGCGTTGCTGTTTGTCGTCGTGGCGCTCGCAAGCCAGGCAAGCTGGCCGAAAGGCGCCGATGTTCTACGGCATCTGCTTGCAGGCGCGCTGCTGCAAGGCGTTTATCTGGGCGCGGGTTATTGGGCCGTCGCACAGGGGCTGACTGCGGGCATCATGGCGCTGCTCGGCGCGTTGCAACCGCTTCTGACCGCTGCGTTTGCCGCGCGCTTCTTCGGCGAACGTCTTTCGCCGCGTGCATGGAGCGGGCTCGTGCTGGGGCTCACTGGCGTGGCGCTCGTGCTTGCGCCGAAGGTGATGACGGGTCATGCGTCATCGACACACGGAGCTGCGCCTTCATGGCTCGTCGTCATGGCGGCGCTGCTTGCCGTCCTGGCGATTACCGCGGGCACGCTGTATCAGAAGAGCTCGCTGGCACGCGCCGATATCCGCAGCGCGAGCGCGCTGCAGAATGCGGGCGCCGCGCTCGTCGCGTTACTGCTGATTTTCGCGCTTGGGGAACATCGCTTCATTGCTTCGGCGACGACTTGGGTTTCGCTTGGATGGGGCATCGTGATGCTCTCGGGTGCCGCGACCACGCTTTTCGTGTGGATGGTCCGCCGTGGCGATGCCTCGCGTGCCACCGCGCTGCTGTTTCTCGCGCCGCCGCTTGCCGCGATCGAAGGCTATCTGGCGTTTGGCGAAACGCTCGGGCCGGCGCAGATCGCGGGGTTCGGGGTGGCGCTCGTGGGCGTGTTGCTGGCGCGGGCGAGATAACCGTCAATCGGCCGTATCGGCGCCCGCCGGGATATTCGCACGCACCGCCTTCCCCGGACCCGGCGACCATGCCGGGCGCGCCTTTCTCGCCGTATCGACGACGACCAGAAAGTGACCCGCCCAGGGCGTCGCGTTACGCGTGGACTTGAGTATCCACATCGACTGACCTTCGGCGGCACGGGCTTCGTATTGCGCGTCGAGGATGCCGCGATGATCGAAGAAAGTATTGAGCGTCGACGGTATGCGCACGCAGCCTTTCGAATGGCGCATGCCGAGAAGCGGTTCGAGTTTCTGCGGATCGGTGGCGTGCATCTGGAAGCGCATCGGCGAGATGCCGCCCTTGCCCCAGCCGCGCTCGCCATCGGCCCAGCCGAAGTCGTAGATGCGCATGTCGCGCGCGCCGTATCCGCGAATCTTGAACTCGTTGAGCGTGCCTTCCGCGCGAAAATCCATGTTGCCCGGCACGTGCTGAAACACGCCGAGCGGCGTGACGAAGTGATCGTAAGTGCCCGGCCGTCCCGTCGATACCGGCGATGCGCCGATCAGCGACCAGGCATCGGCCGGCTTCGCGCGGAAGAAAAGCATGAGCGCCTGCACGTTCGCGCTGCGATCGACCAGCACGACGAACTCATTGGCGAGATCGCCATGTCCGCTTTCATCGAGCGCATGCTGCAACACGCGACCGTAGGCCTGCTGATCCGCTTGGGAAACGCTGAGACGCCGGTCCACCTCTTTCGCGAAAGTCTGCCGCATGGCGAAGGCTCCGGCGGGCGGCAGGTCATGGCGTTGCGCCAAGTTGGGCTCGGGCGGTTCGGGCGGCAGCGGGACTTCGGGCGCCTCGGCCTCCGATGCGGCACTCGCGGCCGATGCCGGTTCCACGGTCGATGCAGCAGAGGCAGCAGAGGCCGCCGACGCCTCCGAGGCTCCCGAAGCAACTTGCGGCTTCATCGGCACCGGCATGCCGGGCAATGCGCGTTCGGGCGCGCTTGCACTCAATGGCACGCTTGCGCCTGGACTCAACGGCGGCGATGCGGGCGTCGACGTAACGTGCCCCTGGAGCACGTTCGCAGGCGATGTGCTTCGCTGCAAACCCGACGGCGCACTCCCATTCGAAGAAGATGCCGAAGCGGACTCTGACGCAAGGCGCGCCTGCTGCGCACCGACCGCCCCCGCATACGCCACAAGCGCGGCAGCCACTCCAACGACGATTGCTCTCGCGCCAAATGCTGTTTCTCTTTTCCCTGCCAGATGCATTGATTAATCCGCCTTGCCTGACCAGACTCAAGCCTGGCGATCCATATCGATCGCCCAGCCCCGAACATTCAAGAACCGATGCACGCAAAGACGCGCACCGGCTTCGTTCGTTGCATCTGGCGCAGCAAAGTTCATTCCGTCGATGGGCCCGAGAACGCGCCGCACGTCATGCTGGACAAATTCGGATAGCGGTTCGGCCAGTCGCCGGACATGGTCGATTGCGCATCCTTCAGCGTCATGTCGCCGGTGCAGACACAGCGTTTGAGATAGACCGCGAGCCGCTCCTTGCGGCGCTGTCCGGCACGGCCTTCCCAGCGGCGCAGATCGAGATTCGCGGGCGCATTGGGCAAGCCGCCGAGCAATACGGGCATGCGATGATCCAGCGCATATTCGGATGCGAACGAAGCATCGATGCCACGTTGCTTGAGCAGTTTTTCTTTCTGGCGCATCTGCGTCTCGAACGACGGCAGCACGCGATCGACATAACCCGGCACGCAGATCGTCTCGACGATGGTCGACTGCGTGACATGCGGATCGAGCCAATCGGGACGCTGCGCCCGCGAGCTTGCAGGCCACACCATGAGCGCGCCATTGAGCGTGATCAGGAGCGCGCCAAACGCCGCGCGCGCGGGACGAGCGGCAGCGGTCGCATAAGCGTGACGCGCGAAGCGTCGCTTGAAGATGGGTATATCCCTTCGATCCATGCCTCGGAAGTGCAAATCATCATGCGGCCAATGCGACGCCGCTTATTTTTGAGATATTGAACAATCGCATTAGAACACACCAAAGGCGTGCATCGCGCTGTGGCTCAAAAGTCCGCGAGCCGATCCGTGGATGCGTGCGGCAAGGTCTGCGCCGCACTCGCCGCACTCGAAGACGCAAGCGCGGCGTCGAGCGCGCGGCCGAGCGCAAGCGCCTCGGCATGAAAGGAGCCGTAAGCGACCGCGATGCTGGCGTCGTCCTCGCCGTTGCGGTCTTCGTCGATGGCGCGATCGCATCCGTGCTGCAAGGCGACGCATGCATCGGTGAAGCGCACGGCGCCGACCAGCGACGCCGCCCCTTTCATGCGATGCGCGATGTCGCGCAAGAGCGCGTGGTCGCAAGCATCGAACGCGGTCTCGGCGTCGATCAGGTCTTGCGCATGCGCGGATTTGAGGGTGCCGGCGAGCGTCGCGGCCTGATCGCCGTAACTCGCGACAAGCGCGCTGTCGAAGACTTCTGCCGCTTTCTCCCGCACCGGCCCGCTTCGCCGCGCTACACCTTCGGTCGCCGCGACGAGCGCATCGCGCAGGCCGTCGAGCGAGATAGGCTTCACGAGGCACATCGTCATGCCTGCCGCGACCGCGCGTTGCGCCGCCTCCGGTTGCGCGTTCGCCGTGAGGCCGACGACAGGCAACGGCCGCGCCTCTTGCACGCGCGCGCTTTCGTCCCCGCGGATCGCCTGCGCGAGTTCCTCGCCGCTCATTTCGGGCATCGAGCAATCGGTAAGGATCACATCGAACGCGGATGGATCGCCGCGATAGCGGACGAGCGCGCTGCGGCCATCGACGGCCAATTGCGGCGCGCCGCCGAGCAGCCTGATCTGCCCTTCGAGCACGATCCGGTTCGCCGGATGATCGTCGACGACGAGTACCCGCAAGCCCGCGAGCGTCGCGCCGGTCGGAGCCACCGATGCGTGCTCCGGCGCGCGTCCCGCTTCGGACGACGATGCCTCCGGCAAGCTCACGCAGACCGTAAAGTGTGTGCCGCGTCCCGGCTCGCTTTCGAGCGTGATCTCGCCGCCCATCATCGTGACGAGCCGCTTGCAGATGGTGAGGCCAAGGCCCGTGCCCGAATAGCGACGCGCGCCGCCATCGTGTGCCTGCACGAACGGCGTGAAAAGCGCGCCTTGCCGCTCGGGCGCAATGCCCACGCCTGTGTCCGCGACCGCGAATGTCAGCGCCCGCGTGCCGGCCTGTGGCGCGTCTACACGGTAGTCGAGCGTCACCGCCCCGATATCCGTGAACTTGATCGCGTTCGATAGCAGATTGCCGACGACCTGCCGCAAACGCTGCCCGTCGGCAAGCAACCAGACTTCGCCCGAATCCGCGCGGCGCACAATCAACGCGATGCCCTTGGCGCGCGCGGCGGGCTCGTATATCGCGGCCACGCTCGTCATCCACGTTTCGAGTTCGAGCGGCGCGGGCGTGAGGACCAGCCGCTCGGCTTCGATTTTCGCGACGTCGAGCAGATCGTCGATCATGCCGAGCAAATCCGCCGCCGCGCGATGCGCCGTGCCGAGCGCGCGTTCGGTCGCGGCGCGCTCGCCGGGCGCGCGCAGTTCCAGTTCGATGAGGCCGAGCACCGCGTTCATCGGCGTGCGGATTTCGTGGCTCATGGTGGCGAGGAACGTCGACTTGGCGCGGTTCGCCGTTTCGGCTTCCTCCTTCGCCGCGCGCATTGCCTGTTCGGCGGCAATCCGGCGCACGATCTGTGTGCGCAGTGACACCGCCCAGCCGATCAGCGCGAAAACAAGCGCACCGCCAAGCAGCGCGCCTACCTCGACTTGCGGACGGCGGCGCTCCCACAACGTCTCAGGATGATCGCCAAGCCGCCAGCGCCCGCGCAGCGCTTCGAGTTGATAAGCGCGAAGATGGCCAATCGCGTCGTTGATGATGCCGAGCAAGATCGGCTCATTGCGCAAGACGAGAAAGCCTTGCTCGAGCGGTTTGCCGGAAAGCACGCCGCTCACCACGAGCTTGCCGCGGTAAGGATTGGCGACCGCGTAATTCGCGAGCGTCAGATCGACCAAAGCCGCGTCGGCATCGCCGTTCACGACCGCGCTGAACTGCTCGTCGAATGACGGCATCTCGACGATGCGCAGATGCCGCACGAATTCGCGCTTCAACGCCAGGGCCGAAATCCCGGCCGGGAGCGCCACCCGCTTGTTCGCGAGCGCGGTCTCATCGCGCAGGGGCGCCTGACCCGCACGCGTGACGATGCCGACCAGACTCTCGCCGAACGGCACGGACGCCGTGAGCGGCACCGGTTGCCATGCGGGGGAAACGCCGTAGGGCGTGAACATGGACTTACCGCTCGTCAGGTCGGCGGCAATCTGAGACAAAGAACCGCGCATTCGCGCTTCGAAGCGCAAGCCCGTTCCCCGCGAGATCACATCGAGCAGGTCGGCGGCGAGACCCGCAGGTTCGCCGTGCGAATTGCGGAACATGAGCGGCGGAATTTGCGAAAGCATCGAGTAATGCACGACTGGATGCGCCTTGATCCACGCGCGCTGCTCGGGTGTCAAGTCGAGCGGACGATCCAGCGTCACCGCGGTCATCGAAACGTACCAGCGCGCGTTCATCGTCAGCAGGAAATTCGGCGGCAACTGCGCCAGCGCGGCATCGACACGCTCACGCAATGCGCGCGCGGCCGGCCGGTTGGCTGCGAAAGCAAAGCGATAGCCGTCCGCATCGAACGGTGTGAAACCGCGCGCGCCGATATTCGGCAAGTCCAGATGACTGATGACATAAACGGCGGTCGTCACGTCGCCGACGAAGCCGTCGGCACGGCCGAGCGAGACGGCCAGCGCGGCGGCGAGCACATCCGGATACGCCTCCGGCTGCAAGGACGGATACGCCGCATGCAACCGCGCGGGGTCCATCTGCGTGTCGACATAAGCGAGCCGATGCGTCGGCGCATGTGCCGCGAGCGGCGCGAAATACACCGGCTTGACCGGAAAATACGAACGGCTCAGTTCGAGCGGCGCACCGGCATCGAAGCCCGCCGAACTCGTCGCCATGTCGATCTCGCCGCGTTCGAGCGCGGCCAGCATCGCGGGACGATCCGGATATAGGCGCCATTGCGGCGTCATCCCGAGCGGCTCGGAAATGGCGTTCAGAACATCGACCGAAATGCCGCGCAACGCCGACGAATCGGATGGCGCGCCAGACACGGCCAGTTCGAGCGGCGGCACCATGCCCGGCACCGCGCCGACGATCAGCGGCGGTGCCGCGAAGGCATCGCCGAGCCAACAGCCGAGCAGCACACAAAGCGTCCACAGCAAACGGCGCGAACGCTGTCGCCGTGTTCCGTCAGCTCGACGAATCGCAGAATGAAACAAGCCGCACCCCCGAAATCGAGCGGTGCGGCCAGTGTCTCAAAAACGCGCCGGCGCGCCTATCGCCGGCGCGCCCACGCACACGCCCTGCGTTGCACGGCGCGAAACGCGTGCTGCCGGACGATTACGCGGGCACCGACTCCGCCTTCTGCGCGCGCGACCACACGCGATGCTTGCCCAGTGCTTCGATGAACGTCTTGAGCACGGTCTTCGCGTCGCTGCCGACGACCACGCCTTCATCGCCGCCAGGCAGATGCGATGCGGCAAGCACATCCTCGCCGTCGCCAATCGCGCCGATCGCTTTCAGATGCTTGAACGATTCGAGCACGAAGTGGCGCGCGTCGCCGGATTCGGACAGCGTCTTGGCGCTTGCCTTGCCGTCCGCGATGATCATTCCGTCGAACATGATGGACGGCATGCCGAGGATGGTGGCGTCCGCTTCGATACCTTCGGCAGGGAACCCGAGCGTCGGCGAGATGACGAGCGCTTGCGCGCCGCCCGCCGCGAGCGCTTCCTTGACGGCCTTGATGCTCGCGGCATCCGCGCCCTTCGCGGCGAGAATCGCGACCTTGCGCGTCTTGATCGACGGCACGGCCTTGGCGATGATCGACAGCGCCGGCGATTCCGTCACCGACGACTTGCCGAGTTGCTCCGGGCTCGCGTTTTTCTTGGGCGCGGGCATGCCGAGATTTTCCGCGACGCGCGCGGCCAATACCTCGTCGATGTTCGCAAGCAGAGCAAGTTCGCGTTCGCGAATGAACTTGCGCTCTACCTTGCTCAACTCGAATGAATACGCGCCGACGATGTGATCCTTCTCCGGCTGCGTCTGGCTGTTCCAGAAGAGCGTTGCTTGCGAGAAATGGTCGGCAAACGACGGGCTGCGCACGCGAATCTTCTCGCCGTCCACGCGTTCCGTGTAGGTTTCGAAGCCGCCGCCCGATGCTGCCGGCGCCGTTTCCTTCGGCCAGCCGCCATCGATCGAATTCGGCTCGTAGGAAGCCTGACCCTTGTCGATGGTCTGGCGATGCATCGCGTCGCGTTGACCGTTATGCAGCGGCGCGATCGGGCGGTTGATCGGCAACTCGTGGAAGTTCGGGCCGCCCAGACGGCTGATCTGCGTATCGGTGTAGGAGAAAAGACGTCCTTGCAGGAGCGGGTCGTTCGTGAAGTCGATGCCCGGCACGATATGTCCCGGACAGAACGCGACCTGCTCGGTTTCCGCGAAGAAGTTGTCGGGATTGCGGTTGAGCGTCATCTTGCCGATCATCTTGAGCGGCACGAGTTCCTCGGGAATGATCTTGGTCGGATCGAGCAGATCGAAGTCGAACTTGTGCTCGTCTTCTTCCTCGACAATCTGCACGCCCAGTTCCCACTCGGGATAGTTGCCCTTGTCGATGGCTTCCCACAAATCGCGACGATGGTAATCGGCATCCTTACCCGCGATCTTCTGCGCCTCGTCCCACAGGAGCGAAGCCGAACCGATGGTCGGCCGCCAGTGGAACTTGACGAAGCGCCCCTTGCCTTCCGCGTTCACGAAACGGAACGTGTGAATGCCGAAGCCTTCCATGGTGCGCAGACTCTTGGGAATGGCGCGGTCGGACATCGCCCACATCACCATATGCGCCGACTCCGGCACGAGCGAGACGAAATCCCAGAAGGTGTCATGCGCCGACGCGCCTTGCGGAATCTCGTTATGCGGCTCCGGTTTGACGGCGTGCACGAAGTCGGGAAACTTGATCGCGTCCTGGATGAAGAACACGGGCATGTTGTTGCCGACCATATCGAAGTTGCCTTCGTCGGTGTAGAACTTGACCGCGAAGCCGCGCACGTCGCGCACGGTATCGGCGGAACCGCGCGAGCCTTGCACGGTGGAGAAGCGCACGTAGACCGGCGTCTCTTTCGACGGGTCTTGCAGGAAACCGGCCTTGGTCAAGTCGGCTTGCGACTCGTACACCTTGAACACGCCATGCGCCGCCGAACCGCGCGCATGAACAATGCGCTCCGGAATACGCTCGTGGTCGAAGTGCGTTATTTTTTCACGCATGATGAAGTCTTCGAGCAGCGACGGACCGCGCGCTCCAACGCGCAGCGTGTTCTGGTTATCGGAGACTTTTACACCCTGGTTCGTGGTCAGGGCTTGATTCGTTGCATCGCTGCGGAAGGCTTCGAGCGATTCGATCTTCTTGTTGGTCGCGGCGTTCGGGCTCTGCGAAGGCGGACGCGCGGTGCTATTCGTGGGTTGCTTCTTTGTTGCCATTTGAGGGGACTCCTTGGGGAAGATTGCTTTTAGCCTTTCGGGCCATTCGCAAGCCTTGTTCCCGAAGGAGATAGGGTTTCCGCTTGCAGCGGGACGCCCGGCGGGGCGCGACGGGCGAAGCCGAAGCCTCGCCCGCTCGTGACCATCAGACACCGGTACTCGCTGGCGACAATGCCTTCTCCGCCGTTACCTTCTGCAAGGAAATGATGCGCGTCATGGCCGCATGGTTCGACGTGGCCTCGTTGTACATCTTCGCGAGATCCGCCTTCAGTTGCGTGCGCGATGCTCCGTCGAGATAAACCATATGTCCCGATGGATAAAACGCCGCGGAAAGATTCTGCCTGACGACGCTGTTGATCAACGGCATCTGCTGAAGGTCGATGATGGTCTGATAAAACGGCGTCACGAAGTCATATAGGCCGTTCGCGGACAAGACCTTGAGATCCACGTTGAGCGCCATCACGGCGGCTAGATCGCCCGCTGTATAGAGCACGACGTTGCCTTTCGAATCCAGTCCCTTCTGTTCGCCGGTCGGGTCCGTATGCTTGAAGTCCCAGTTGAGGAAAGCCTGGTCGTTCAGGTCCGTGAATGACGAAGTGGACGTGAACTTCAACTGCTCGTTGAGATAGCTGTTCCACATGGTCGTGTAGACACCGCTCACCGCTGTCATGGTCGGATCGTTGCCGCCCGAGTTCGGATCGATCTTGCCCGCGATGCCCGTCGAAATAGCCGTCACGCGCCCGTCGTACGAGCCGAGCGATTCGCCCTTCGACTTCAGGAGCGTCGTCAGAAAGAGCGAATTGCCACGGCTGTCGTAAGCCGCGATATCCAGACTCCACGCAAGCAGCGTCACCTTGTCGATGCCCGTGTATTCGGAGAGCTTCTCGACCACTTCATCGTCGGTCTGCGGAAACTTGCGCAACGCGTTGAGATAGTCCGAGCGCGAAAACTCCGCGACTTCCTCGGCAAAGTTCAAGAGGTTGGTCGGCGTGGGATGCACGCCGAGCTTCTTGTGATACCACGCATCCGCCGCGGCGGTAGGCAGCGCGCCGACGGGGTTGCCCGCCTGGCGGTAATCGAGAATCGACGATTGCAGGGTGATGCCGTTCAGATCGACGCCATCTTCATGCAGCCGGTACGCCAGGACGCAGCTGCGCGCCGTGCCATACGATTCGCCAAACAAGAACTTGGGCGAGTTCCAGCGGTTGTTCTTCGTCAGATAGCGCTTGATGAACTGCTTGATCGAATCCGCATCCTGATCCACGCCCCAGAAGTCGCGGTTCTTGTTCGGCGAGATGGCGGCGGAATATCCCGTTCCCACGGGATTGATGAAAATCAGATCGCTCTTGTCGATAAGACTGTCCGCGTTGTCTTCCATCTCGTAGGGCGCGGGCGGCGTGAAGCTCGGCATGGCGGTCTTGATGCGGCGCGGCGCGAACGAACCGAGCAGCACGAACACCGAGGACGAGCCCGGCCCGCCGTTATAAAAGAACGTGAGCGGCCGTTGTTCTTCCTTTGCGCCGTCCTTCGTGAAGGCGACATAGAACATCTTCGCATCCGGCTTGCTGCTGCTCGGGTCCACTGTCACGAGGTGGCCGACCGTGGCCGTGTAAGCGATCTTCTCGCCGCCCACGGTCACGCTATGGTGCGTGATCGCGGCGTTTTCGTCGGCTTCGGTCGCCTCGACGGAATCGTCGGGACCGTTGCCGTAGGCGACGGGATCGAAGTACGGCTGATCCTTGCTCTTCGGCGTTTTCTTCGCCGCTGCGTGCGCGTTGCCGTGCGCCGGTTCTTCGGGTTTGTCTGCGCCTGCTGCTGCCAGTGGATCGGAGTTCATCTTGAACGCTCCAGAATCGTCATCGTGGTTGTTGTTCACTGTCACTGCCCATCTCAACTCGTGCTCTTCGCGGGTTTGAGCGCCGCCGCGATCTTCGCGCCGTCCGGGCTGCCAAGCCCCGTGCAGGCATCCCATCCCGCCGCTGCCGCGAAACTGCCGTTATCGCCTTGCGTGATGTCGTGGAACGCGCCCTTCGCCTTGTACAGCTTCGGATTGATGAAGCCGGCGGGGGAACCGTTGATCGCGTTGATGCGAGCGATCAGCGCGGCCCACAAAGGCGCGACCGCGCTCGTGCCGCCGACGACCGTCTGCTCGCCGTCGATCAGCACTTCGTAGCCGCTTTGCGGCGAGGCGTCGCCCGATACATCCGGCACGCCGCGCTTGGCGAGCGCCGTCGTCTTGCCGCCGGCATGCGCGACGCTCAGCCCTTTCTGCCACGAAGGCAGCGCGAACACGCCGCTCACACCGCCGCCACCCGATCCGCCCTGATCGCCGTCGTTCCACACGACTTCCTTCGTGATCTTCTGCGCGGATGCCGCGACGCTCGTGCCGCCGCAGCCGAGCACGTAGGGACTGGATGCCGGGAAATCGACGTGATCCGCGCCGTCGCCGACGCCGTCGGTCGAACCGCTGTCGCCCGATGCCACGCATACCGTGACGCCGAGCGCCGCCGCGCTTTGCAGCACGTCGTTGAACGCGCCGATGGATTGCGCCGACCAGTTCGATTCCGGTCCGCCCCAACTGATGGACACCACGGACGGCTGGTTGGTGTCGTCGTGTATGGCGCGATTGACGGCATCGACGAAGCCTGCGTCGCTATTCGGCGCGAAATACACCGCGATGCGCGCGCCCGGCGCGACCGCTCCGGCGATTTCGATGTCGAGCGTCACTTCGCCGTCCGGACCATTCGGATTGCCCGTGGGCGCGTTCTTCGCGTCGTCCACGCCGACCGACACCACTTTCGGCGGTTTCACGCCGAGCTTCGAGAAGTACGCCGTCAGGTCGCTAGTCTTGTAACCGCCGCCGAGTTCGATGATCGCGATGCATTGCCCCGCGCCGTCGCCTTCTGGGAAGTCATAGAGTTGCGCGAGATCGAGCGGCGAAAACGACGATGCCGTAAGGCCGCGCGCCGGTTTGAACGGCGGCCGGAAACGGAAATGCGGACGCGCTTGCGGCTTGCTGTCGAGGCCGAGCACGGCGGTGACGGCGTCGTGCACTTCGTCGGGAACATGAACGGGTCCCGCCTGGCCGCGATACTCGCCCATGTTGTGATGCTGGAAACGTTCGAGCTTCACGTCGAACGCCTTCTGAAACTGCTCGATGGTGCCCTTGAGCACGACACTGCGCGTTTCCGCTTCGGCGCGCACCACCGTGAGGCCGTATTGCTCGGCGAACTTCTTGACCTTGTCGACGTCTTCCTGCGACGCGCCGAAGCGCTTTCCGAAGTCCGCGCGGGTCACGGACTGCGCCGGGGCGTCGCCGGCTTCGATGTGCTTCATCATCTGATCAAACGCTGCTTCGTCCTTGCGGCGCAGCATGACGATGACTTCGATCTGCTCGCCAGGATCGCACGCGCCGACGCACTTTGCGTCTTCGGGGTTGCTCTTGCCGCTGCCGCTTACCGGTTGCTTTGCCATGGTGTCGATGCTCCTCGTTGGCAATTCGTTTTAGGCCCGATCCTGCTGCTTGGCGCATCCGGCGCATGTCGTTTCTTTCGATGCTTTCGCTCTGAAAAACGTGCGCGCCGCATATCGTCTTATTTTCCGCAATCGATTGCAATTGCTCGGACCGTTGATTGAAGGATGCAGTTCCGGCAGGACAAAGCGTGTCTCGATATTGAAGTTAGTTATTTGCCTTCGGGCTGCTTTTTGTCTCGGTCGGCAACGATGATGCCGCGCGCGCCGACCCGCAAGAATGGGTCGCGGCAACGGCTAACCCGTTCGCTCTTGCGCGTACTCCTTGCGCACGCCTTGAGGCAGCCAGGGCTCGCGATGCTCGCACCAGAGTTCGTAGGCCGGCTCGAAAACGCCGGTCAGATCGAACGCGCCGAGCGGCACATCGACTTCGTCACGCGTCACGTACTCCATGTACGCCACGGAGCCGCATTCGGGACAGAAATGACGCCTGCCTTCGTCGGAGCTGCGCCACGTCGATGTGCGGCCGGAAAACTCCACGTTGCCGCGGTGATAGATGACGTAGGAGCCGAACGCCGAGCCGTGCACGCGCCGGCACGTCATGCAATGGCACATGCCGACGCGCAACGGCCGGCCCATCGCGCGGAACCGGAATGCGCCGCACGCGCAGCCGCCTTCGTGCGTCACGGTTTCATCGATTGCTTCAGTTTGCTGATTCATCGAGCGACTCCTTGAATGTTCCGTTTTGCCGCACTGCACCGCCGGCACCGATCCGCCCCCGTGTTTGTTACGATAGCCCTTCGCGACTGCGACCTGCGACCTGCGGCAATCGACAGCGACCGACAGCAACCCACAGCAACCATCAGGCACGGGCGGCACCCATGAGCACATCGAGCACGACTCCCACCTTGTCACTCCTTAAGCTACTGCCCGGCGTGGCATCCGAATCCGGCCCAGCCGCGTCCGATCTCGTCGCGCATGTGCTCTCGCACGATCGCTTCAACTCGGCAGCCAACGCGCCCGCCCTGCGCGAAACCTTTCGCGACGTGACGGTCGAGGAAGCGATGTCCGACGAGTACGTCTTCCCGCTTGGCCAGACCGGTCAGTCGATCGTGCTGACAGGCTATCGTATCGCGGCGGGTCATATCGCCGAACGCGCCGCCGACGAATGGCTCGAACTGGCGCATCGGGACCGCATCGCGCGCGGCTTGCCGGCCATGCCGCAGGCGCACGAACCGGCCCTCGCGCCCGATCCCGCCGAGGCCGATCAACTCCTCGACCGCGCGGTGGAATGCGCGCAACGCATTCTCGACCCGGTGGCGAGCGAACAGATTCTCTCTCTCTTCGAGACGCACTATCGCGGCAGCCGCGAATTTTTGCGGCTCAACTGGGAAGGCTTGCCAGAAGATCTCGTGCCGGAATCGCGCCGACCGCTCGCCGTGCTCGCCTCGGCGGAACGGCGTGAAAAGCGCGATTACGATCCCTACGGCCTCGAAGGCGCCGCCGATTACGATGTCGACCGGCCGCTCGCGTATCGCGAGAAGATCGGGCCGTTTCTCTTCACGATGACGTATCGCCACGAGTATCCGCAAGTCGACGACGAACGGCTTGGCACCGCCTTTGCCGTGTTCCACGAGGCGGGCAGCGATATCGTCGCGGCCGCGGTCAAGCTTCAACTCGTCAAGGTGCCGCCGCTTCACAGCAGCGCCGATCTCGTCTATACGCTCGACACCTATTCCGGCGAAATGCTGTCGCTCGCGCTCGCGGCCACCGAGGCGCTCGGTCCCGAACGGCTGTGCGAAGTGTTCAATGCGCATCGCGTGATCTATATCAGCCTGTGGGAAGTGCGCAAGCCGTGGCGCGGCGAGGGTCTCGGCGTCGCGCTGTTGCACGAGGCGCTGGAACGCCTGCCCGCCGATGTCGATGGCCGCCCGAACGCGTTATGCGTCGCGCCCGAGCCGTATCAGACCGACATGCGTCACTTCGACAAGCTGCCCGCCGTGCTGCGCGAGGAACTGAAGACGCCGGCGCGCAGGCTCGCGACTCATCTGAGCAACTGGCTGTCGCGCTCGAAGCTGCCTATTGCCACGCATTTCTTCGTGCCAATGGCGCGGCACGCGGGCATCGGTTCGGCGGGAGAGAACGCGCGGCTGATCGACCGGATCATGGAAAGCGAAGCCTGAGGAAGTCGCTCTACCAGCCAGCCATGCGCACGCGACATGGCTGGCATGCGCAGATTTCGATTGTGAGGGGATTTTGGCGTGCCTAGAGTGCGTCGATCCCCTCACCTTTCGATCCCCACCATGACGCTTCGCCTCTCGCGGTTTCTGCGCGGCCTGCTCGCCGCTTCGTTCGCCCTCGCCGTCTCGTTCGCCCATGCGGACACGCTCGACACTATCCAGAAAAACGGCGTGGTGCGCATCGGCGTATTCATGGACTATCCGCCGTTCGGCTCTATCGGCCCGGACATGAAGCCGCAAGGCTACGACATCGAGATGGGCGAATACCTGGCGCGCGCGCTCAAGGCGAAAGTCGAGTTTGTGCCGATTACCGGCGAAAACCGCATGGCTTATCTCGCCACGCACAAGGCCGACTTGCTGCTCTCGGTCGGTCAGACGCCCGAGCGCGAAAAGGTGATCGATTTCTCGCGGCCTTATGCGCCGTACTATCTGGCGGTGTTCGGACCGAAGTCGCTGGCGGTGAAGACGACCGCCGATCTCGCGGGCAAGTCGGTAGCGGTGGCGCGCGGCACGCTCGAAGACTTGAGCGTGAGCAAGGTCGCACCGCCCACGGCCGATATCAAGCGTTTCGAAGACCCGAACGGCGCGATCTCCGCGTTTTTGGCCGGACAAGCGCAATTGCTGGTAGTCGGCAACGATGTTGGCGCAACGATCATCGCGCGTAATCCGCCCGTACAGCCCGAGCAGAAGTTTCAGTTGTTCAGTTCGCCGGATCATGTCGGATTGAACAAGGACGAGCCCCGACTCTTGAAGGAAGTCGATGCGGCGATCGTTCAAGCGAAAAAAGACGGCACGCTCAACACGCTTTCGACGAAGTGGCTGAAGGCGCCGTATCCGGCGGATCTTTGAGCATTTGCCAACGGCATGGCTTGCATGGGAAGCCGGCGCTGCCGGCTTTTTCTTTTGCGCCTTGCAACGCAAAGCCCGTCTTGCAGGCGCTGGCACGAAAGACGGTTAGTTGCCGTCGCGCTTATTCATCCATATTCATCCGTTTGTCGCCGAAGCGCGTATAGACAGGCATTCGCTCACCGCTTCGCACCGCTCAGGAGAACGACGATGAAACCAGCGATCCGCTTGGCCGCCCTTGCAGCATTCGCCATGAGCGCTGCGGCATCGGCGCAAACAATGGATTCGGCCGCCGCACCGCAAGCCATGCCGATGCCTACGCCCATGACGATGGCCGCCAACACGCCGCTTTCGCGCGCCGAAGTCCGCGCGGACCTTGCACGCGCTCGCGCCGATGGCACCATCCCGCGCTACGGCAATCCCGATCCATACGGGCCGGCGCGTTCGGCGCGCGGCGCACCGGGCAGTTATCCGCGTAGCTGAGTGTCGCGTTGCCAGACGGTCAGCGCATCGGCGACGCGCTCGATCACATCGTCCCAATCTCCGGGCGCTTGCTGTCTGAAAAGCCGCGCGGTCGGATACCACGGGGAGTCGTCGCGTCCGGCGAGCCAGCGCCAGCAAGCGTTCGAGCACAGTGGTATCCACAGCGGCTTGCCAAGCGCGCCCGCGAGATGCGCCACGGATGTATCCACGCTGATGACGAGATCCAGCGATTCGATGAGCGCGGCGGTATCGGCGAAATCGGCGACTTCGTTCATCGGGTCGGACAAACGCCAGGCGTCGGGCAGCGCGGCACATTCCGCGCGCGCCGTCGCGCCCTTCTGAAGACTGACGAAGTGCACGCCGGGCAAGGTCAGCAAGCGCTCGCATTGACGCGCGGCGAGCCAGCGGCGGCTGAAAGCGGCAAAGGCGTCGCGCAGTCCCGGACGCGGCTCGCCTGTCCAAGCAATGCCTGCTTTCAACGTGCCCGCGGGCAACCGGGCGCGCCAGAACTCGACCTTTTCGCGCGGTGCTCGCAGATAAGGAACGGTCGATGGAATAGTCGCGAGCGTCGTCCCCATGAGGAAAGGCAGGCTCATCAGGAAGCAACTGTAGTCGTGGGCCGGTAGCGCGTGCAGATCGGCCGGCGCGATGCATGCGTCCACGCAATCCATCGCGCCGATCAACGCGACCAAGGCCGGCGGGCAGACCACCGTCAGACGATCTAGCCCACGCACCTTGAGTTCAGGAAGGTAACGGCTGAACTGAATGGTGTCGCCGAAGCCTTGCTCGGCCATCACGATGAGTGTCTTGCCCGTCAACGCTTCGCCCTGCCAGCGCGGACCCGGCAAAGCTGGCGGAAGCGCGCCGCGCTGCGCGAAGCGCTCGTCGTAGCGAGCCTCGAAGAGCGGCCATCCTTGTTCATAACGGCCCGTGCCGAGCAGCAAGGTGGCCAGATTCATCTGCGCATCGACGCACTCCGGATCGATCGACAGCACGTGCCGGAAGGTCGCTTCCGCATCGGCGAGACGTGTTTCGTCCTCACGATACACGTTGCCCAGATGCAAATGCGCCGCGATGAAATCCGGCCGTATGACCAAAGCTTTTTCATACGCGGCTTGCGCTTCGTGCAGGCGGTCGAAACGGCCATGAGCGCTTACGTCGTAGATCGCATCGGCGAGATTGAAATGCGCATCGGCGTTTTGCGGCGCAAGGTCGACGACATGACGATACGCGACTTCCGCCTCGGCGAGCCGCCCTTGTTCCCCAAGCACGATGCCCAAATTGGTGTACGCCGCCGCGTAGTCCGGCCGCAAGCCGACAGCCCGCCGATACGCATGCTCGGCATCGACAACGAGCCCGGCATCTTTCAAGACGTTGCCGAAGTTCAGATGCGCGTCCGCCCAGTCGGGCCGTGCGGCAAGCACGTGCTCGAACTGTGCGCGCGCCTCGCCGAGCTTACCCAAAGTCCGAAGCACGTTGCCAAGGTTATTCCGTGCTTCGGCAAAGGCAGGCTGTGCATCGATCGCGTGGCGATACTCAGCCTCGGCCTCCGGCAACCGGTTCGTGCGCGCGAGCAACGCGGCAAGATTCGCATGAGCCTCGGCGAAATCGGGTTTGAGCGCGAGCGCGCGACGATAACCCTCCTCGGCTTCATCCGCGCGCCCTTGCCGATCAAGCACGTTCGCGAGGTTGTAATGCGCGACCGGATAGTCCGGAAGAAGTGCGAGCGCGTTCCGATAAAGCGTTTCCGCTTCACGATAACGCTGCAACTCGTTGAACAGATTCGCCAGGTTGTTGCGCATCCCGGCGTCGTCGGGACGCGCATCGATTGCGCGCAGCCAGTAGCGCTCCGCTTCGTCGTGACGTTCGAGTCGATAGGCGCAGACAGCGGCGAGATTGAGCGCGTCGGCGTCGAGGACCAAGGGCGCGAGCGTCTCCAGCGCTTCGGCGTAGCGTCCGTTCGAATAGAACGCAGCCGCTTCGTGATAGCGATTCGTATCGGATGGCATGGGTTGGATAGGTGTTTCAAACATGTCGAGCCACGGCGAATGGCGGCTGACGTCGAGCGAATATTTTGAGGCGCGCTCGATGATCGAAGCGTCACAAAGTGCGCCATATGGCGCTCGCCGGGCGAAACAGCCATGTTCGCGTCATCTTTGCCGACGCGTTTTCGCAGCTTATTTACGCAGCCATGCAGTATTTACTTGCATGGTCCGTGTTCAGACGAGCGAGTAGTCGGGCGCACCAGCGTCTGCCGGCGATGGCATTGGACTTGCTGTCACTCTTGGCTTGCGCGAATGGTCGAACGTTCGGTCGTCTTACAGCGATCGGACGAAGGCGGCTCGCGTATCACGCGCCATCCTCAAGACCTCAGGGACGTGGTTCATCGAGACCTGCACGGCGTGGCGCGCCCAACCGAACGAGCGAGGAGCATTCAATCGCCATGTCCCCAGTCAAAACGCTTTCACCCCTTTCACCCGATACACGCGATACCGACGACGCGGCCCAGAAACCGTCGCGTCGGCGCTTCCTGCAATCGGCGGCAGCGAGCGCGGCCGTAGCCGCCGCGCCGCTTGCGTCGACCGCGCGCGCGCAACAGCAAGCTGCAACGCCCGCCGTCGCGCCACCCGCCACCTCCGCGCCGACGATGCCGGTCAAGCTGACTATCAACGGTCATCCGTACGAGCTTCAGGTCGAAGCGCGCACGACCTTGCTCGACGCCCTGCGCGAATACGCCGACCTCACCGGCACGAAAAAAGGCTGCGACCGTGGCCAGTGCGGCGCGTGCACGGTGATCGCGGGCGGGCGACGCATCAACTCGTGTTTGACGCTTGCCGTGATGCACGAAGGCGAGAGCATCACGACCGTCGAAGGCTTGGCTCCCGGCGGCGATGTGCTCAGTCCATTGCAGCGCGCGTTCATCGAAAAGGATGCGTTTCAGTGCGGCTACTGTACGCCCGGGCAGTTATGCTCGGCGACCGCGCTCATCGACGAATACCGTGCAGGCGATGCCAGCGCCGCCACCGCCGACGTGCGCTTCCGACCCGCGCAACTCTCCGACGATGAAATCCGCGAGCGTATGAGCGGCAATATCTGTCGCTGCGGTGCGTATCCGAATATCGTGGCGGCGGTGAAGTTCGTCGCTTCGTCGCAAGGTTAAGGGAGAGCACATGGACGCGATCTCTTATCAGCGCGCCGCCGATATCGGTGCGGCGCTGCAGGCGGCCAGCCAGCCCGGCACGATGTTCATCGGCGGCGGCACGAATCTGCTCGATCTCATGAAAGGCGGCGTGGCGCGGCCCACTCGTCTCGTCGATATCACCCACATCGACGCCCTGAACGGCGTCACGACCTTGCCCGATGGCGGGCTGCGCATTGGCGCGCTGGTGCGTAATAGCGACGCCGCGAATCACGCGTGGGTGCGCGAGGGCTATCCGCTCTTGTCGCAGGCATTGCTTGCGGGCGCATCGGCGCAATTGCGCAACATGGCGACCGTCGGCGGCAACCTGATGCAGCGCACGCGCTGCTATTACTTCTACGACACGGGCTTTCCTCAATGCAACAAGCGCGCGCCCGGCAGCGGTTGCGCCGCGCTCGAAGGCAACAACCGCATTCACGCGATACTCGGCGCGAGCAGTCAATGTGTCGCGACCAATCCCTCCGATATGAGCGTCGCGCTCGCCGCACTCGATGCCGTCGTGCGCGTGACCGGCCCGCAAGGCGAGCGGACCATTCCGTTCGCGGAGTTTCATCGGCTGCCGGGTGACCGGCCCGATCTCGATACCACGCTCAAGCCCGGCGAACTCATCACGGCGGTCGATCTGCCGCCGCCGCTTTTCGCGGGACATTCGAAGTATCTGAAAGTGCGCGACCGCGCGAGCTATGCGTTCGCGCTCGTCTCCGTCGCCGCCGCCTTGCAGATGGACGGCAACACCGTTAAGGCCGCGCGCATCGCGTTGGGCGGCGTCGCGCACAAACCGTGGCGCGCGAACGCGACGGAAAGCGCGCTCATCGGCAAACCGCTCGATCGCGCGTCGCTGCAAAACGCGGCCGCGCTCGCCGTGCGCGATGCCAGGCCGCTGCGCGAGAACGGCTTCAAGGTGGCGCTCGCCCAGCGGGCGATCGTTCGGGCAGTGGAACAAGCGGGAGGCACGGCATGAGCATCATCGGCAAACCATTCGATCGCACCGACGGCGTGCTCAAGGTCACGGGCCAGGCGCGCTATTCGGCCGACAACACCGACGCCAAGCTCGCGCATGCGGTGCTGATCACGAGCACGATCGCCAAGGGCCGCATCGCCTCTATCGATACCAGCGGTGCCGACACGATGCCCGGCGTGCTGCTCGTCCTGACGCACAAGAACGCAATGCGTCTGCCCAACGGCGGCGTGCCCGACGCGCAACCGCCCGCCGTGCGCAAGCTTACGCTCCTGCAAACCGACGAAGTGCGCTACAGCAACGAGCCGGTGGCGGTGGTCGTCGCGGACACGCTGGAACATGCGCAAGGCGCGGCGCGCCACGTGATCGTCCGCTACGAGGGCGCCATGCCAAACGCGGAATACGTGCATGCGCGCGGCACGGCGTATCAACCCGAAAAGATGATGGGCCGCCCGATCACCACGAGCCGCGGCGATGTCGATGCCGGTATGCGCCAAGGTCAGACGCGCCTCGACGCCGTCTATACGACGCCCTACGAGCATCACAATCCGATGGAGCCGCACGCGACGCTCGCGCGCTGGGACGGCCCCAATCTCACGCTCTACGATGCGACGCAAGGTGTTTCCGGCGCGCGCGGCGCGGTGTCGAAATTTTTCGGCATTCCGGAAACGAATGTGCGCGTGATCTGCCCGTTTGTCGGCGGCGGCTTCGGGTGCAAGGGCTCGGTGTGGTCGCATGTCGTGCTGGCGGCAATGGCATCGAAACAGACCGGACGTCCCGTGAAGCTCGTGCTCGAACGTCCGCAGATGTTCGGCATGGTCGGCAACCGGCCGTTCACCGAACAACGCATTCAGGTGAGCGCGCACGGCGACGGCACGATGACCGGCATGAAGCACGACGTCATCTCGACCACCTCGACCTTCGAGGACTGGACCGAGAGTTCGGCCATTCTCACGCGCATGTTGTACGCGGTGCCGAATCAATCGACCTCGCACAAGCTCGTGAAGCTCGACATCGGCACGCCGACATTCATGCGTGCGCCCGGCGAGACGAGCGGTTCGTTCGCGCTCGAAACCGCGATGGACGAACTCGCGTATCAGTTGCACATGGACCCGCTCGCGCTGCGCATGAAAAACCACGCGAACATGGAGCCGCAAGAGAAAAAGCCGTGGTCCAGCAAGTCGCTGATGGAGTGCTATCAGCGCGGCGCGGAAAAGTTCGGCTGGGCGCGCCGCAACCCGGCGCCGCGTTCGATGCGCGACGGCAACACGCTGATCGGCTGGGGCATGGCGACGGCGACGTATCCGGCGAACCGCAGCGAGGCATCGGCGATCGCGCGCATTCTGCCCGACGGCACGGCGATGGTCGCTTCCGGCACGCAGGATCTTGGCACCGGCACCTACACCGTGATGACGCAGGTCGCCGCCGACGCGCTCGGTTTTCCGCCCGACTTCGTGCGTTTCGCGCTCGGCGATTCATCCTTGCCGAAGGCGCCGGTATCGGGCGGCTCGCAGTCGGCGGCGAGCGTGTCGCCAGCGGTGCGTGCGGCGGCTGCGCAGGCGCGCGATCAGTTGATCGCGATGGCGCTCGCGGATCGCGGATCGCCCGTCGCCGGCTTGTCGCGCGAGGACGTCACGGTGAGCAATGGCTGGGTCGTGAGCGTTTCGACGCCGGACAAGCGCGATCCCGCGGCGGCGATCATCGCGCGAAACGGCGGCAAGGCTATCGAAGCGACGGCCACGGTGCGCCCCGGCGACGAGAAAAAGCAGTACTCGTTTCACTCGTTCGGCGCGGTATTCGTGGAAGTGCATGTCGATGCGGACCTGGGCATCGTCCGTGTGCCGCGTGTCGTCGGGGTCTATGACGTCGGCACCTTGCTCAACGAGAAGACGGCGCACAGTCAGTTGATGGGCGGCATCGTTTGGGGCGTGGGCTCGGCGCTCTTCGAGAAAGGCGAACTCGACGGCCGCTACGGCCGCTATACCAACGCCAATCTCGCGGAGTATCACGTGCCGGTGAACGCGGATATCGGCTTGCTGGATATTTCCTTTGTCGGTCAGCCCGATCCGCATATCAATCCGGACGGCGCGCGCGGCATCGGGGAAATCGGCATTACGGGCGTGGCGGGCGCGCTCGGCAGCGCGGTGTATCACGCGACCGGCGTGCGCGTGCGCGACTTGCCGATCACGCTCGATAAAGTCATGCCGAAAACGATGGTGTAGTGCGGAAGAAAAGGTCGGCGCGGCGCTCAATGGCACGAATGCACATTGCGCCGCGCGGATTTTTTTGACGCTTGCGGTGACTATCGACGCGCTGCACAATCGATCCTCTTCCCCACGCGAGCCGCACCGATGACCTACTCGTCAAGCGCGACCGGCATCCTGCTGGCCGCAGGGCTCGGCACCCGCTTCGATCCTTCCGGCATTCACAACAAGCTGCTGGCGCCCTTGCCGAACGGCACGCCGGTCGTGTTTCAGTCGGCGCGCAGGCTGCTTTCGGTTGCTTCGAGTGTGATCGCGGTGGTTCGGCCGGGCGCGGAAAAGCTGGCGGAAGTGCTGAACGAAGCCGGCTGCAAGGTCATTTTCAGCATCGATGCCGAGCGCGGCATGGGCGCGACGCTCGCCGTGGCCGTACGCGCCACCGCCGACGCGGAAGGCTGGCTTGTCGCGCTCGGCGATATGCCGTGGATCGAGCCCGCGACCATCGAAGCCGTCGCGCGTCCGCTCGACGCAGGCGCGCGGCTCGTCGCGCCGTTTTATCGCGGCACGCGGGGACATCCGGTGGGGTTTGGCATCGAGTACGGCGCGGCGCTCGCCACGCTCGATGGCGACGCAGGCGCGCGCGGCATCTTCGCCATGGAAAAGCCGACGGTCATCGAAGTGAATGACCGGAACGTGCTGCGTGACGTGGACTTGCCTGGCGATTTATCGGACGGTTGACGCAGTCGCTTTGTTACGTGGAGTCATGCACAACGAGCGCGGGCATGGACATGCCTCGGCCGTCGTCGATATTTCTGCGGCAATCGCCGTCATGCTCTCCAATGCACCGCATCCGAACGACGGCGCTTGCCCCGCGCCGTCGACCTCGCAATAACGCCTACGCGGCGATCGCCGTCACATCCGCCGGGCCTGCCACGTCCGCGTTGGCATTGACGTTCGCGCTCAGATAACGCCGGCTCACTTCCACCAGCGTCGCGCCGAAGCCCTTCTTCGCCTTGAAATCGGTACGCGCGCTCGTCACCACGCGCGGCGCCGCGCTCCACTCGATGTGCGCGCCCGTTTCGATCAACGCTTCGACGAGCGCGACATCCTCGCTGGATTCGAGCGGCGGAAAACCGCCTGCCTGCAAATAAGCCCGTGCCGAGACGCCGAGATTCGCGCCGTGGATATGGCGATGCCCGTCCGCATCCGTATAAGTGCGGCCGAAGTGCTCCTGCACCGCGCCGAGATGCGGCGACCAGTCATGCACGCCGATCACGCCGCACACCGCATCCGCGCAGCAGTCGAGCTGGCGCGAGAGCCAGTCGTCGGCGACGGTCGTGTCGGCGTCGGTGAAGGCGAGCCAGCGCGCGCCGAGCGCAAGCGCCCGCTCCGCGCCATGCGCCCGCGCGATGCCGACATTGCGCGCGTCGATACTCGTGACGTGCGCGCCGAGTGCGGAGGCGATTTCGCCCGTCTCGTCGCTGCAACTGTCGAGCACGACTATCACGCGCACTTCTTCTCCCAGCAATTGATGATGGTCCGCCGCGCGCCGGGCGGCAGTCACGCACGCGCCGATATGCGCGGCTTCGTTATGAGCAGGGATGACTATGGCAAGCATGTCGACTCCGTTTTGATTTTGTGGTTCATCGGCAGTCAAAGCCGCGATTGTTTCGAGGTACAGCAATGGGTGTACCCATGCGCACGCGGCAAGGGTCGCAACCGCTCTTAAGGGCACGACCATCCCAAAAAAGTTGCCCCAAAAGCCGAAGCGCCGATAGAATTCACTGTATGGATATACAGTACTTTTCGTTCCTTCCGGCTTCCTCTCCGCGATGAAAAGCGTCGTCTTCGATCCGTCCTTCGCCGCCTGGCGCTCCGCCGCGCGCACGCTCCTCATGGAAGGCGCGCGGCCGGAAGACGTCGTATGGCTGGAATCGGATTCCTCGGCAACCGTGTTCGGCAGCATCGACGGACCGCCGCCCGGCCCCGAGAACCCCGACGCGCCCAAGCCCGTGAAGATCGCCCGCGAATTCCTCGCGATGCTGGCAACGGCGGCCTGCTATCGCACGCCGGCCCGCTGGATGTTTCTCTACAAGGTGTTGTGGCGCTGGACCCAGGGCGATCGCGCGGTCGTATCGCCGGACGATCCCGACGGGCAGCGCCTGCAACACATGATCGAAGCCGTGGAGGCCGAGGAAAACGAGATGCGTCGCGTGCTGCGCTTCAGGCATCGCGATTCGTCGCTCGGACCGCCCGAGTTCATCAGCTGGTGCGAGCCCGTGCACGACCTGTTGGAGCACGCCGCCATGCACTTCGCCACGCGCATGGGCAGCGCCACGTGGATGATCGCGACGCCGCACGGCGCGGCCTTTTGGGACGGCGCGCTGCTGCGGGTGGATCGCACGAGCGACCCGGAAGAAAAGCCAATGGATTTCGGCGATACCGCGATGAGCGGCGAGGCCGTGAGCGGAGACGCCATCGAAGCGCTGTGGCTCGCTTATTACGAAAGCACCTTTACGTCGGCGGTGGAAAATGCCGCCGAAGTGGCATCGCACATGCCGGTGCGCTACTGGAAGAGCCCGGAAAACCAGCGCGCAGATCCCACGCTGATCTCGCGCGCCGATCCTTATTCGCGGCGCGACCGGCATCCGCGCAACGTTCCCGCGGACATGGAAGTGGCCCTCAACACGGATCTGGAGCCGCTTCAGGGCACGTCGCTGAAGGAGCCGCCCTCGCTCGACGCGTGCAAACGCTGTTCGCTCTGGCGCAACGCGACGCAGGCCGTGCCCGGAATCGGTCCGGCGAACGCGCGCGTCATGCTGGTCGGCGAGCAGCCTGGCGATAACGAAGACCGCGAAGGCAAGCCGTTCGTCGGTCCGGCGGGCAAGCTGCTGGACGAGGCCATCGGTGAGGCGCAACTCGCGCGCGAAACGCTTTATCTGACCAACGCGGTGAAGCACTTCAAATTCGACCCGCATGGCGATGAGCGGCAGCACGTTGCGCCCGGACAGCGCGAACGCGAGGCCTGCCGGTTCTGGCTGGAGGAGGAACTGACGCGGATCGCGCCGAAAGTGGTCGTGGCGCTTGGCGCCACCGCGCTCAAGGCGCTGACGGGGCATCGCACGGCGCTGTCCGAGTATCTCGGCAAGACCATCGAGCACAAGGGGCGCATCGTGGTGCCGACCTATCATCCGTCGTATTTGCTGCGGCTGACCGACGAAAAGATTCGCGGCGAAGTGTTCGGCACCATCGTCGAGGCGCTCGTGTTCGCGCGGCAGATCGCCGAAGGCACCGCGACCATCCGCACGCCGGTGAAGGATCGGACGCGCTAGCATCGGTGCAAGCCGCGTATCACAAACCCCAATTGCAACGAGAAGAAACAGGACGCAACAAGACGAAAGCGCCGTCAACCTTCCTGTAAGCCATGCGTTATACCCGTGTCGCGCCGCTCTTTGCCTGTTGGCGCTCACTCACGAATCGTTCCGACGACACATCCATGGCCGCTCTTCCCCTCGAAGCACTCCGCCAACAACAATCCATCACCGCGCTCGTGCCGAAATCGGCCGGGCAGTTGCAAACCGAGCGCGAGCGCGTCATTGCCCGCGCCGGCATGTTCCTGAACGCGACCATCGTGCTGGCGCTTCTGGGCTTGTTGGTCGTCGCGTGGCTGCCGTTTTCGTCGGTGCAGCAGGAATTCCGCTTTGGCGTGCAGGAAGTGATCGCGGTCGGCGTTTTTGCCTCGTGCCTCTTTCTGCTGCACGAGCGCGCCGAACTCATGCTCGGGCTTTACAGCTTCGAGCCGGTCGAACAAACCACGCAGGGCGAATTGCGCGCGCTTTTGCATCGCGTGCCGGAAGGCGCGCAGTATCAGCAAGCGCTCGCCGCCGACAACCGCACTTTCGTGACCGGCGAGGTGGACGACATTCGCCGCCGCGCCGAAGCCTTCATTCCGAAGACGCTACCGGCAGAAGACGGTAATCCGGAAACCTGACCGGAAGATAAGTCCCGGCACCCGTGCCAGGACAAAAAGTGAACCGAAAAGCCGCCGCCTTGCCCATGCAGGGCGGCGGCTTTCTTTTCATTGAAAGCGCGCCGCTGTGCCTGTTTCTTGCTGAATGTGAAGCGAACGGACCATTCACGGGAGAGGCCAAGCATGAGCAAACTGCCGCATATCGAAAAGTACGATCACCCGGCGGGCGGCTGGGGATCGGTCAAGGCAGTTACCTCGGCACTCGTCAACGAACACGTCGCGCTCAACGGCGCGCGCATTCTTCTGCATCAGAACAAGCCGGACGGCTTTGCGTGCGTGAGCTGTTCGTGGGCGAAGCCGGCCGATCCGCATCTCTTCGAATTTTGCGAGAACGGCGCGCGGGCAACCGCGTGGGAATTGACGAAGAAGCGGATCGATCAGGATTTTTTCGCGCATCACACGCTCGCGGGATTGACGGCGTGGACCGATTTCGAGCTCGAATCGCAAGGCCGCCTGACCGAGCCAATGCGTTACGACGCCGCCACCGACCGTTACGTGCCAGTTCCGTGGCAACAGGCTTTCGACGAAATCGGCGCGATGCTGCGCGACGCCAGGCCGAAGCGCAGCGTCTTCTACACGTCGGGGCGCGCATCGCTCGAAACGTCGTACATGTTCCAGTTGTTCGCGCGGCTTTACGGCACGAACAATCTGCCGGACAGTTCGAACATGTGCCACGAGAGCACGTCGGTGGCGCTGCCGGAGACCATCGGCGCGCCGGTCGGCACCGTGACGCTCGACGACTTCGAGCACACCGACTGCTTTTTCTTCTTCGGGCACAACACCGGCACGAATGCGCCGCGCATGCTGCATCCCTTGCAGGAAGCGAGAAAGCGCGGCGCGCGCATCATCACCTTCAACCCGATCAAGGAACGCGGGCTCGTGAGCTTCGCGAATCCGCAGTCGCCGGTGGAAATGCTGTCGCCGATCCAGACTGCGATCAGCACGCAATATCTGCAACTGAAGATTGGCGGCGACATTGCCGCGGTCACGGGCTTGTGCAAGGCGCTGATCGAAGCGGACGACCTGGCGCAAGAAAACCAGACGCCGCGCGTGCTGGACGCCGCCTTTATCGCCGAACACACGCACGGCTTCGATACCTTCGCCGCCGCGATGCGCGCCGCCGACTGGAGCGACATCGAAACGCAATCGGGCCTGACGCGCGCCGCGCTCGAAGCAGCCGCCGCCGAATATGCGCGGGCCAAAGCCGTGATGATTCTCTACGGCATGGGCATCACGCAGCATCGCGAAGGCGTGCTCGCCGTGCAGATGCTGACGAATCTGATGCTGCTCGGCGGGAACATCGGCAAGCCGGGCGCGGGTATCTGCCCGATTCGCGGCCATTCCAACGTGCAGGGTCAGCGCACGGTCGGGATCACGGAGAAGCCGGCGCTCGTGCCGCTCGACACGCTCGCGGAAATGTACGCGTTCGAGCCGCCGCGCGACGAAGGCATGTCCACCGTCGATGCCTGCGCGGCGCTGCGCGACGGCGAACTCGATGCATTCATCAGCCTCGGCGGCAATTTCGCGCGCGCGACGCCCGATCATCACGTGCTGGAACCGGCGTGGCAAAACGTGCCGCTGACGGTGCAAATTGCCACGCACCTGAACCGCAGCCATCTGCTGCACGGGCGTGCGGCATATCTGCTGCCTTGCATCGGGCGTATCGAGGTGGATCAGCAGGCGAGCGGCCCGCAGATCGTCACGGTCGAGGACAGCACCGCGTGCGTCCATGCGTCGAAGGGCTTCGCGGAACCCGCGAGCAAGACGTTGCTGTCGGAGCCCGCGATCGTCGCGGGACTGGCCAAGGCCACGCTGCAAGGACGTCGCGGCAAGGTCGACTGGGACGCCTGGACGGCCGATTATTCGCTGGTGCGCGAGGCGATCGAGAAGACTTACCCCGATCAGTTCAACGAATTCAACGCGCGCATGTCGCAGCCGGGCGGGTTTCATCGGCCGATTCCGGCGGCCAAACGCGAGTGGAAGACGAAGAACGGCAAGGCGAATTTCATCACGCCAGAGGGCATGGGCGAAGATCCGGACATGTCTTTCGAAGGCGAGCGCACCTTGCGGCTCATGACCACGCGCGGCGACAGCCAGTTCAATACGACCGTGTACGGGCTTGACGATCGCTTTCGCGGCGTCTTCAATACCCGAGACGTGCTGTTGATGAACCGTGACGACATGGCGCGGCTGAACATCGCGGAAGATCAGACGATCACCGTGACAACGGTATCCAGCGATGACGTGACGCGCAGTATCGACGGATTGCGGGCCCATGCATTCGATATTCCGGCCGGCTGCGCGATGGGCTATTACCCGGAATGCAATCCGCTGATTCCGCTCGCGCACCACGCGAAACGCAGCAAAGTGCCTGCGGCGAAGGCAGTTCCGGTGCGCGTGCGCGCGACGTAAATCCCGGCGTGAGGCGGCCGGGCATGTCCCGTGCTCGCGCTTGGCCGACTTCACGATTTTTCCATCGAGGCCACGGCCTTGCAGGAGCGCAGATGCGAGCCAACCCGTTTTCTCCCCTGATCGACGACCTGGCGCCTTCGCTGATTGCGGACTCGCCTGCCGCTTCGCCGTTGTCCGACGCCCAATATGACGAACTCGTGGCGTTTCATGGCATCGAGCGCGAGCGTCTGGTGCTGATTCATCCCGGCAGCCACAAGACGACGCCCGCGTGGTCCGCGCAGCAATACGCCGACGTTGCCGATCAGTTGACCGCCGACGGCTGGCAGATCGCTATCATCGGCGACGCGCCCGATCCGGAGCGCACGGCCGGCGTCCTGGGCGCGATGCAAACCGCCGCGCTTTTTCTGGCCGGCGCCGTGGCACCGCGCACGTTGCCGCGCCTGATCGCCGACGCCCGCCTGCTCCTTTCCGACGATGCCATCGCGCCTTCGCCCGCCGCCGCCGCACGTGCGCTCGGCACGCCGCATATCGTGCTCGACGAGCATCCGCGCGGCACGGACAGCGAGGCCATCATCGAACGGGCACGCGCCGAACTGTCGGATACGCGGCGCGCGCACCCCGGCACGCCCTTCACACTGCACATGCCGGTCGAACACGACGCGGCCTGACGCCATTCGGGAATTCCCATGAAATTCGATCTGCAAACCAGTCCCGTTCCCGATCCGATCGCCGATCCGAACCGCGATCCGGAAGCCGATCCGCTCACGCCGCCGTCGCCGGGGCATCGCCCGGACGAGCCGCAGCATCCCGATGCCCCGCCGGACAAGGACCCGATCCGGCGTTTCTGACACCGGGGAAACCCCCACCCTACATTTGCCGCGCCGTATGCCGTAAGAGGGGCATGCGGCGGCGCGCGCGTCGCCGCACCGTCTAGGACAACGTAAAAAGACTGCGGGGCGCACAAATGAATGGAATGACGTTGAACAGAAAGCTCGGCTCGATGATCGCCGTGCTGTGGATAGGTTTGATTGCGATCGGCATTATCGGAGCGTGGCAGAACCGCACGTCGATGATCGAGGATCGCAAGGAACAGTTGAAGACGCTGGTCGGCGAGGCACATGCCGTCGTCACGCACTTCGCGGCGCTCGCCGCCAACAAGACCCTCACCGAAGAAGAAGCCAAGAAGCGCGCGCTGGATGTCATCGGCGCGATCCGCTACGGCAAGGATGGCTATCTTTCCATCAACGATTCGAAGCCGAAAATGGTCATGCACCCGATCAAGCCCGCCATGAACGGGCAGGATCTTTCGGGATACACCGACCCGGCGGGCAATCACTTGTTCGTCGATATCGTCAAGGCGGGCGATCAGCCGGACGGCGGTTTCATCAGCTATCTGTGGTCGAAGCCAGGCAGCGACAAGCCCGTGGCGAAGCTCTCGTATGCGCAGCGTTTCGGCCAGTGGGACTGGTATGTCGTCACCGGCATGTATATGGACGACGTGCAGAGCGCGTTCTATGCAAGCGCACTGCGCTGGCTTGCCATCACGATGCTGCTCGGCGCCATCGCGACGGCCGCGATGCTCGTCGTTCTGCGCAGCATCAAGCGCAATCTGGGCGGCGAACTGGAACTCGCGGTGGATGCGGCGCATCGCATTGCGCGTGGCGATCTGACGGCCGCCGTGCCGGTGCGTGCCGGCGATACCTCGAGCCTCCTGCACGCGCTTTCGGTGATGCAGCTCGGCCTTGTCGAGACGGTGTCGCGTGTGCGTAACGGCACGGAAAACATCAACGTGGGCGCGTCGGAAATCGCGGCGGGCAACACCGATCTGTCGCAGCGTACCGAGGAGCAAGCGGCCGCGCTGGTCGAGACCGCATCGAGCATGGACCAGATGACGGCCAACGTAAAGAACAACGCCGAGAGCGCCGCGCAGGCCGCGCGCCTTGCGGGTCAGGCCGCCGATGTCGCGACGCGCGGCAGCGGCGTGGTGGACGAAGTCATCAACACGATGACGCGTATCACGGCAAGCTCGCAGCAGATTGGCGACATTATCGGCGTGATCGATGGCATTGCGTTCCAGACCAACATCCTGGCGTTGAACGCGGCGGTCGAAGCGGCGCGCGCGGGCGAACAAGGACGCGGCTTTGCGGTCGTGGCGGCGGAAGTGCGCAGCCTCGCGCAACGTTCGGCGACGGCGGCCAAGGAGATCAAGGCGCTGATCGAGACGTCGACGCATACGGTGCAGGAAGGCGCGTCGCTCGTGACGAACGCCGGTTCGACGATGGGCGAGATCGTGTCGTCGGTGCGTCGTGTGAACGAGATTCTCGATGAGATCAGCAATGCATCGCGCGAGCAAAGCGCGGGCATCGAGCAGGTGAATCGCGCAGTCGTCGAGATGGATCAGGTCACGCAGCAGAACGCGGCGCTAGTGGAAGAAGCAGCGGCTGCGGCGCATTCGTTGAAGGATCAGGTGGATGGGTTGCGGGAGGCAATCGGCAGTTTTCATTTGCCGGCTTGAGGAGTGCATCGGCGCAGATTGTCGAGGTATGGGTTGCGCTGCTTCTTGAATGGCTGAAGCAATCGCCGTCGCTTGCATAGTGACGGCGATCGCTCCAAGGCTGAATCATCGGCCGCTTACTCTTATTAAACCGCTCCACGAACCGCGCCCGATAAGCCGTTCCGACCAGCGGATTCTCGTCACCGAAATCGTGGTGCGGTTCTGGATCGTCGGCTGCTCATTGCTCCAAAAACCGCTCCACCAATCGCGCCCAATAAGCCGCCCCGACCGGCAGATTCCTGTCGTTGAAATCGTAGTGCGGGTTGTGAACCATGCAACCGTCCTCGCCCGCGCCGTTGCCGATGCGCAAAAACGTCCCCGGCCGCGCCTGCAGCATGAACGCGAAGTCCTCGCTGCCCATTAGCAAATCCGTGTGGTCGACCACGTGCTCGGCACCCACCAACTCGCGCGCCACCTGCGCCGCGAATTCCGTTTCGGCATCCGAATTGACGACCACCGGATAGCCTTCCAGATATTTGATCGTCGCCTTTGCGCCGTAGCTCGCCGCCTGCGCATCCACGAGTTCGCAGATACGGCGCTTGAGCAACTCACGCACCGGCTTGCTGAACGAGCGCACCGACAGTTCGAGCTTCGCGCGATTCGGAATCACGTTGTTGACCGTGCCAGCGTGCATCGAGCCGACCGTGACGACGGCCGGTTGCGCGGGATCGACATTGCGCGCGACGATAGTCTGCAAAGCCATCACGATGCTCGCCGTCACCACCACCGGATCGACGCTCAAATGCGGACGCGCCGCATGCCCGCCCACGCCTTCGATCTCGATCGACACCTGATCACACGCCGCCATGAACGGCCCCTTGCGAAACAGGAATGTGCCGGGCGCGACGCCAGGATGGTTGTGCACGCCGAATACGGCATCGCAAGGAAAGCGCTCGAAGAGCCCCTCCGCGATCATGCGTTGCGCGCCGCTCGGCAAACCGTGCTCTTCCGCCGGTTGAAAATACAGATGCACCGTGCCATTGAAACGCCGCGTGCGCGCTAGATGCCGTGCCGCACCGAGCAGCATGGTCGTATGGCCGTCGTGGCCGCACGCGTGCATCTTGCCCGGCGACTCGCTCGCGTACGGCTTGCCGGTCTGCTCGTGAATCGGCAGCGCGTCCATGTCGGCGCGCAGGCCGATGCGCTTCGTGCCATCGCCCGCTGTCAGCGTGCCGACGACACCCGTTCCGGCGATGCCCCGGCTCACTTCCCAGCCCCACTCTTCGAGCTTCTGCGCGACGAGCGCCGAGGTGCGCGTCTCCTCGAACGAGAGTTCGGGATGGCGGTGGATGTCGTGACGGATCTCGCGCAACGCGGGCGCATCGTCGGAAAGATCGGCGAGTTCGGTGAAGAGTCGGGTCATTTGCAGGAACCTTGGCTGAATCGAAACGGAAAACGAAAACACGAACGGCGCACATGATCCTCCAGTCGCGCGTCGCGTGCCAGTTCCGCGCGAGTTTTTGCCAATTTCGACCGCATGGATCGCAGCAAACAAGGTGGAATTGGCTCCATTGGATGCATCGGAATGGCTCTGACCAGGAGAGCCAAATTTAACTATAGTCGGCTCTGAATCCGACTGATGCAACCGCGCGCCGCGCCCCAAGGAGAACTTCGCCGTGTCCAAACTTCCTCAAACCTCGCCCGCCAACGTCACTCGGGCCACCAACGCGGACCTTCAGGCCCGCAAGAATGCCGCCACGCCGCGCGGCGTCGGCGTGATGTGCGACTTCTACGCGGCGCGCGCCGAGAACGCGGAACTCTGGGACGTCGAAGGCCGCCGCTTCATCGACTTCGCGGCGGGCATCGCGGTGTGCAACACGGGGCATCGGCATCCTAAGATCGTCGAGGCCATGCGCGCGCAACTCGACTGCTTCACACATACGGCCTATCAGATCGTGCCTTATGAATCTTACGTTTCGCTCGCGGAAAAAATTAGCGCCCGTGCGCCCGGTCAAGCGCCGAAGAAGACCGCGTTCTTCACGACCGGCGCGGAGGCCGTCGAAAACGCCGTGAAAATCGCGCGCGCGGCAACCGGGCGGCCCGGCGTGATCGCCTTCACGGGCGGCTTTCACGGCCGCACGATGATGGGCATGGCGCTCACCGGCAAGGTCGCGCCGTACAAGATCGGTTTCGGGCCGTTCCCCGCCGACGTCTATCACGCGCCGTTTCCCAACGCGCTGCACGGCGTATCGGTGGCGGACTCGCTGCGCGCCATCGAGCATCTGTTCAAGGCGGATATCGAAGCCAAGCGCGTCGCGGCGATCATCTTCGAACCCGTGCAAGGCGAAGGCGGCTTCAATCCGGCGCCCGCGGACTTCGTGCGCGGCCTGCGCCGGATCTGCGACGAGCACGGCATTCTGCTGATCGCCGACGAGGTGCAGACGGGATTCGCGCGCACCGGCAAACTCTTCGCGATGGAGCATTACGACGTGGTTCCCGATCTCATGACGATCGCGAAGAGTCTTGCGGGCGGCATGCCGCTATCGGGCGTCGTGGGCCGCGCGGACATCATGGACAGCGCGGCGCCAGGCGGTCTCGGCGGCACTTACGCGGGCAATCCGCTCGCGGTGGCGGCGGCGCACGCGGTGCTCGATATCATCGACGAAGAGCAACTCTGCGAACGCGCCAACACGCTCGGCGACAAGCTCAAAGCGAAGCTCGAAGCGATTCGTCGGGACGTGCCGCAGATCGCCGATGTGCGCGGTCCGGGCGCCATGATCGCCGCCGAGTTCTGCAAGCCCGGCACGCACGAACCCGATGCCGATTTCGCCAGGCGCGTGCAGGCGCGCGCGCTGGAACGTGGTTTGTTACTGCTCGTGTGCGGCGTGTATGGCAACGTCGTGCGCTTCCTGTTTCCCCTCACGATCCAGGAGCCTGTGTTCGACGAAGCCCTCGGCATTCTCGACGAAGTGTTGAGCGAAACCATCGCCGCCGCGGCTTGAGCACGGTTCGCCCCTTCGTCGTATGCTGAATGCAGAAATCTCAAGAAGGAATCGCAAGCAAATGAGCCTCAAAGACCAACTCAAGGATCCGGCACTGCTTCGTCACGCGTCGTATATCGCTGGTGAATGGCAGCAAGCCGATGACGGCGCCACCTTCGACGTGCTCGATCCGTCAAACGGCGAGTCGCTCGGCGCCGTTCCGCAAATGGGCGCGAGCGAAACACGCCGCGCCATCGCGGCCGCCAACGCCGCGTGGCCCGAATGGCGCAAGAAAACCGCGAAGGAACGCGCGGTCATCATGCGCCGCTGGTACGACCTGATGATCGCCAACGCCGACGACCTTGCGCTCATCCTCACGACCGAACAAGGCAAACCGCTCGCCGAAGCGAAGGGCGAGATCGTCTACGCGGCTTCGTTCATCGAATGGTTCGCCGAAGAAGGCAAGCGCGTGGCGGGCGACACGCTCGCCACGCCCGCCGCGGACAAGCGCATTGTCGTGACGAAGGAACCAATCGGCGTGTGCGCGGCGATCACGCCGTGGAACTTCCCGGCAGCAATGATCACGCGCAAGGTCGGTCCGGCGCTGGCGGCGGGCTGTCCTATCGTCGTGAAGCCGGCCGAAGCCACGCCCTTCTCCGCGTTCGCGCTGGCCGTGCTCGCGGAGCGCGCGGGCGTGCCGAAGGGTGTGTTGAGCGTGCTGACCGGCGACCCGAAAGCCATCGGCGGCGAAATGACGGGCAACCCGACCGTGCGCAAGCTCTCGTTCACAGGCTCGACGGCGGTAGGCCGTCTCCTGATGGCGCAAAGCGCGCCTACGGTCAAGAAAGTCACGCTGGAACTCGGTGGCAACGCGCCCTTCCTCGTGTTCGAAGACGCCGATGTCGACGCGGCGGTGCAAGGCGCGATTGCATCGAAGTATCGCAATAGCGGTCAGACGTGCGTGTGCACGAATCGCTTCTATGTGCACGAGCGCGTCTACGACGAGTTCGCCGCGAAACTGGCGACGGCTGTAGGCGACCTGAAGGTTGGACGCGGCACGGATGACGGCGTGTTGCTCGGCCCGCTCATCAACGAAGCGGCGGTGAAGAAAGTGGAAGCGCATATCGAGGATGCGCTGGCCAAAGGCGCGACGCTGACGGCCGGCGGCAAGCGGCATGCGCTCGGCCACGGTTTTTTCCAGCCAACCGTGCTTACCGGCGCCACGCCGGCCATGCAAGTGGCGAAAGAAGAGACGTTCGGCCCGCTCGCGCCGATTTTCAAATTCTCTTCCGACGACGAAGCCATTCGCCTGGCCAACGACACCGAATTCGGACTCGCCGCATACTTCTACAGCCGCGACATTGCACGCGTGTGGCGCGTGGCGGAAGCGCTCGAATACGGCATGGTCGGAATCAACACCGGCCTGATCTCGAACGAAGTCGCACCGTTCGGCGGCGTCAAGCAATCGGGACTGGGCCGTGAAGGCTCGCACTATGGCATCGACGATTACGTCGTCATCAAGTATCTGTGCCTGCAGGTCTGATTTAGCCGATGCACCGAGCGAAGGCCCCGCGCGTGTTTAATGCCGGGGCCTTCGCTCATTTCGATGCCGCGACGGGCGTCACTTTCACCGCGGCCGCGGAAACGAACACCGCATGCACGGTGTCGCCCTTCTTGAGGTTGTCGGCTGCGAGATCAGGCGGAAGGTCCATGGTCTCGGTGCGCCACGGTCCGCGCAGCGTGACGGTGTGATGCTTCTTGTCGACCCTCACGACCGTGGCGAGAATCTCGACCTGACGCGATGAATCGAAGCCGCTTGCGCCGTTCGCGCCCGAAGCGGGCGAATAGGTTTGCGTGTCCACGCGCTTGCGCAGGCCCTGATCCTTGCCCGTTACCTTTTCCACGTTCGAAAGCAAAGCGTTCTTGTACTGGACATCGACCTTGTCGCCGACATGAAGCTGATCGAAACCCGTCACTTCCTTATTGACGAGCACTGTCGAATCGCCACGCGGACCATGCACGATGAGCGTGCGCGTCGACGGGTCTATGCCCGTGATGACGGCTTGAACGTGGATAGGCTGCGCCGCGCCGATGACCTGCCGCGCCTGGTTCGTCAATGCGTCGTTGGTCTGAGCGAAAGCGGTGCCGGACGCCACGACGATTGCCGTCATCGGAAAGAGAGAAAGCGCGCGAAAGCCTGATTTCATTTGATCACTCCTCGTTGCACATCGGTAGTCCAAACAAATTCGCTCGACGATATCATGCAGACGACTACGCCCAGACGCACGCCCACGGCGGATATGGCCCCGAACCGGTAGAATCGATCGACAGGACCGGCTAAGGGCAACGACGCGTATATTCGACGCGCCGACGCGTCACGCGTATTCTTGCCCGCCGCATTTTTGACCTTTTAGGGGCGTTATGCGACGTTCGGCATTTTTTATCCGCTTCATTGGCATTGGTGTTCTCTTTCATATCTACGTTGGCGTGCGGCTCATTCCCGATGCGCCCGTCGGCCCGGCGCTCAAGGCGCTTGCCATCGCACTGCTCGTCGCCTCGCTGATTTTGATTCCGCTCGGCATGTCTGCGCGATCGATCGAAAAGCAACCGCTTGCGGATCGGCTCGCCTGGTTCGGACTGACCGCGCTCGGCTTCTTCTCGTCGCTCCTGCTGCTGACCTTCGCGCGCGATCTCGTGCTGCTGTCCGTGCATGTGTTCGACTGGCTGCGCGGCACGCCCATATCCTCGCCCCGCTTCGTTGCCGAGAGTGCGCTGGCCGTGCCCATGCTCGCGTTGCTTTCGTCCGCCGCCGGCTTTTACAACGCGCGAAAGCGCGCGCCGGTGAAAAGCGTGGACGTGCCCATCGACAATTTGCCGGCGGCGCTCGAAGGCTTCACTATCGTGCAGATCAGCGATATCCACGTCGGCCCGACTATCAAGCGGCACTATGTCGAGCGAATCGTCGCGGCCGTCAATGCGTTGCAGCCGGATCTGATCGCGGTGACGGGCGACGTGGTCGATGGCAGTGTGCCGCACCTCGCTGCTCATACACGCCCGCTCGCGGAATTGAGCGCGCGGCACGGCGCGTTCCTCGTCACGGGTAATCACGAGTATTACTCGGGCGCGGACAAGTGGATCGTCGAATTCCGGCGGCTTGGCATGAATGTGCTGCTCAATCAGCATGTGGTGCTGAACCACGACGGCGCGCAAGCCGTGATCGCCGGTGTTACCGATTACGGCGCGGGCAGCTTCGATCCCGCGCACCGGAGCGACCCGGCTAAAGCGATGGAAGGCGCTCCCGCCGATGCCACCGTGCGCGTGCTCCTTGCCCATCAGCCACGCAGCGCGACCGCCGCCGCCGATGCGGGTTTCACGCTGCAACTGTCGGGGCATACACATGGCGGACAGTTCTTTCCGTGGAACTTCTTCGTCAAGCTGCAGCAGCCGTTCGTGTCGGGTCTCGTGAAATTTAACGGACTGTGGGTGTACACGAGTCGAGGAACGGGCTATTGGGGACCGCCCAAGCGCCTCGGCGCGCCTTCCGAAATCACGCGCGTGAGGCTGGTCGCGGCGCCTGCAGCTTGAATCCAGCTTGGCCTGCATGGAGTCAGCGCTTCGAAACGCTTTTCCAGACCACTTTCACGGTCGCGCCGGATGCGAGCGCGGCGGCGTCGCCGGGATGGGTTGTACGTATCTCGATTGGCAAGCTGTTGGCGTCCTTCAACATGACGACGCCGGTTGCACTGTCGGCGCCCGTAACCTGCCCGACGAACTGCGTTTGCCCCGGCAGCATTTCCTGCAAAGGCTGTGCTTTGACGGGCGTGAGCGTAACCGCGCGAAGCGCCGTGCTATTCACTCGTGTGCCAATAGGCAACTTGTTCAGATCCTGCATCTCCTGCCCGACGTTCAACTGCGTCTCCTGCCCTTGCGCATTGACCACGGTGACGCGATGCGCGTCCGGATCGACAGCTTTTACCTCGCCGATGATCTGCACGAGCATCTTGCCTTCGATGGACAGCGCAGCAACCTTTGCGCTTGGTTGACGTTGAGCAAACGCATTGCCGCCATTCAATAGGCCAGTCAGCGAGCCGATCAGCAACGCTGTGCAGAAGTCGATTATTTTGATTTTCATGGCTCAGTCTCTCAATGTCAGCGAGGCCAGCCAGGCTTTCTCTCGCATACATCCTGACGAGGATGTTGTTTCGATTCTGCCCTGTCAACCCTTCGAGATGATTGAGACGGAGTGCGAAATTTTGTCACCGATCGTTTTGATACGCGAAAGGCTCGCCTTGCTTCAAGGCGAATTCAAAGCGTTTGGCGCGTGCGCCGGCGACCGGCTCCGTTCTACGCGCTTTGGCCAGGTCAGCTTTCGGTCTGGCGAAAAAGCAGCGCAGCGCCGTTCAGGCAGTAACGCAGACCAGTGGGATTCGGGCCGTCGTCGAAGACATGCCCGAGATGGCCGCCGCAACGCCGGCAAAGCACTTCGTGACGAAGGGAGCCGGGCGTTGCATCCGCGCGGGTGGCGACGGCGCCGTCGATTGGCATGGAGAAACTCGGCCATCCGGTGCCGCTATCGAACTTTGCCGACGAGGCAAAGAGCGGCGATCCGCATCCCGCGCAAAAAAACGAGCCGTTGCGACGCTCGTTGATCAGCGGGCTGGCGTTCGGCGGCTCGGTCGCGCCGCGTCTGAGCACGCGATATTGTTCAGTGGAAAGGCGGCGGCGCCATCCGGCATCGCTCAGGTTCATCTCGTACGGGTCGGCAAGCGCCGTGTCCGCGCCGCGCAAGGCAATGGAGCCGCCCGTGAAAGTGGCCGTGACCGCGCCGAAGAAAGTGCGTTTAGTGCGTTTCATGATTTTCATTCGATGAACGCCTCTTGATGGTGACGACGCCCGCCGGCGCCAACCGCTACGATTTGATGCGATAGCCGGTCTTGAAGATCCACGCCGTGATAGCGATGAACACGCCCAGAAATACTAACGTCATCGCAAGGCTTACGCCTACGGAAACATCCGCGAGACCGTAAAAACTCCAGCGAAAGCCGCTGATGAGATACACGACCGGATTGAAAAGCGCGACCGTTTTCCAGAAAGGCGGCAGGATGTTGATCGAATAAAAGCTGCCGCCGAGGAACGTGAGCGGCGTGACAATCAAAAGCGGAATGATCTGGAGTTTCTCGAAACCGTCCGCCCATATTCCGATGATGAATCCGAGCAGGCTGAATGTCAGCGATGTCAGCAGCAAAAACACGATCATCCAAAATGGATGGTCGATCCGCAGCGGCACGAAGAGCCGCGCAGTCGCCAGAATGATCAACCCGAGAATGATCGACTTGGTCGCCGCCGCGCCGACGTAGCTCAGAACGAGCTCGAAATACGACACGGGCGCGGACAAGAGCTCGTAGATGGTGCCCGTGAACTTCGGAAAGTAAATGCCGAACGAAGCGTTCGCGATGCTCTGCGTGAGCAGCGACAGCATGACGAGTCCCGGCACGATGAACGCGCCGTAGCTGATGCCGTCCACTTGCGGAATGCGCGAGCCGATGGCCGCGCCGAACACCACGAAATAGAGCGAAGTGGAAATGACGGGCGACACGATGCTCTGCATGAGCGTGCGTCCGGCGCGCGCCATTTCGAAGCGATAGATCGCGCGTACTGCGTGAAGATTCATGTGGTCTCCCTGTCGACCGGAATCGATGCTCCCGGTCCGATACGACTAGTTGCGCACGAGGCTCACGAAGATGTCTTCGAGCGAGCTCTGCGTCGTTTGCAGATCCTTGAAGCGCACGCCGGCTTCATCGACATGGCGCAATAGCGCGATGATTCGACCCGGCTCGTCATGGGCGTCATAGGTGTAAGTCAGTTCGTTGCCGTCGGCGGACAATTGCAGGCCGTAGGGCGCGAGCGACGCGGGCACGGCAGCCAGCGCGTGATCCAATTGCAGCGCGAGCTTCTTCTGCCCGAGCTTGCGCATGAGTTCGGCCTTCTCTTCGACCAGCACGATCTCGCCGCGATTGATCACGCCGACGCGATCCGCCATCTCTTCCGCTTCCTCGATGTAATGCGTCGTGAGGATGATGGTCACGCCGTTCGCTTGCAGTTCGCGCACGAGGTTCCACATGTCGCGGCGCAGTTCGACATCGACGCCGGCCGTCGGCTCGTCCAGAAAGAGAATCTGCGGCTCGTGCGCGAGCGCCTTGGCGATCAGGACGCGCCGCTTCATGCCGCCCGAAAGCGTCATGATCTTGTTGTCCTTTTTGCTCCAGAGCGACAGCGACTTCAGCACCTTCTCGACATGCGCCGGGTTTTTCGGCCGGCCGAACAAGCCCCGGCTGAACGATACGGTCGCCCACACGGTTTCGAAGGCGTCGGTGGTGAGTTCCTGTGGCACGAGCCCGATCATCGCGCGCGCGGCGCGATAGTCCGTGACGATGTCGTGTCCGTTCACGGTGACCGTGCCCGAGCTGGGATTCACGATGCCGCAAACCGTGCTGATGAGCGTGGTCTTGCCCGCCCCGTTCGGACCGAGCAACGCGAAAATCTCGCCGCGCCGGATTTCCAGATTCACGTCCCGGAGCGCGCTGAACCCCGACTCGTAGGTCTTGGAGAGGTTTGAAATGGTAATGATGGTTGGCATGGCACGGACGATAGCAGATAAGGCGCGATCCGGCTGGATCGAAACGGGGCTTTCAGGGGTCGTCCGTTTGGCCGATGCACGGCGCGTGCCGCGCTGCATACAATGGGCGTCTGATCAAGGGAGCCGACATGCTGTTCGAACAGATTCAAACCGCCTGCATCAACGACGCGGACGTGCCGTGGGTGCCCTTCACGCCATACAGCGAGCACGTGCTCGTCAAATACTTCAAGCTCGATCCGGTTCGCGGCGAAACCATCGCCCTTTTGAAGGCGCCGGCGCGCGGACAAATGCCGCGGCATCGGCATACGGGCACGGTAATCGTCTACACGGTCGAAGGGCGCTGGAAGTATCGCGAACATGCGTGGATTGCGGAGAAAGGCAGCATCGTGTACGAGACCGCAGGTTCCAGTCACACGCCGGAAGCCGTTCCCGTGGTGGACGGCAGCGATGAGATCGTCACGCTCAACATCATTCAGGGCGAGCTGCTCTTCGTAAACGAAAACGGGCAAATACTTGCCGCCGAAGACTGGCGCAGCGGCTGGGAGCGCTACGCTGCCTATTGCCGCGCGCATGGATTAAAAGCACGCGACTTGACGGCGTTCGGCTGAAGGCGTGGTTAGAATCGTGCATCGCACAAACATCCATTGGAGGAAGCGCGCATGAGCATACAGACGGTGGGTATCGTCGGAGCGGGAACCATGGGCAACGGCATCGCGCAGGTCGCGGCCGTGGCGGGATTCGACATCGTGCTGATCGACGTGACGGACGCCGCGCTCGCCAAGGGCGTGGCCACACTGACGAACAGCCTGGAGCGGCTGGTGTCGAAAGACAAGCTGCAGGCGTCGGTGCGCGATGCCGCGATTGCGCGCATCCAGACATCCACGGATTACGGGCGGCTCAAGGACGCGGATATCGTCATCGAGGCGGCCACGGAGAACGTCGAGCTCAAACACCGCATTCTGAAGCAGATCGAAGCAGCGGCGCGGCCCGAGGCGATCATCGCGTCGAACACATCGTCCATTTCGATCACCGCGCTTGGCGCAACGCTTGCGCGGCCCGAGCGGTTCATCGGCATGCACTTCTTCAATCCGGTGCCGCTGCTGCAACTCGTCGAAGTGATTCGCGGCGTGCAGACGAGCGACGACACCGCGAACGCCGTGCGCGCGCTCACCGAGAAGCTGGACAAGTCGCCCATCGGCGTGAAGAACTCGCCTGGCTTCGTGGTCAACCGCATTCTCGTGCCCATGATCAACGAAGCCTTCTTCGTGCTCTATGAAGGCGTGGCGAGCGCCGAGGAAATCGACGCGGGCATGAAGCTCGGCGCAAACCATCCTATCGGTCCGCTCGCGCTTGCCGATCTCATCGGCCTCGATGTCTGTCTCTCGGTCATGGACGTGTTCCTGAAGGATTTCGGCGATTCGAAATATCGAGCGTGCCCGCTGTTGCGCGAACTCGTGTCCGCGGGTTATCTCGGCCGCAAGACGAAGCGCGGCGTTTATCGGTACGACTGAGCTCAGGCTTACGCGCTTTTCGGCAGACGCTCTCGGTCGTGCGGCGCGGCGAAGTCAAGCACGGGACCGGCCGGCACGATCCCGGTCGGGTTGATCGAGCGATGACTCTCGTAGTAATGCCGCTTGATGTGCTCGAAGTTCACCGTGTCCGCGACTCCCGGCATCCGGTAAATCTCGCGCGAGTAGTTGGAGAGATTCGGATAATCCGCTATGCGCCGCAGATTGCATTTGAAGTGGCCGGCGTACACGGCGTCGAAGCGCACGAGCGTCGTGAACAGTCGGATGTCGGCTTCGGTGAAGCGCTCGCCCGCGAGATAACGGTGCGAGGCAAGGCGCGCATCTAGGAAGTCGAGGGTATCGAAGAGCGGCTGCACGGCTTCCTCATACGCGGCCTGGGTGGTCGCGAAGCCCGCTTTGTAGACGCCGTTGTTCACGGTGTCGTAGATGCGCGCGTTGAGCGTGTCGATCTCCGCGCGCAACTCGGGCGGATAGTAATTGCCCGCTTTGGCGCCCTGGCCGTCGAACGCGGCATTCAGCATGCGAATAATCTCGGACGACTCGTTGCTGACTATCGTGCCGCGCGCCTTGTCCCAGAGAATCGGCACGGTCACGCGGCCGGTGTAGCTCGCGTCCGCCGCCGTGTAGACCTGATGCAGAAAGCGCGCGCCGTTGATGGCGTCGGGCACGACGCCCGGACCATCCGCGAAGGTCCAGCCGTTTTCGAGCATGAGCCAGTGAACGACCGAGATGCCGATCATCTCTTGCAGCCCCTTGAGCGCGCGCACGATAAGCGTGCGATGTGCCCACGGACAAGCCAGGCTCACGTACAAGTGATAACGGCCCGCTTCCGCCTTGAAGCCACCCTCGCGACTCGGACCGGGCGCGCCATCGGCCGTGACCCAGTTGCGAAACGCCGCGTCCTTGCGCACGAAGCGCCCGCCAGTCGATTTCGTGTCGTACCACTTGTCCTGCCATTGCCCGTCGACGAGACGTCCCATCTGCATGCTCCCTGATCGTTGTTTGCGTCATCTCCAAGCACGTGGTGGACCGCGCCGCCGCTCTTGCCGTACCATCGCGCCGATGAACGTTCGATGGAGTCGAACATGTTATCCGATGAAGAACTCGCCCTGCTCGATGCAATCCGCTCGACCGGCAGCCTTTCCCGCGCGGCGGCGCGACTAGGCCGCGCGCCCTCGACGATCTCGCATGCCGCGCGGCAACTGGAAACGCGCTTCGACGCGCTGCTGTTCGACCGCCGTCGCTACCGCCTGCAACTGACGCCAGCGGGCCATCTTCTCGCCGATGAAGCCGCGCGTCTGATGATCGACGTGTCGCGTCTGACGCAGCGCGTGAAGCAGATCGCGAGCGGCTGGGAAGACCGGTTGTGGATCGTCTGCGACGAGATACTCGAGTTCGAGACCTTGCTGCCGGTCGTGCAGGCGTTCGACGCGCTCGCGTCCGGCGTAACCCTGCGCATGACGCATGAAGTGCTGGGCGGCACGTGGGAAGCACTGCGCGATGGCCGCGCCGATCTCATCGTCGGGGCGACGAACGAACCGCCCGCGATTCCCGGCCTGCGCTGGTTCGAACTCGGCGTGATGGAATGGGTGTTCGCCGTGGCGCCGCGCCATCCGCTGGCGAAGGCGGCAGAACCGCTTGGGCGCGAGCAGATCGCGGCGCATCGCGCGGTGGCGGTCGCGGATTCATCGCATGGATCGGCGGGACGCGCTTACGGCGTGCTCGGCGGACAAGCGGCGCTCGCCGTGCCGGGCATGCGCGCGAAGATTCTTGCTCAACGGCAAGGACTTGGCTGCGGTTGGGTGCCGAAGCATCGAGTGGCTTCATTGCTGGCGCGTGGCGAACTGATCGCAAAGCAAACCGGCGATCCGCGCGAGCCTAACGTTCTATACGTGGCATGGCGCGGCGATCACGAAGGCCGCGCATTGCAATGGTGGATCGAGCAGTTCCGTCAGGCGCGTCTGGCCAGGCGTCTGGTCGATGGCATCGACGCGTTCGCCTGAAATTACGGCAGCTTGATCACCGAAGGCAACGAAAAGACCAGACAGCATAAAAGCCACAGCGAATATACGAAGAGGCCTCGCAGCCGTCTGCGCCGCCGGCCGTCGTCTTCACGTGGTTGCATGAGCATGATTGCCATCTCGTCGAGTGATCGTTTCGTCAAGCGTATGCGAAGCCACCGCACATTGCCAGCGCGCCCGAATACCGTGCGCCATCGGCAATTTTTAGTAGTATGGATTGGATGCCGCCGAACTTACCGCTATGATGCCGGCGCTAAAACGCCCCGTCTCACTGATTTCTCTTCATTCAAGGCACCATGTCCACCACTCCGAACGGGCCGCCGAATTTGAACCCGCGCCAGCCAGTCGATATCGCGCGCATTCTGCTCGTCATTGCCATTCTGACTGCGCTGACTGTTGGCAGCCTTTATATCCTGCGGCCGTTTCTGCCGGGGCTGATCTGGGCCACGACGATCGTCGTCGCCACCTGGCCGTTGATGGTCGCGGTGCAACGCCGCTGCGGCAATCGCCGCTGGGCCGCGACGACTGTCATGCTGCTCGTGCTGCTGATCGTCATCGTGCTGCCGTTGTATCAGGCTATCTCCACGCTCGCATTGCACGGCGCCGAGATCATGTCGGCCATCAAGAGCCTGCCCACGTATGCACTTCCCCCGCCGCCGAGTTGGGTACACGACGTGCCGCTCGCCGGTCAGCGCGTCTCGGCCGAATGGCAGACGCTTTCCGACGCCGGCCCCGGCGGCCTGCTCGCCCGCATCGAACCGTATGTGACGATCGCAGCGCGCTGGATGCTGTCGCACGCGGCCGTCGTCGGGGTGTTCGTGATGCACATGGTGATCACGATCATCATCTCCGGCATCCTATACATGCAGGGCGAGGCAGCGGGCCGCTTCATCGTGCGGTTCGCAACGCGGGTTGCCGCGCAGCGTGGCGCCGAAGCCATCAAGCTCGCCGGCCTCGCCATTCGCGCGGTGGCGCTCGGCATTGTCGTGACGGCCGTGACGCAATCGGCGCTCGGAGGAATCGGCTTGTGGATCGCGGGCGTGCCGGCCGCGGGCATCATCACCGCCGTCATGCTGATGTTGTGCCTCGCGCAAATCGGGCCGCTCTTGCCACTGCTTGGGGGCGTCGCCTGGCTTTTCTGGCACGGGTCGCACGTCGCCGCGATTCTGTTGCTGATCTGGTCGATCATGATTGCCATGCTCGACAATTTTTTACGTCCCATACTCATCCGCCGCGGTATCAATTTGTCGATGCTGCTGATTCTTTCCGGCGTGCTTGGCGGCATGTTCGCATTCGGAATTGTCGGATTGTTTATTGGCCCGGTCATTCTCGCGGTCACCTCGGCAATATTGAACGCATGGATCAACGAACAGCCCTCATTGCCGCAAGTAGACGCCATGAGTAAGGAAGAGCTGACCGGATCGACGGCCGCGCGAGGCATAAGCGACGTATGAGCGGACGGCGCAAAGCATTACGCTTATATCTGCTGAACCGGCACTGGGCGCAAAATTAGGAAAACACCTAAAGCGTATCTAACGCGATACAAATCCAGCTTTATATTTTGAATCATCCCAAAATAAGAAATCGCTTAAGCAATGGCTTAGGACTCTGATTAATTTGAGAAATCGCAAGCAAACACACAATGTTTCGCTGTGATTTAAAGAGACATATTCCGCTACAATGCACTTCTTTGATACTTGCCCTCTCAGGGCGTAGGGGAATGACCATGTCTCTGCGCGACGTGGACGTCATCGACTACATCGGAGTGAATTCCTTGCTCAAGCGCGTGTATGTCGGGATATTCGATGAATGCGACTGGCACGATGAAAAAATGCATGAGGATTTGCTGACGCGGAAAATAGACGGCTATAACCGTTATATTCGCTCAGGTCAGTTACTTATGAATTATCCGCACGTTCGCGGATATCAGATCGTATTTGAATACGTGTCGATGCACAAAATGACGCCCAGCGCGCTGCAGTATTGGAAAACGCGTGAGCGCGTCATCCACGCGGCGGGTTTCGATGTACGTGTGCGCGCCGTGGACGTTCGGCGCTCGCTCGGCATCAAGGTCGACGACGTCGCCAAGGTCGAGGCCGAGTTGGTCGAACCCGCGGCTATCGAAGTGCTCGATGCGGACCCGCGCAGTCGCCTCGCCGACGTGACCGACATCTCTTATCTGCCGCCGTTGATGCCTTCCAGGGCGCAACAGGCGCAGACTCTCCCGGCGGTTCTTACCCGCCTGTCGTTGCGGCGCGCGGCAATGAACTGAATTTCGTTGTACTCGGAGCCGTTCGGTGCGCGACGAGCGCGCTTCGGAAACACGGGTGAGCTCTCACGGGATACACCGGTGAGCCAATTCGGGAAGCAAATAAAGCGGCGAGGCCTGAAAGCCTCGCCGCTTTTTCGTGGGCACTTCCGAAGTTACTGCACCAGACTCAACGCCGACGTCGCGATGGACGGCACGGCAATATTATTGGTCTTCGCGTACTGCACAGCCTGCGTAAGCGTCTGCATCAGCGATTGCAACTGCCCCGGCGCCGATTGCGCGATATACGTTGCCGCCTGCGCCGTGCCAGGATTCGAGCCGGCCTGCATGAGCGAGGACACGTTCATCGAATTCTTGACCGAACTCAGATTCGATTGCAGCCCCGCGTATTGCTTGACGCCCTGACCCAGCGAAGCTAGCCCATCCGTGAAAGTTTGCTTGCTCGCGGCCGTCGGCGGCGTGGTCGATCCACTGGAAAAAGCCTGAATCAGCGATTGCGACACGCTTTGCTGCGTACCGCCAAGCTGCGACAGCGCACTGCTGCTCGGCACACCGCCGCTTCCCGACGCGCTCGACAGTAGTCCCGCCGCCGACTGTGCCTGACTCGCGACGCCGGACATTCCCATGGCCGAAGCAAGATTCGATTGTCCGCTCAACACCTGTTGATTCGCGCCGAGATAGCTTTGCACTAGCGAACCCAATCCCGACGACTGCGTGCCCGCGCTGTCCGACACATCCGACTTGCCGCTGCCGAATCCGAACTGTTGCAGGTTGATTTGCGCGTTGGATGCGACCGGCGCGACAAGCGCTCCTGTCAGACCAGCCGCCAGTAGCGCAAACCTCAACGAGCGCTTCACCATGTTGCGTTCCTCCATTTGACTCGTCCGATGATCGAACAGGCTCGGTTCGACCTTCAGACAAATTGACGGTTCGCGCTGTTTACATTTGCTTGCGATTACGTCAGGAGAAATGTTCGGCGAAATCATTTTGTCTGGCGAAGCTCCGGAAAATCCTCTTCCCAAAATTCGAACTCGCCGCGCACCGCAGTGTTGGTACGAGCGGCTTCCTGTCGACGAAGATCGACGCGCCGAATCTTGCCCGAGATGGTTTTCGGCAACTCGGCGAATTCGATTCTTCGAATGCGTTTATATGGCGAGAGCCGCTCGCGCGAAAACGCGAACACGCTTCGCGCCAGTTCCGGTCCGACCGCGAAGCCGTGTCGCAGGGTAACGAACGCCTTCGGCACGGAGAGCCGTAACGGGTCCGGACTCGGCACGACAGCAGCTTCCGCGATCGCCTCGTGTTCGATCAACACGCTCTCCAGCTCGAACGGACTCAGCCGATAGTCCGAAGATTTGAACACGTCGTCCGCGCGGCCGACGTAGACGAAGTAGCCATCCGCGCCGCGCGAGGCGACGTCCGAGGTGCGATAGAACCCGCCGCGCATCGCGTTTTCGGTGGCGGTCGGGTTATCGGCGTAACCGGTCATCAGGCCGAGCGGCGGCGGATTCAGCACCAGCGCGATCTCGCCTTCGTCGGCGAGCGCGCCATCTGGATCGAGCAGCGCCACGCGATAACCGGGCAGCGGACGTCCCATCGACCCCGGCGCAACCCGCTGACCCGGCGTATTGGCGATCTGCGCGGTGGTTTCAGTCTGGCCGTAGCCATCGCGGATAGGCACGCCCCACGCCGTGTGCACGCGCTCGACGACCTCGGGATTGAGCGGCTCGCCCGCCCCGACGATCTCCCGCAGCTTCACCGCGTAGGACGCCAGCGGCTCTTGCACCAGCATGCGCCACACGGTCGGCGGCGCGCATAACGTGGTGATGTCGTATTGCACGAGCGCATCGAGTGTGCGCGCCGCATCGAAGCGGCTGAAGTTGTAGATGAAGACGCAAGCCTGTGCATTCCACGGCGCGAAAAAGCAGCTCCACGCGTGCTTCGCCCAGCCCGGCGAGCTGATGTTCCAGTGCACGTCGCCGGGTTGCAGGCCGATCCAGTACATCGTCGAAAGATGCCCGACCGGATAGCTCTCGTGCGTATGCGCGACGAGCTTGGGCTTCGACGTCGTGCCCGAAGTGAAGTACAGCAAATAGGGATCGCTGGCGTTCGTTTCGCCATCTGCGGCAAAGTCCGGCGACGCTTCGTAGGCCGCGTCGTAGGCAAGCCAGCCATCGCGCGGCTCGCCCACGGCGATACGCAGTCCCGTCACGTCGATGCCTTCGAACTTGTGCGTCTCGCCCGCATCGACGATCACGTGTTGCACGCGTCCAAGCGCGATGCGCTCGCGCAAGTCGGCAGGCGCGAGTTGCGTGGTCGCGGGCAGCACGATAGCGCCGAGCTTCATCGCGCCGAGCATGGTCTCCCACAACTCGACTCGGTTCGGCAGCATCAACAAGATACGCTCGCCGCGCGTGACGTTCAGCGCGCGCAAATGGTTGGCGACGCGCGCCGAACGCTCGCTCATCTGCGCGAATGAAAGACGCGTCTCGCCGCCACCTTCGTTGACGATATGCAACGCGGCCGCATGGTTGCCGCGCGCCATCGGATCGAAATAATCGAGCGCCCAGTTGAAACGACTAAGCGCCGGCCACTGAAACTCGCGATACGCGGTGTCGTAATCGGTGCGATGTCGCAGCAAAAAGTCGCGTGCTTCGATGAAAGGCTCTGCCGGGTTCATTTCGTCTCCGTGATTGTTTTGATTGCCCGTGCGGCGCGCGCTTGAAAGCCGGTTTCAGAGCTGACGCGCGATCACCATGCGCTGCACTTCGCTGGTTCCTTCGTAAATCTGCGTGATGCGTGCATCGCGATAATGCCGCTCCACCGGATAGTCCTGCAGATAGCCATAGCCGCCGTGAATCTGGATGGCATGCGAACAGACGCGCTCCGCCATCTCGGACGCGTACAGCTTCGCCTGCGAAGCCTCCGACAAACACGCAATGCCCTCGGTGCGCATGCGCGCCGCGTGCAGCACGAGCAGGCGCGCGGCGTTCAGTTGCGTGTGCATGTCGGCGAGCATGTTCGCGACCGACTGATGCTCGAGAATCGGCTTGCCGAACTGGCTGCGATCGTGGGCGTAGGCGCGCGCCGCGTCGAAGGCCGCGCGCGCGATGCCAAGCGCTTGCGCCGCAATGCCAATGCGCCCGCCTTCCAGATTCGACAACGCGATCTTGAGCCCTTCGCCGCGCTTGCCGAGCAGGTTCGCAGCGGGAATCGCGCAATCGTCGAAGGTGATGGCGCAGGTATCCGATGCGCGAATGCCGAGCTTGTGCTCTGGCGGCCCGACATTGAAGCCAGGCGTGCCGGTCGGCACGATGAACGCCGAGATGCCGCGCTTGCCGAGTTCGGGATCGGTCACGGCGAAGACGATAGCCACGCCCGCGCGCTTGCCGTTGGTCACGAACTGCTTGCTGCCCGAAAGCACCCATTTGCCGTCGCGCTCGGTTGCGCGCACGCGCAGATTGTTCGCTTCCGAACCCGCCTGCGGTTCAGTGAGGCAGAACGCGCCGATCACTTCGCCGCTCGCGAGCTTCGGCAGCCATTCGGTCTTCTGCGCGTCGGTGCCGAAAGCGAGGATCGGGCCGCAGCCGACCGAGTTGTGCACACTCATCAACGTGGCGCAGGACGCGCAGCCCGCCGCGATTTCTTCCATCGCGAGCGCGTAGGCGGTGTAGTCGCTGAACGTGCCGCCGAGTTCCGCAGGCACGATCATGCCGAGCAAACCCAGTTCGCCGAGTTGCCGCACGACGGCGTCGGGCAACGCGCCGTCCCGGTCCCACTGACCCGCGTTCGGCGCAAGCACTTCGGTCGCGAACTGACGCGCGGCGTCGCGAATCATGCGCTGCTCTTCGGTAAGAAAACTGTCGATCATGGTTGGAGCTCGTAGAAGGTGCCTGAAGCGATCGGATAAACTTGCTCGCCGCGTCTTTCGGAAACGGCGCTGCGGCGCGTTGCAAGTCATGCCTCGATCATGCGCGGCGCGCGTGGCGTGTGCACGAGTCTAGGCAATCGCCGGACATTAGCCGATGCCTGAAACGATCACGCTAACTGAGCGCTTTGGCCACCTAGTGACAACCCCAACATCCACGAAGTACATCGAACGGGATTCGATCGCCGCGAGTCTCGTCGACGCAGCCTTGCGCTGCGCACAAGCACGCGGCGTCGATCGCGCGATGCTGCTCGACGCCGCGCAGATCGCGCCCGCGCTGCTCGACACGCCGCATGCGCGCGTCACGCCCGCGCAGTACGGCCGCCTGTGGCACGCCATCGCCGACGCGCTCGACGACGAGTTCCTCGGCCAGGACGCGCACCCGATGCGGCGCGGCAGCTTCGTGCTGATGTCGCACGCCGCGTTGAGCACGCGCGACGGCGCACAGGCGCTCGGGCGCATCGCCGGATTCATGCGGCTCGTGCTGGACGAGTTATCGTTCGAGCCGGATATCGGCGCGACGCGCGTGCGCCTCTGGATGAACGACGGCCACGGCGAACGCGAGCCCAAGAGCATGTTCGCCTGCGCGACCGGCTTCATCCTCGTCTATGGATTGTTGTGCTGGCTCGTCGGGCGACGCATTCCGGTGCTTGCGGCCGATTTTCGTTGCGAGGAACCAGCGGATAGCGACGAATACCGGCTGATGTTCTGCGACACCCTTCGTTTCGACGCGCCGCGTTCATTCGTCGATTTATCGCCCGAATGCGCCGCGCTGCCCGTCGTGCAGACAACCGCCACGATCAGGCGCTTTCTGCGCGACGCGCCCGCGAACTTCATCGTCAAATATCGGAATTCGGAATCGCTCGCGGCGCGCATTCGGCGGCGCTTGCGGCAGACCGCGCCGGCCGACTGGCCCGAGGCGGACCGCATGGCGGCGGAATTGAATATCGCGCAGGCCACCTTGCGTCGGCGTCTCGCGCAGGAAGGGCTGACGTATCGAATTATCAGGGACGCGCTACGCCGCGATCTGGCGCTCTCGCGTCTTGCGGATACCGACGAAACCATCGCTCAGATTGCGAGCGCGCTCGGCTTTGCCGAACCGAGCGCTTTCAGGCGCGCCTTTAGAAAATGGACGGGCGTGCGGCCGGCGGATTATCGCCGCGCACGCTGAGAGCGCGCGGATATCGACGCTGCTATATTGAGACGTCGAAGAATTGCCCACGGAGCGCATCATGACGAAAGCACGGCCCGACGAACCCGCGACGCCCACCCACGAAGAGGAGTTGCTCGACGAAGCGCTGGATGAGACCTTCCCGGCGAGCGATCCGATTGCCGTGGACGCCGAGCCGGAAGACAACGAGGAACGCAAGCGGGCTAAGTAAGACTCAGAGGGGATCGTTCGGACCCGGTTCATCCGGAGTCGAAAGGAGCGTCACCAGTTTGTCGACGTGCTGATGCAGCAACTTCACATGCTTGTCGATCTGTTCGAGACGGCCGGAAAGGTCCGCCTTCGCCGCTTCGCTCATGCGGTCGGAGGCGATGAGTTCATCGGCCTTGGGCAGCATTGGCTCGACTTGCAGCAAACCTAGCTGGCGTTCCAGCCGACGCAAATCCTGCGACAGCAGTTCGCGATTCTTTCGAAACAAAAGATCGCGACGATTGGCTTCCGCCTGCTGCTGTGCGAGATCGGCCACGCGGCGCGTTGCTTCCGTTTGCGACAGCAGCGGATCGGGACCGCGCAACACGGAACGCTTGGGCGCGGGATGCGCCGTGCCGCGGAACACCGCGACGGGCGCTTCCTCGTCGAGCGCGCGTTGCACGCCGGAAGGCACTTCGGCGGGGTTGCGGCGCTCGTCCATCCAGTGCGGCGGCAAGCCCGTCACGAGCTCGATACCGCGCACGAATTCCTCGTTGAAGTCGCGCTGACCCGCGACGATGAGCTTCATCAGCGAAGGCGAGAAGCTCATCATCCGCGCGAGTCGCGCAGCGCCGCCCGGCGAACCCACCAGAACATTCAGGTTGGCTCGCCAGACGACGAATAGCGTTTCATCGAAATCTTCCATGAAAGGGCTCCCGGCTGACCGATGCACCCAAAGGCGCATGTCGACAATGCGCGCGTTCGAGTCGCGCGCCAGCGCTTCCGGCTTGCGCTTCTTGCGTCCGTGCGCCGTGGGGCGCGCTTCACCTGCAGATTCATACCGCATCAAACACCATACTACCTTGATCGGCAAGCCCGGCGGACATAAGGGTCCGCGCTAATGGCGCCGGTGATTACGACTGGAACACGACAGGCCACGCAAAGAGCGCTTGCCAACCCGTCGCGGCCACTATATTAAGGCTCGTTGCGCAAATAGCCCACCTTGCTCGGATCGAGCATGCGCCAGGTCACGACAAGCGAGATGGCGCACATGGCGGTGACATACCAATAGAACGCCGATTCGCTGCCCGCCGACTTCAGCCACAACGCCACATATTCCGCCGATCCGCCGAACACCGCATTAGCGACGGCGTACGACAGCCCGACGCCCAGCGCGCGCACTTCGGGCGGAAACATCTCCGCCTTGATGAGACCGCTGATCGACGTATAAAAGCTGACAATGGCAAGCGCGGCCACGACCAGAACGAACGCCATGAACGGGCTCGTCACGTCGCGCAACGCGTGCAGCAGCGGCACCGTGCAGAGCGTGGCGAGCGCGCCGAACCAAAGCATCGACTGACGACGCCCGATGCGGTCCGACAGCGCGCCGAAAAGCGGCTGCATGATCATGTAGACGAACAATGCGCCCGTCATCACGTTACTGGCCGTCTTGGCGTGCATGCCCGCCGTATTGACCAGATATTTCTGCATGTACGTGGTGAACGTATAAAAGATCAGCGATCCGCCCGCCGTGAAGCCGACCACGGTCATGAACGCGCCCTTGTGCTGCATCAGGCCGCGCAAAGTGCCCGCTTCCTTGCGTTGCCGCGATTCGGCGGTCGTGGTTTCTTCGAGCGAACGACGCAGAAAAAGCGAGATCAGCGCCGCGCAAGCGCCGACGAAAAACGGCACGCGCCAGCCCCACGCCTTGAGCTCTTCTGTCGAGAGAAACATCTGAAGGATGACCAGCACGAGCAGCGCGGCCAGCTGCCCGCCGATCAGCGTCACATATTGAAACGATGCGAAGAAACCGCGACGGCCGCGCAGCGCCACCTCGCTCATATAGGTTGCGCTCGTGCCGTACTCGCCGCCGACTGACAAGCCCTGGAAGAGCCGCGCGATCAGCAGAAAGAACGGCGCCCACGCGCCGATGCTCGAATACGTCGGCAGAAAGGTGATGACGAGCGAGCCGCCGCACATCATTAGCACGGAAATCATCATTGCGTTGCGGCGGCCGTGTTTGTCGGCGATACGGCCGAAGAGCCACCCGCCGATCGGGCGCATGAGAAAGCCCGCCGCGAACACGCCAGCGGTATTCAACAATTGCGTGGTCGGATTGCCGCTCGGGAAGAAGGCCGCCGAGAAATACAGCGCAAGGAACGAATAGATATAGAAGTCGAACCATTCGACGAGATTGCCCGACGATGCCCCGACGATCGCGAATACGCGGCGACGGGTATCTTCAGCGGTGTAGGCGGGAATGTCGTTCATGGGTAGTCTGTTCCTGGTCTCGGCGTTTGATCGGCCGGCTCGACACTGCCGGGGCGAATCGCTCTGCGGCGTTCGGGCGCAAGTTTATACGACGATTCGCGGAAAAGCGCGCAAAGATGATTGTGATTTCCCCAATGCGGCGCGCGACAAAGGCGGCATCCATCTTTATGCTTTCAGCCGACGCGGCTTGTCGCCAAAGCCTTCGCGCGGCTTACGCCATTTGCATGTTTCCCGGCGTGGCCACGGATTAGGGAATTTCCCTTATCGAACACGGCGCCGCGGATTTATCGATAAAGTCTCGCTCGTCCATCATTGGAGTTTCGTATGAACATGCCGCGCCTTATCGTGCTGAACGACGCGTTGGCGTCGAAATTCGCGCAAGTCGCGCTGGGTCATCTCACGCGCGAGTATCCCAACAAGCTCGATCACGTCATGGCGAGCGCAGCGGACGTGCAAAGCCCGCGCGCGCTGCATCCCGTCTTCTATGGCAGCTTCGACTGGCATTCGTGCGTGCATGGCTATTGGCTGCTTGCGCGTCTCGTCGACCGCTTTCCCGCGCTACCCGAAGCCGCGCGCATTCGCTCGGTCATCGACGAACATTTCACCGATGCCAACGTCGCCGCCGAAGTCGCCTACCTCGAACGCCCGGCGGCGCGCGGTTTCGAACGGCCCTACGGCTGGGCGTGGCTGCTCGCGCTCGCGGGCCAATTGCGCTCGATGCACACCGAGGAAGGCGCGCGCTGGGCCCGTACGCTGCAACCGCTTGCGGATGCCTTCGTCGCGCGCTTCGTCGAATTCCTGCCGAAGTCGACGTATCCGCTGCGAGTCGGCACGCATTTCAACATGGCGTTCGCGCTGACGCTGGCGCTCGGTTATGCACGTGTGGTTCGTGATGGCGATTTCGAGCGCCTTCTCGTCGATACGGCCACGCGCTGGTTCGCCAATGACGAAGCCTGTCAGGCGTGGGAACCGGCCGGCGACGAATTCCTCTCGCCGTCGCTGATGGAGGCCGTGCTGATGCGCCACGTGTTGCCCGATGCATCGTTCAACGGCTGGCTCGAACGCTTCTTGCCGCGTCTTGCCGTGCGCGAACCCGCGACGCTCTTCGTGCCGGCCACCGTCACCGATCGCAGCGACGGCAAGCTCGCGCATCTCGACGGCCTGAACCTGAGCCGCGCGTGGTGTCAGCGGACCATCGCGCGGGCGCTGCCTGCGGGCGATGCGCGCATCGGCGTGCTCGACGCGAGCGCCGACGAGCATCTGGCGGCGGGCATCGCGCACGTGGCGGGCGACTACATGGGCGAACATTGGCTCGCCACGTTTGCGTTGCTGGCGCTGGAAGCGTGACGCGCCGAGCGCCACGCTGAATCAGACGCGCGGCTGGAACGCGATGACCGCCATTCCCGCGAGCGCAATGACCGCGCCCGTCACGTCCCACATCGTCGGCCGGATGCGATCCACGGCCCACAGCCATGCGATCGCCACACCGATATACACGCCGCCATACGCCGCATAGACACGCCCTGCAGCCGCATCGTGCAGCGTGAGGAGCCACGCGAACAACGCAAGCGAAAGCGCGCCGGGCACGATTAGCCAGGGCGAGCCATCGAGCTTCAGCCATCGATACGGAAAGTAGCAACCGGCGATCTCCGCGATGGCCGTCACGGCATAAAGCAGAAGAGTTTTCATGGACAGTCGGGCAGCGGGTTCGACGCGCATTATCGGCTGCTTCGGCAGCAAGCGTCGCCCTGACACGGCACAATGACGCCTCTTGCTCACCTCGCCCTGCAATTGAACGCTCCCGACACTATCGAGCATCCATCCGCCGTGCCGGTGCACTGGCACAAGCGCGTGCTGACGCTCGCGTTTCCCATCGTCCTCGCAAATCTTACGCAGCCGATTCTAGGCGCGGTCGATACCGCCGTCGCCGGTCATCTCGACGGACCGCAATATATTGGCGGCGTCGCGCTCGGCGGGCTCGTGTTCAGCTTCGTGTTCTGGAGCTTCGGCTTTTTGCGCATGGGCACGACGGGCCTCGTCGCGCAGGCGTTCGGTGCGAACGATGCGCTTGCCCTGCGCGCAAGCGTATTGCGGGCGATGCTGCTCGCGCTCTTCATCGGCATGGCGGTGCTGGCATTACAGGTGCCGATCATCCGTTATGCGCTCGCCGCGCTCGGCGGTAGCGCGGCTGTCCAGAGCACGGCCAGCGCCTACTGCCATGCGCGCATCTGGGCCGCGCCCTTCGCGCTTGGCAACTACGTCGTGCTCGGGATGTTGCTCGGCTGCCAGCGCGTGCGGCTCGCGCTCGTCACGCAAGTGTTCATCAACGTGGTCAATATCGTGGCGGTCCTGCTATTCGTGTATCGCTTCGGCTGGGGTATTTCGGGCATCGGTGCGGCCACGGCAGCTGCGGATTTTTTCGGCTTCGCGCTCGGTCTTGCGATTCTCTGGCGTTTGCGTCCACATGGACTTCCGGCGCTCGCGCTGCGCGCGCTGCTGGACGCGCGCGCGATGAAGCGCCTCGTCGCGCTCAATCGCGACATCTTCATTCGCACGCTGTGCCTGCTCGGATCGTATGGATGGTTCGCCCACATGGGCGCGCGTCAAGGCGATGCGATCCTCGCGGCCAACGCCGTCCTGCTCAACTTCCAGACCTTCATGGCCTTCGGACTCGATGGCTTCGCGCACGCCGCCGAAGCGCTGGTCGGCGCGGCCACGGGCGCGCGCGACCGCCACGCGTTTCGCCAGGCCGTGAAGGTGACGATGCTGTGGTCGGTGATCGGCGCGGCGGGCTTTTCGCTCGTTTATTGGCTCGCGGGCGAGTGCATCATCGGCCAGCTCACGGATCAGCGGGACGTGCGTGCCGCCGCGCTGCGCTTCTTGCCTTGGGCCGTGGTGATGCCGCTTGCATCGGTCATCAGCTTTCAGCTCGATGGCGTGTTTATCGGCGCGACGCGCACGCGGGAGTTGATGGTGTCGACGGCTGTATCGCTTGGCATCTTTCTATTTGCCGCGTGGTTGCTGAACGGCTGGTTCGGCAACCACGGATTGTGGCTCGCGCTCGCCATCTTGATGATCGCGCGCGCCGTTACGTTGCTGGTGCAGTTGCCCGCGATCGAGCGGAGATCGTGCGTGGATTGACGCGGAGTGGATGGCCTGACTCAATCCGCCTTCGCATTCAACGCCGCCATGCCCTCCAACAACGCCTTGTGAAACGCCACCGGGTCCTGCATCTGCGGCGCATGACCGAGCTCGGCAAACTCGACGAGCTTCGCGCCCTCGATCCGCTGCTGTGCAAGCTTCGCCAGCTCAGGATATCGGCCCAGCGTCGGGCGAATCTCCGGCGGCGCCAGATCCTTGCCGATGGCCGTCGTGTCCTTATCGCCGATCATCAGCAGCGTCGGGGTTCGTAACTGATCGAACTCATAGACGACAGGCTGCGTATAGATCATGTCGTACAGCAACGCCGAGTTCCACGCGACCGCATCTTTCCCCGGTCCGCGATACATTCCCGCAAGCATCTGCACCCACGGTTCGTAGTCCGCGCTCCAATGCCCCGCGTAATACGTGCTGGTCTCGTAGCTGCGGATGCTGTCGGCCGTGGTCTTGAGCTCGCGCGCATACCAGTCGTCGATGGAAATGGACGGCACGCCCTTCGCCTTCCAGTCTTCCAGACCAATGGGATTCACGAGCACGAGTTGCTCGGTCTCGCGCGGGTACATCAGCGCATAACGCACCGCGATCATGCCGCCCGTCGAATGCGCGATCAACGTGGGATGCGTGACGCCAAGCGCCGCAAGCAGCGCATGCGTATTGCGCGCGAGCTGCTGGAAGCTGTACTGATAACGCGTTGGTTTGGTGGACTTGCAAAAGCCGATCTGGTCCGGCGCGACCACGCGATACCCGGCTTCGCTCAAGGTATCGATGGTCTTTTTCCACGTCGCCGCGCAGAAGTTCTTGCCATGCAGAAGCACGGCCGTGCGGCCATTGGGATGCGCGGGATGCACATCCATATAGGCCATCTGGACGACCTGCCGTTGCGACGAAATGGAGAACCGCGCGACCGGATAAGGATAGTCGAAGCCTTGCAGTTCAGGTCCGTATGCTGGGCCATCGTTGGCGGGCGCGTCTTGCGCGTGAGCCTGGCTCGCGGTGAACATCGTGCAACACGAGACGAGCGACAGCAGCAGGTTTCGCGCGATATCAAGCTTGCGGCGCTTGGCGTTCATTGGCTTCCTTCCATTCGTTTCGATGCGGCCTTCGCCTACGGCGCGGCCCGAGCCGACGCATTCTAGCGTGGATGAATTTTCTCCGTTCCATGTGCACCGCACTGCCTTATACTCTGCGGCCTCGATTCGCCCGGCTTAAGCCGAACGGCTGACCATCAGGCGGCGAGTTCTCACGCATCAGCACGGATCTTCATACTCAGCATGCAAGTACGCATCAAGGCATTCGTCGTCGCGCTTCTAGGCGCCGCGTCGGTCGCGGCGGTCGCGAGCGACTGTCCGCAGTTCAGTCCGGGCGGCCGCGCGCCCGTCGTCGTCAATCAGAAGATGCGCGCGTCCACGCAGGAAATCTGCTATACCGATTTCGCTCTGCTGCATTCCGGCGTCACGCACGGGCCGCTCTGGTCGGCGGAGCATTTGACCGCGCAGAGCGTCGATGACGCGAAGAACAACACGCGCACCAATCGCTTTTTCGTCGACAAGCGGCTGCCGGCCGGCGACAGCGCGCAACTCGACGACTACAAAAGGAGCGGCTACGATCGCGGCCACATGAGCCCGGCGGGCGATCGAGCCAGCAAGCAAGGCATGGCCGAATCGTTCTCGCTTGCGAACATCGTGCCGCAGGATCCGTCGAACAACCGGCGCATCTGGTCGCGCATCGAGCAAGCGGTACGCAGGCTGACCGAAGAATCCGGCGATGCCTATGTCGTGACCGGCCCGCTGTTTTCAGGGCGGCAGTTGCAGACCATCGGCGAGTCGCGCGTGTTCGTGCCGACGCAGTTGTACAAGGTGGTCTATCTGCCGAAGCGGCAAATCGCGTTCGTGGTCGTCGTCGATAATGTGCCGACCAATACCTATACGATGAAAACCGTGCGCGAACTGGAAGCCATGAGCGGTCTCGCGTTTCCCGGCATCCCCGATGCACTGAAAGACAAACGAATTGGAGGACTGAGCGGTGTTTAAACCATTTGCCAACGATACCGACGTGATGAACATCGCGGGCGACGCGATCAACATCCAGAACGGCACGACGCGTGTGTCGGTGAGCGGCGACCTCACCATCGCACGCGATCAGGCGGGGCTCGCCGCCGCGCAGGCGTTGTACAAGGCGCTCGGGGCTATCGTCGATGTTCTTCAAAAAGACAAGGCGCTGCCCGCGAAGCTTGCCGACGAGCCGACCGCGCCCGGCGGCACGGCGGATAATCCGTTCATCTGAAACGGGACGCGAGAAGACGCGACGTGATCGAAAGCCACGTTAGCCCGAGCCCGCTCGGGCCCATTTTGTTTCGCGCGGAAGGCGATTGCCTGACCGGGCTTTTCTTTGTCGGGCAGAAGTATTGCCCGGACAGTTTATCGCACGAGCCACGCGCATCGGCGCGCGTGCCGCGCGTGATCGCCGAGGCGCGCGAGCAAGTCGACGAATATTTCGGTGGCGCGCGCGAGGTGTTTTCGGTGGCGCTGCGGCTCGACGGTACCGCGTTCCAAAAACAAGTCTGGGACACGCTGCGTCAGATTCCTTTCGGCGAAGCCTGGACTTACGGCGATCTCGCACGCCGTCTTGGCTTGCCCGCAGGCGCATCGCGCGCGGTCGGCGGCGCGAATGGGCGCAATCCGGTGTCGATCATCGTGCCATGTCATCGCGTGATCGGCGGCGATGGCGAACTCACAGGTTACGCGGGCGGCGTTGCGCGCAAGCGTCACCTGCTGACGCTGGAAGGCGGACGCGGGCGCGAGCAACTGCTGTTGTTCTGATCCTTCCGGCGCGTATCGACGAAAAAAAGCTCGCGGTCCTTTCGGCTCGCGAGCTTTTTTCTTCGACAGCGTCTAGCTTACGGATTGAGCGTCACTTCCACACGGCGATTCTCGGCGCGACCCTGACTCGTCGCGTTCGATGCCACTGGAACAGACTTGCCGAAGCCCTTCATGGAGAACTCGTTCGCCTTCAGACCGTGGCTCTTGAGGTATTCGAGCACCGACTCCGCGCGACGCTGGGACAACGCCAGGTTATACGGCGCGGAGCCAACAGAGTCCGTATGTCCTTCGATGCTGACAGACGAAAACGTCGTGCCGCGTCCTTCCGAGATGATCTGATCGAGCGAGGCTTTGGCCTTCGGCGTCAACTGGGCGCTGTTGAAGTCGAAGTTCGTCTTTTCGTCGAGGGAAATCTTGCGTGCGGCCGGCGCGACCGGCGCGACGGTCGCCGTATCCACCACCGCTGGCGGCACGGGTTCCGCAGCCGCCGGCTGCACGGGCTGTGCCGGTGCACCGCAGACAAAAATCAGCTCGGAGACATTGTCCGGTGTCTTCGTTCCTGCAACGTTCTGGAGCGGGTTCACCGGCTGGTTGCCGCAAGCCTTCTGCGCGGCGGCCATGCATTGGCTGCCGCCTTCGAACAAGCCGTAGCATTCGGCGCGGAAAGCCTTTTGGCCGTTCGACGTCTGAATTTCGCTGAGATTGAACGTGGGACTGGACGCAAGACTGGTCGCAGGACTGGACGTGGACGAGCAAGCGGCAAGAACGGCGACGCTCGCGAGAATAGTGGCAATGGTCTTGTTGAACATATTGAATGAGTAAGCAGAGCGCCTGTTGGCAATTGACGGGATTTCCGCTTATTTCAGCGCCTGAATTGCGAAAGCGCGAATAAGCCCGTTTTGAGAAATAGATGAAGTTCGGTATCGCGATCTTGAAACGACCGAAAGCCGCCGCGATTCTAGCAACGGCTTAAGAACTTACCGCAGGGACAATTCCCAAAAATCGACATCCCGCTTCGCATCTCATTAATCACCGAAGCGTGCGCCATCTGAACGACTGTTGCGACCATCGACGTCATGCAATTCGGCGACATTTTGCCGGCAAGTTGCTCAATTCGGATTACGCATCCAGCTTAATGCGTATCTGATTATGGTCAGAGAATCCAATTAATTCCAGAACAACCTGCGCGCTCTACTCTTCCAAATCAAATCATTTGCGCGTGATCGAATCGCGTTTGTGCCACTCGCGAATCGCCGTTGTAGCGTTCGGGCTTATTGGGCGAAAAGATGCGCGAATCCACGGGTTTTGCCGGCAGGCGCGAGAAGATTTCCTTGTCCGCGTGAAAATTGAACGGAGCTGCCGAAAGAATGCGCGAATCGGGCAACCGTTCGCCGGCATTCGCGCATGAAACTGAAATCGGAAACGAAGAGACGAGACAAAACGCGAGCGTGACGATGCTTGAAAGCGAGTTCGGACGGGACATGGCTGACCTGAAATGAAACGGCGCGTAACGCCTGGAACAGAAAAGGCCTCGATCCATCTTCGGCCCTCGTTAATGCATGGATGCCATTTCAACAGGGCCAAGCGTCATCGCCCATGAGAAGGTTCTCAATTTCGTCCTATTTTTGGGATGCACTCCCGAGAAGACGAGCGGGCGTGAAAAATGCGGACGAGTAGAGTTCAAACCTTTAGCGCCACCCTTTTTGCAGGAACGGGAATCCAACGCGCGCCTCTGCCCATCGATGGGTTGCCATCCAGCGCCAAGGCGGACGGGCTTTCACAACCGATGGAAGATCCCATTGTTGCTCGGAGTCAGCCATAATTCGCGTTCGCTCAAACGGATCGCCAAGTAAAACGAACACTCCATGACCCAAGACGACAAGCTCCCCACCGTTTCGCCCCGACAGCCCATACCCAACGACGGCAACGTCACGACTGGCGTGGCAGGTCTGGACGAGATTCTGGGCGGCGGTCTCGCCGAAGGTGGTTTGTACATGATCGAAGGCATGGCTGGCGCGGGAAAGACGATCCTTTCGTCGCAGATCGGTTTTCATCGCGTGGGCCAGGGCGACATGGTGCTATACATCACGCTGATCGCCGAATCGCACACGAAGCTGCTGTCGCACCTCCGGGCAATGTCGTTCTACGACGCCGACGCCATCTCCGAACGCATGCTGTTCGTGAGCGGTTACCACGAACTGATACGCGACGGCCTGTCCGGCTTTCTCTCGCTCATCGCGGCGACCATCCGCACGAGCCGCCCGCGTTTCATGGTCATCGACGGCTTTCGCAGCGCCCGCGAATTCAGTTCGACCGAACTCGAACTCTCGCAATTCATCCACGAGTTGTCAGCCTTCGTGAGCGCCGCGCGCTGCACGACGCTCATTCTCGCGCCGCTTTCCGGCAACGAGCCGCATCCCGAGCACACATTGGTCGATGGCTTGATCGAGCTGAACCGCTACAACACCGGAATGCGCCGCGCACGGGAAATCGAAGTGCATAAGCTGCGCGCGCGTGATCATCTGCTCGGCAAGCATTTCTTCAAGATCACGCCGGACGGACTCGTGACTTTCCCGCGACTCGAAGCATCGTCGGCGAATGCGCAGGACGTGCCGGACTTCGAAAGCCGTCTTGCCTTCGGTTTCCCCGATTTCGATCAGATGCTCGGCGGCGGCGTGGTGCGCGGTTCGACCACCACGTTTATCGGGCCCTCGGGCGTCGGCAAAACGCTGCTCGCGCTCAAGTTTTTGCAGGCGGGCGTGGCGCGCGGCGAGCAGTGCGTCTACTTCGGGCTTTACGAGTCGCCGGAGCGGCTGATCGCGAAGGCGGCGTCGGTCGGCATCGACCTGAAAGACGCTGTCGATAGCGGCCGCTTGCTACTGGAATGGCATCCCGCCGTGGAACTCGCCATCGACGAACTTGCCTCGGAACTGATTGCGTCGATCCAGCGCTCGAAGGCGTCGCGGCTCGTGGTGGATGGCGTCGACGGCTTCTTTCAGTCGGCCAACCGCACCGAGCGCCTCGGGCTATTCTTGAACGCGCTCACGCACCGTCTGCGCGAAGCCGGCGTCACCACGCTCGTGACGGAAGAGTTGCCGCTCTACGGCGATTCGACGACGCCGACCACCTTGCGGGCGTCCGCGATGACCGAAAACATCGTGCTCCTGCGCTATGTCGAGGCAAACTCGTCGCTGTATCGCATGGTGTCGGTGGTCAAACAGCGCGAAGGTTCGCACGATACGGCGATCCGCCGTCTCACGATCGATTCGCGCGGATTGCATATCAGCGAAGGGTTCATCGGCTCGACGGGTCTGCTGTCCGGACATCCGTCGTTGGCGCCTGCGCTTTCTGTGTCGGACCCCGGCCAGCGAGCATGAAAAAAATCCTCGTCGTCGACGACGAATTCGACATCCTCACAACCTGGCGCCTCATTCTCGAGATGGAAGGCTACGAAGTGACGACCGCGTCGAACGGGCGCGTGGCGCTCGAATCCGCGCGCGCGAATCCGCCCGACCTCGTCATCACCGACTGGATGATGCCGCACATGGACGGCGTTGCCTTCATCCGCGAACTGGCGGCGAACGACTCGCTCGCACAGGTCCCCGTGATTCTCATGAGCGCGGCGGCGCATGCGCCCACGCTGGAACACGCCAACGCGCAGTTCCGCCGCAAGCCGCTTTCCATCGACGATTTGCTCGATCTGGTTAAACATAAACTCGGCGAAGCCTGACCTTGGGCACGAAGCGTGCTCCTTGTTTCACTCGGACGTTGCCGGGATGCCGCAAGATCAGCCCGCTGCAACATTGACCATAACCGCTACAGACGAGAAGGGAGGCACCATGGTGCAGGATCAAGTGGAAGGCGCGGCGCAACAGGTCGTGGGCAAGGTGCAGGATGCGGTTGGCGCGCTTACGGGCGACTCGGAAACGCAAGTGGCCGGCAAGACGCGGCAGGCGCTCGGCTCGCTGCAGCAGAGCTACGGTGAGACCGTGGATCAATTGCGCGTGGCGGTGGCGAGTCAGCCGATCAACGGTTTGCTGATCGCGGCGACCGTGGGCTTCGTGCTCGGCGCGCTGTGGAATCGCGATCGTTGAGACATCGACGCGCGGCGCCATCTCGCATGGCGCCAGGCGTGAAAAAACGGCAAAGTCCGCAAGTCGGCTTTGCCGTTTTTCATTGCACGATGCTCACACCGCTCACACCGCTTCAGGCCGCGAGCGTGTTCGCCAGAGTACCGATTCCGCGAATCGTCACTTCCACGCGCGCGCCGTCCTTGATCGATCCCACGCCGATCGACGTACCGCACGCGATGACATCGCCGGGAACGAGCGTCATGTCGTGCGACAGCAGGCTAACCTGCTCGGCGGGCGAAAAGATCATGTCGTCGAGCGGATAATTTTGACGCTCGACGCCGTCCAGCGTCGTGACCACGTGGGCCGCGCGCCAGTCGAAGCCGTTGCCTGGCGTGACGATGGCGGGCCCGAGACACGTGAAGGTATCGAAGCCCTTCGAGCGGCACCATTGCGCGAAGTTGGGATCTTCCTGCAAGAGTTCGATGGCGGTGACATCGTTCACGCACGTATAGCCGAAAATGGCCGCCTCGGCCTCTTCCACCGACGCGCCCGAAACCGTCTTGCCGATCACGATTCCCAGTTCACCCTCGTACGCAATCTTGCCGTGATAACTTTTCGGCCGCTTGATCAACTCGTTCGGCCCGATCACGGACATTGGCGGCTTGATCAGAAAGAGCGGATGCGCAGGTGGCGCCTTGTCGAGCTTCTGCGACAGCGCGTAGTAGTTGTTCCACAACGCGATGACCTTGCTCGGTTCGCAAGGCGCGAGCAGGGTGAGGTCGTCGGCGGCGAAGGAAATGTCGGTCGGACGTGCTTGCCCGAACAATGCGCCGTCGTGCTGCACGACGCGGCCGGAGTGCGGATCGAGCGTGCCGAAGCCAATACGGCCGTCGGCATCGCGAAAACGAATCCAGGTGGTCACTATGAAGGTCCGTGTGATTAGGAAGGGGCGCCGCGGGGCACCTAAGCGCCCCGCTTTGCTCAGATCAATCCCGCGCCGCGCGCCCACTTATATTTCGCCCCGAGCACCGCCACTGGCAATTCGGTCGAATACGCATAGGCCGGCACGCCATGCGCGTATAGATACTCCGCCGCCTCCTCCACTTGCACGTCGCCCGCGAGCGACGCCACGATCGGCTTTTCGATACCGCGCGCCTTCATCTCCTCCTTCACTTCGATCACGAGCTTCGCGAAGACCATCGGCGGCGTGATGATGGTATGCCAGTAGCCGAGGATGATCGAATGGACGCGTTCGTCTTCTAGACCCAGCTTGATCGTGTTCTTATAGGTCGTCGGCGGCTCGCCGCCCGTGATGTCCACCGGATTGCCCGCCGCGCCGAACGGCGGAATGAACTTGCGGAATGCGGCGTCGAGATCCTCGGGCATGGTCATGAGCGACAGGCCGTTGTCCACGCACGCGTCCGAGAGCAACACGCCCGAGCCGCCCGCGCCCGTGATGATGACCGTGTTCTCGCCCTTGGGCGTCGGCAATTTGGGAATGCCGCGCGCGAACTCCAGTAAATCGCGCAGCGACCGCGCACGGATCACGCCGCATTGCTGAAACACGTCTTCGTAGATCTTGTCGTTGCCCGCGAGCGCGCCGGTGTGCGAACTGGCCGCACGCGCGCCGAGACTCGTGCGTCCAGCCTTCAGCACGACGACCGGCTTTTTCTTCGATACGCGCTTCGCGGCTTCGGCGAACGCGCGGCCATCTTTCAAGTCCTCGCAGTGTTGCGCGATGATCTCGGTGTTGTCGTCCTGCTCGAAAAACGTAAGCAGGTCGTCTTCATCGATGTCCGACTTGTTGCCGAGCCCGACGATTGCCGAGACGCCCATCTTCGCCGAACGCGAAAAGCCGATGATCGCCATGCCAATGCCGCCGGATTGCGACGACAGCGCCGCCTTGCCCTTCACGTCATACGGCGTGCAGAAGGTCGCGCAGAGATTCTTGGGCGTGTAGTAAAAGCCGTAGATGTTCGGGCCCATCATGCGAATGTCATATTGACGCGCAATCCGCACGAGTTCCTCCTGGCCTTCGTGATTGCCCGTCTCCGCGAAGCCCGACGGAATCAGCACCGCGCCGGGAATCTGCTTCTCGCCGACTTCGACGAGCGCCTGCGCGACGAACTTCGCGGGAATGGCGAACACCGCGACATCGATCACGCCGGGCACGTCCTTCACGCTCTTGTACGCCTTGTGGCCCATGATCTCGTCGGCTTTCGGATGGATCGGATAGATCGCGCCCTGGTAGCCGCCGTTGATGAGGTTCTTCATCACCGAATTGCCGATCTTGCCGTCCTCGTTCGACGCGCCAATCACGGCGAGTGCGTCTGGCTTCATGATGCGGTTCATCTGCGCGACGATCTGCTCCTGCGTCGGCCGGTAACGCGGCGCGGCAGGCTCGAAGTCCATCACGATGCGCACGTCCGCCGCCACCGCGCCGCTCGGGCTCGCGAAAACCGGGTTCAGGTCCATCTCCGAGATTTGCGGGAAGTCGTCGATGAGGCGCGACACGCGCTCGATCAGCGTGACGAGACTCTCGCGATGCACCGGCTCCGCTCCCCGCACGCCGCGCAGCACTTCAGCCGCCTGAATGCCGTCGAGCATGGAGGCGGCTTCGTCTCGCGTGACGGGCGCGAGCCGGAAGGTCACGTCCTTCAGCACTTCGACGAGCACGCCGCCTAGCCCGAACGCGATCAGCTTGCCGAACGAAGGATCGGTCACCGCGCCGATGATCACTTCCTGTCCCGCGCCGACCATCTGCTGAACTTGCACGCCGAGGACCGTGGCGTCCGCGTCGTAGTTCTTCGCGTTCTCGAGGATCGTCGCGAAGCCGGCTTTGACATCGGCTTCGTTCTTCACGCCGACGAGCACGCCGCCCGCTTCCGTCTTGTGCAGAATCTCCGGCGAGACGATTTTCAGCACCACCGGAAAGCCGATGAACGACGCGAGTTTCGCCGCATCGTCCGCGCTCGTCGCGACGCCTTCCCGCGGCACGGCGATGCCGTATGCATCGCAGACGAGCTTGCCTTCCGGCGCCGTGAGCGACGTGCGCCCTTCCGCCTTCACGCGATCGAACACTTCCGCCACGCGGCGTTTCGCATCGGCTGCATGCAGCGGAATAGCGTTCGCGACTTGCGTCGAAGAGTCATTGCGTTCCTGCACAACGGTGCTGTTCATCTGACTTGTCTCCGTTCGTATGGACGTGCCACTCCACGCCGCATCACGAGGAGGCGGCGCGACAGGCATCGAATGAGGCGTTTAGATTGCGCCGAGGCTTCTCAGCGTCGCGATCTGATCGGGCGAGTAGCCGAGTTCGGCCATGACTTCGTCGGTGTGTTCGCCAAGCAGCGGCGAGCGCACGACTTCAGTCGGACTATCCGACAGTTTGATCGGATTGCCGACCGTCAGATACTTGCCGCGCACCGGATGATCCACTTCGACGACGGTGCCGGTTTTTCTGAGCGACGGCTCTTCGGCGATTTCCTTCATCGAGAGAATCGGGCCGCACGGAATGTCGTGTTTGTTGAGAATTTCCATGGCCTGGAACTTGGTCTTCGACATGGTCCAGCGCTCGATCTCCGCGAAGATGTCCTTCAGATGCGGCAGGCGCGCGTTGGCCGTCTTGTAATCAGGATGGTCGATCCACTCTTCCTTGCCGATCACCTTGCAGATTTCGCCCCAGACCGGCGCCTGCGTGATGAAGTAGATATACGCGTTCGGGTCCGTCTCCCAACCCTTGCACTTGAGAATCCAGCCCGGCTGGCCGCCGCCCGAGGCGTTGCCCGCGCGCGGCACCGCCTCACCGAATGTGCCGTTCGGATACTGCGGATATTCCTTCATCGTGCCGGTACGTTCGAGCCGTTGTTGATCGCGCAGTTTCACGCGGCACAGGTTCAGCACGCCGTCCTGCATCGCCGCGAGCACGCGCTGGCCGCGCCCTGTTGCATTGCGCTGATACAGCGCCGTGACGATCCCGAGTGCGAGGTGCAAGCCCGTGCCCGAGTCGCCAATCTGCGCGCCGGTGACGACCGGCGGGCCATCGTCGAAACCCGTCGTCGATGCCGCGCCGCCCGCGCATTGCGCCACATTCTCGTACACCTTGCAGTCTTCGTACGGTCCGGGCCCAAAGCCCTTGACCGACGCCACGATCATCTTCGGGTTCAGCTCCTGAATGCGCTCCCACGTAAAGCCCATGCGATCGAGCGCGCCCGGCGCGAAGTTCTCGACCAGCACGTCGCACTTCTTGACGAGCGTTTCGAGCACCTTCTTGCCTTCGGGATTCTTCGTATCGATGGTGATCGAACGCTTGTTGTGGTTGAGCATCGTGAAGTAGAGGCTGTCGGCGTCGGGGATATCGCGCAACTGCTCGCGCGTGATGTCTCCGGCGCCCGCGCGCTCCACCTTGATGACGTCCGCGCCGAACCACGCGAGCAACTGCGTGCAGGTCGGCCCAGACTGAACGTGCGTGAAATCGAGGATGCGCACGCCATCCAGTGCCTTGCCCGAATTATTCATGGCTGTCTCCCAATGTCTTCAGTGGCTTGTCAGTGGCTTTATTTGTACATCGTTTGAGCCATCGTGCCGGGGGCGTACACGGTCGGATCGACCCAGATGTTGACGACCGCGCTCTTGCCCGTCTTGGCGATCGATTCCCGCGCACGCTGCAACGCGCCCGCGATCTTCGAGGCCTCGTACACTTCCTCGCCATAGCCGCCGAGCATTTCGGCGAAGCGGCCATACGGCACGTCCGAGAGCAAATTGCCGACGTTGCCGCGCTCCTGACCGTACTTGGCGAGCTGGCCGTAGCGGATCTGGTTCATCGCCGAGTTATTGCCGATGACGGCGAGATACGGCACGCCGAAGCGATTCGCGGTTTCCATGTCGAACGAAGTCATGGAGAAAGCGCCGTCGCCGTAGTAGCAGAGTACCTCCTTTTCGGGGTTCGCAAGACCCGCCGCGATGGCGAAGCCCGTGCCGACGCCGAGCGAACCAAGCGCGCCGGGGTCCATCCACTGACCCGGACGGCGCGGACGCACGGCCTGCGCGGAAATGGTCACGACGTCGCCGCCATCGCCGATATAGATCGTGTCGTCCGATAGAAACTGGTTGATCTCGTGCGCGACGCGGTACGGATGAATCGGGCTCGCGTCCGACGTGAAGAGCGGCATCAGCTTGGCCGTCGCGGTTTCTTCCGCCGCCGCGAGTTCGCGCATCCACGCCTGACGGCTCTGGCGCTTGTCGTTCTTGAAGCGTCCGCTCGCCGCTTGCAGCACCGCACCGAGGATCGCGCCCGGGTCGCCTACGAGCCCGAGATCGATATCGCGGTTCTTGCCGACCGTGCGGTAATCCATGTCGATCTGCACGAGCTTCAGATCGCGGCTGATGCGCTTGCCGTAACCCATGCGGAAGTCGAATGGCGTGCCGACGATCACGATCACATCGGCCTTCGCGAAGGCTTGCGAACGCGTACGGTCGAAGTGATGCGGGTCGCCCGGCGGCAAGAGGCCGCGGCTCGCCCCGTTGAAGTAGCCGGGAACGTCGAGGCCGCGCAACAGCGCGATGGCTTCTTCGTGACCGCGCGCGGTCCACACTTGCTGGCCGTAGAGAATCGCGGGACGCTCGGCGTCGACCAGCAGGTCGGCCAGCCTCTCGATATCGAGCGGATCGCCCACCGATTTCGTCGATGCGCGATACCGTCCCGGCTGCGGAATCACGGCCTTGGAGACATCGATTTCGCGGTCGAGCACATCGCGCGGAATCTCCAGGTACGCCGGGCCGGGCGCGCCGTTGAAGGCTTCACGCGCGGCCATCGAGATCATGTCGGCGATGCGTTCGGTGCTCGGCACGGTGGCGGCGAACTTGGTGATCGGCGCCATCATGTCGACGTGCGGCAGGTCTTGCAGCGAGCCCATCTTGTGCTGCGTCAACGCGCCCTGCCCGCCGATATGGATGATCGGGCTTTCCGAGCGAAACGCCGTGGCGACACCTGTCACCGCGTTGGTACAGCCGGGGCCGGCCGTGGTGACGACGCAACCGAGCTTGCCGGTCTGACGCGCGTAGCCATCGGCGGCGTGGGCGGCGACCTGTTCGTGACGGACATCGATGATGCGAATGCCTTCATCGACGCAGCCATCGTAGATATCGATGATATGACCGCCGCACAGCGTGAAGATGGTATCGACGCCTTCGTTCTTGAGCGCTCGGGCGACCAAATGGCCGCCCGAGACGACACCCGCGCCGCGTGTTTTTTGTTTGAGCGTGTCATCCGCGGTGGTGGTGGCGGGAGCGACTTCCGGACGGCTGCTGACGACTTCGGACATTGTTTGTCTCCTCCTCGAAGGGGGTTGTGTTCAAGGCTTCCGTGACGTCGCGCTGCCGTCCGGTTGCTGTGATATACAATATTCCACACACAGTATTAGTCAAGTGTCGAGCGATGGCGAAAACCCTGTGATGCAATGCGTCATCACTTCTTAGCGCTTCCACAGCTTCTTAAGCGCGTATTTCGTGCTGCAGAGCATCAACGAAACAGCGTGAAATCCTGTCGTGATATGTGATATATCATATTTCAACGCACCGTCGCAGTCGCTGAAGCCCGGTTGCGCTCAGAGAACCGACGACTAGGGAGACACGATGAATATCCACGAATATCAGGCGAAGGCGCTGCTGCGGAAGTACGGCGTCGCCGTACCGCAAGGCCAGGTTGCCTTCTCCGCGATCGACGCGGCCAACGCGGCGCGCGCCCTCGGCGGCCCGGTCTGGGTCGTGAAATCGCAGATTCATGCGGGCGGACGCGGCGCGGGCCGCTTCGCCAACGATCCCGACGGCAAAGGCGGCGTGCGCGTCGTCAAATCTGTCGACGAGGTGCAAGAAAACGCGCAGCAGATGCTCGCGTCGGTGCTCGTGACCAAGCAAACCGGCGCTGCGGGTAAGGAAGTGAAACGGCTTTATATCGAGGAAGGCTGCGACATCGCACGCGAGCTCTACCTCGGCATGCTGGTGGATCGCGCCACGTCGCGCATCACGATCATGGCGTCGACCGAAGGCGGAATGGAGATCGAGGAAGTGGCGCATCGCACGCCGGAGAAAATTCTCAAGGTGTCGATCGATCCGGCGACGGGTCTCCAGCCGTTTCACACACGCGAAGTCGCGTTCGGGCTAGGCTTGAGCGGCAAGCAAGTGGCGGCGGCATCGAAGTTCATCGCGGCGCTTTATCAGGCGTTCGTCGATCTGGATGCCTCCATCGTGGAAGTGAATCCGCTCGTCGTCACCGGTTCCGGCGATGTCATCGCGCTCGATGCCAAGCTCAATTTCGACGACAACGCTTTGTATCGGCATCCCGATATCGAAGCATTGCGCGACGAAGACGAGGAAGATGCCGCCGAAATCGAAGCCGCGAAACACGGCCTCAATTACGTGAAGCTCGACGGCAACATCGGCTGCATGGTGAACGGCGCGGGCCTCGCCATGGCGACCATGGACATCATCAAGCTCTACGGCGGCGAGCCCGCCAACTTCCTCGACGTGGGCGGCGGCGCGACCCAGGAACGCGTCGCGACCGCGTTCAAGCTGATTCTGCGCGACCCCAAAGTGCAAGGCATTCTCGTCAACATCTTCGGCGGCATCATGCGCTGCGACGTGATCGCGGAAGGCGTGGTCGCGGCCGCGCGCGAGATCGACCTGCGCGTGCCGCTCGTCGTGCGCCTTGCCGGCACGAACGTCGACGCGGGCCGCGAGATTCTGCGCAACTCCGGCCTCACCATCATCCCCGCTGAAAATCTCGCCGATGCCGCCGACAAGATCGTCGGCGCCGTCGCCGCTGCCCATCACTGACGAGGAAGCCGACAATGAGCGTTCTGATCGATAGCAATACCAGGGTCATTTGCCAAGGCTTCACCGGCGCGCAGGGCACGTTCCATTCCGAGCAGGCGATTGCGTACGGCACGCGCATGGTTGGCGGCGTGACGCCGGGCAAGGGCGGCACGACGCATCTCGACCTGCCCGTGTTCGATACCGTCGCCGACGCGGTCGCGAAAACCGGCGCGGATGCATCCGTCATCTACGTGCCGCCGCCCTTCGCCGCCGATGCCATCCTCGAAGCCATCGACGCGGAGGTGCCGTTCATCGTCTGTATCACCGAAGGCATTCCGGTACTCGACATGCTGCGCGTGAAGCGCGCGCTCACCGGCTCGCGCAGCCGGCTCGTCGGGCCGAATTGTCCGGGCGTCATCACGCCGGGGCAATGCAAGATCGGAATCATGCCGGGGCATATTCATCGGCCGGGGAAAATAGGCGTGGTGTCGCGCTCGGGCACGCTCACTTATGAAGCCGTCGCGCAGACCACCGCTGCGGGGCTCGGGCAGACGACCTGCATCGGCATTGGCGGCGATCCGGTGAATGGAACGAATTTCATCGATTGCCTCGCGCTCTTTCTCGAAGACGACGCGACTGAAGGCATCATCATGATCGGCGAGATCGGTGGATCGGCGGAGGAAGAAGCCGCGCAGTTTCTGAAGGACGCGAACACGAAGAAGCCGGTGGTCGGGTTTATCGCCGGCACGAGCGCGCCGCCGGGACGCCGCATGGGGCACGCGGGCGCGATTATTTCGGGCGGCTCGGGCACGGCAAGCGCGAAGATCGACGCAATGAAGTCAGCGGGCATTCTTGTCGCCGATTCCCCCGCCGCGCTCGGTGAAACGATGCTTCACGCGATGCGGTGAGCAAGGGCGCCATGAGGAATTGAGTGGCTCCCCCGGCGCGGCGAGATAGTCGGACAGCCGTCGTCAATCCTGTCAGCGTGCAGACGCGCGCGAGCCACCGGCAGCGGGTAACGCAGTCTCGGCTGTGCAGGATAAAAAAAGGCCGCGTGACGTTAATCGTCACGCGGCCTTTGTCAATCTGCCTGCCAGCTTTCAGTTCGGACTCAATCGAGAAAGTCGCAATTTGCCTCGACGAACGCGGCGAGATCCAGCGAATGCTGCTTCACCAGCCGCTCGACCAGTTCCGTGTCGCGCTTCTCGAGCGCCTCGATGATCCGCATGTGATCGACGATCGAGCGCGACGCGCGGTCGCTCTGCGAGATCGTCATCTTGCGAATGGCGCGCACGTGCACGAAGATGTTCTTGATCGTGTCGAAGATGATCTGCGACTTCGACAGCCGCACGATAGCCTGATGAAACGCGATATTCGCTTCCGAATATTCGTCGATGTGCTCCGCCGGCGTGGCGTCGCGGAAGTTGTCGAACATGTGGCGCAACTGCGCGATTTCCTCGTCCGACGCGCGCTGCGTGGCAAGGCGCGCCGCCATGCTTTCCAGCGCCGCCCACATGTGGATCATCTCGACGATCTCGCGCTTGGTCTTGCGCAAGATATAGACGCCTCGACGCGGCACGGTTCGCAGAAAGCCTTCCTGCTCCAGCAGCGTCATGGCTTCGCGAATGGGCGTGCGGCTTACGCCCAGTGCTTCGGTCAGTTCTTTTTCGTCGAGACGGATCTCTTCCCGCGAACGGTAGATGTCCGCTTCCGCTATTGCCTGCCGCAGCTTCGCGTACGCCTGATCGCGCAGCGAAACCGTGGCATTGATCGGCTCGAGCGACAGCGTAAGGCCGCTTGGGCGAACGTCCGGCCGGTCTACGGATTGAGTATCAGATGGCATTGATGACTTGAGTTCCCATGTGCGGGCGGGAAGCATCGACACGCTTGCCCGAACCGCCGTTCTGGTCGTCCGCCGCGAGACCGGCAAACCGACCGTGATCCTGTGCGCGCTGCAGCATGTCCTGCGGCACCGCCGACGCAATCATAAACGTAACGCCCACACCCACAGCAACCAGCGCAAATCCGATGACAACCAACAAGGCGATGCTCATTTCAGGCTCCGGTTAATCTTCAAGAGCCCTCAGTATATGTTGCGTTGCAATACATTTCAACATATTTTGCATCTTGTATATCAGAAACAACGCCGGCTTCCTGGATGCAGTTTAGGCGGCTTTCTGCGTTTGCGGGGGCGGTAAAGCCTTGGCCGTGCCTTGGTTCACGCCTTCGCGCAGCTTGATCAATGCGAGAACGGCATCGATCATCGGTGTCTCGACTTTCACGAGGCGCCCGATTTCCTGCACGACGGTGATGAGCGGATCGATCTCCATCGGGCGGCCGGCTTCGCAGTCCATGAGCATCGATGTCTTGTGCGCGCCCACCGCGCCCGCGCCATTGATGCGCCGCTCCACATCGACGCGAAAGTTGACGCCGATCCTGTCGCCGATTGCTTTTGCTTCCAGCATCATCGCTTTGGAAAGCGCGCGCGTGCCGGGGTCGCTCGTCAGCACGTCGAGCGTCGCATGCGTGAGCGCGCTGATCGGGTTGAAACACAGGTTGCCCCAGAGCTTGAGCCAGATTTCATCGCGGATGTTGTCGCGCATCGGCGCTTCCATGTCGGCGGCGGCCATGATGTCGTGTAGCGCCTGCAGGCGCGGGGTGATCTCGCCGCTCGGTTCGCCGATGGGAAACTTCCTGCCGTACACATGCTTGATGACGCCCGGCTCCGCGATCTCCGCCGCCGGCAGCAGCACGCAGCCGATTGCGCGCTCAGGTCCGAACACGCTCCACTGCCGCCCGCCTGGGTCGATGCTTTGCAGCGTCGTTCCAGCAAGTTCGCCGCCATGCTCGTAGAAGTACCAGTAAGGCAGGCCATTGACGGCGGTGATGATCGCCGTATCGGGTCCAAGGAGCGGCGGAATGAGATCGACGACGCCCGGCACCGAATGCGCCTTCAGCGCGATGATCACGAAATCTTGCGGGCCGAGTTCGGCGGGATTGTTCGTGCAGCGGACTTTGACGACGTGTTCCTCGCCATCGATCTGAAGCTTCACGCCGTTCGCTTGCATTGCCGCGAGATGCGGCCCGCGCGCCACGAAGCTGACGTCCGCTCCAGCCCGCGCGAGTTGTGCGCCCATATATGCACCGATCGCACCGGCGCCATACACGCAGATCTTCATGATTCGTCTCCTGAGGTTGTATGCGGATCACCTTCTGATATACAAGATACTACATTCCATGATGGGGAGCGACAAGGCGAATCGCGCGGTTTCGGGCGAGCGGAAACCCGCACAAGGAGCGCGTTTGTGTCGTGTCGTTTAGGGAGAGCCTGCTAAGGGAATTAAGCGCGCGCGCCGCGTGACCGTCAAACAGAAACAGTTCGATAGCGACGACTAAGGTTCTGCGCACCGCCGGGTGACGATGCATAGCACTCGACGTATGACTACGCCTGCGCGGCGTCCGCGCGGATTCACGCAGCCTGAAACGCCATCGAACTCCGCGACGAAGACGCCGCAACATGCGACCACACATGCGCTGCATTCGCCCGCAACGCATGCCCGCGCCGCCGCACGAGCATCACCGTTCGCACGGCCCGCGGCGCAAGCGGCACGAACCGCACGCCGATGGTCTCGCAAGCCATCCGCGCATGCATCGGCAAGACGCCGATGCCAAGTCCCGCCTGCGCCATTCGCGCGACGGCAATCGGCTGCGCGAGACGCTGACGCAAGGCGCCCGTCACCGCGTGACGCGCAAGCGCCCCTTCTATGGCATCGAGGCTGCCGGTGTCGTCATCGAGGAGGAGAAGTGGCGAAGCGCGCAGTTGCGTCCAGTCGATATAGTCCGCATCGCCAAGCGGGCTCGACACGTTGACGACAGCAGCGAGGCCGTCGTCGAATAGCGGTTCCGCAACGAGTTCGTCGAGACTCCCGGGCGCGATCACGAGCCCCATGTCCGCTTCGCCCGAACGCACCAGTTGCAGCACGGCGTTCTGCGGCCGGTCCATCACCGTGACCGCGATTCCCGGATGCCGCTCATGACACGAGCCGAGCAACGCAGGCAACACGCTCGCGGTCAGGCTGCAACTGCTGGCAAGATTGACGACGCCCGGTTCGGCTTCGTTCGCGGTGCGCGGCCGCAGCGTCGCTTCGAGTTCCTCGACGAGCGGCGCGATGCGCCCGAGCAGCGTACGCCCGGTATCGGTGAGCGCGACCTGACGCGTCGTGCGGTCGAAAAGCCGCAGCGCGAGTTCATCCTCGAGTTCGCGGATGCTTCGGCTGACCGCCGACTGCGTGATACCGAATTCATCGCCCGCGCGGGTGAAACTGCGATGCCGCGCGAGCGTGACGAACAACCGCAACTGATGCAGCGATACGCAAAGCGGCGGCGCGATTTCATCTCGACGATCGCGCATGCCGCTCGCTCACTGCACCGACGGTTTGCGCGGCGCGTCGCTCCAGCCCGCCTGAAACGACGCGTTGATCGACGAATCCGCGGCCGTTTCGGCGACCGTGTTTTCGATCCAGCGTTTGCGCATCGGCGCGAGCACGAACTTAGCGCACAGGCCCGCTGCAATCGACGTGATCGCCGCCGTGATGAAGACCGCGTTCCACGAACCGATCGACGCGAGCACCGAGGCAAGCGGCACCAGCATCGACGCCGTGCCTTTTGCCGTGTAAAGCGTGCCCGCGTTGGCCGCCGCGTACTTGCTGCCGAAAGTATCCGCGCAAGTGGCGGGGAAAATCGAGAATATCTCGCCCCAGCACAGAAACGTGAGCGCGGCGAACAGCATGAACATGTACGGGTTGTGGCCGAACTGCATCAGCCCGAGCAGCGCCACGCCTTCGCCCAGAAAGATGATGAACATGGTGTTCTCTCGGCCGATCTTGTCCGAAATGAAGCCGCACAAAGGCCGTGTGAAACCGTTGCACAGGTTGTCGATGGACAGCGTCATCGCAAGCAGCGGCAAGGTCACGCCGAGGATATTCACGGGCATCTTCGCGAAGCCGTATTCCTTGGCGATGGGGCCGAACTGCGCCGTGGCGATCACGCCGCCCGCCGCGACGAACACGAACATCAGGTACAGCACCCAGAAGAGCGGCGCACGCACCATCTGCCCGGTGGTGTAGTCGATTTTCGTGGACACCACGCGCTTGGCCGGAATCACGTTCAAGGGCGGCTTCGGACGAATCAGCATGAGCGCGAGCAGGAAGATGCACACGCCCTGGAAGATGCCGAAGAACATGAACGCGTGCTCGTAGCCCGCACTCTGAATCATGTTGGAGATGGGGATGACCGTGACCGCCGCGCCCGCGCCGAAACCAGCGGCCGTCAAACCCGCCGCAAGGCCGCGCTTGTCCGGGAACCACTTGAGCGCCGTGCCCACGCACGTGCCGTACACGCAGCCCGCGCCCACGCCCGCCACCACGGCCGCGATGTAGAGATGCATGAGGCTGGTCGCATGCGCATCGATGCACCAGCCGATGGCCGCGCAGATCGAGCCGCCTATGACGACGGGCCGGGGCCCGAACTTATCGACGAGCCAGCCTTCGACGGGCACGAGCCAGGTTTCGGTGACGATGAAGATGGTGAAGGCGGTCTGAATCGCCGCTTGGCCCCAATGGTGCTTGGCATCCATCGGTACGACGAACAGCGTCCATGCATATTGAAGGTTGGCGACGAGTCCCATGCACAGGATACCGATCGTCAACTGAACCCACCTATTGTGATGACGCCCGTGCGGTTGCCCGGACACAACCGTGTCTGCGCTTGCCATGTCTGTCTCCGTTATTCATTCGCGCTCGTGCGGCGCTTGATTTACAGCGAGATGCCGGCGCGAGTGCATCGATATGCGCGTCGGCGGCGTGGCGGTCGGTCAGGGAAAGTGCTCGGGTAACGCGACGCGGGCGTGGCAACGCGTATCGAACAAGGCGATGGATGAGAACATCCGGCAAGCATCCGCGTCAGGCGATCGAAGAATCATTTCGAGCGATTCCCAATAGAGCTGGATGGTTGATGCGGCCTTTGCAGGCTTCGTTTTTTGGCTGGGTGCTAAAGATGCCGCGCCGTGGGGGCCGTGCGCTTCGCCCTTGAAAGTCTTACAGACTGGCAGGACGTGAAAGCATCGTGGGGGATATAAACGATTAAGGAAAGTTAGAAAAAATTATTGTATAAATTCAGTATCGTGAATGGATGAGGGCCCGCCGTGCTGCGTAATGCTACCCTGCGTCAACTCAAAATCTTCGAAACGGTTGCACGCCGGTTGAGCTTTTCCCGCGCGGCCGAAGAGCTTTATCTCACTCAGCCGGCTGTTTCCACTCAGGTCAAGCAGCTCGAAGAACATGCAGGCATGCCGCTTTTCGAGCAACTCGGCAAAAAGATTTATCTCACGACCGCGGGCAACGAGATGCTTCATCACAGCCGCGCGATCCTCGAACAATTCCGCGAAGCCGATGACGCCATGGCGCGGCTCAAAGGGGTTTCGGGCGGTACGCTCAACGTGGCGGTCATTAGCGCGGGCGACTACTTCTTTCCGCGCTTGCTTGCGGCATTCACCAAACGTAATACGGATGTCCGCCTCAATCTTGCGGTTCATAATCGCGAGGAACTGCTGCATCAACTGACTGATAATCTCACCGACCTGGCCGTCATGGTTCGGCCGCCACGCGATATGGACACGGTGAATATCTCCTTCGCGCCGCATCCGTATGTGATCGTTGCGCCGCCAGATCATCCACTGGTCGGGCTCAAGGACGTGCCGCTAGAAGCGCTTGCGGATGAACCGTTTATCGTTCGTGAGCGCGGCTCCGACACATGGAATTCGATGGAAGAAGGCTTTGCCGGCCGTCTCTCCAATCTGAATGTGGCGATGGAGATAACCAGCACGGAAACCATCAAGCAGGCTGTCATTGCGGGCATGGGCGTGAGCTTTTTGTCTGCTCACACCATCAGCATGGAACTGCAAGTTGGCAAACTCGCGGTGCTGGATATCAAGGGTTTTCCCGTCATGCTCAACTGGTTCGTCGTTCATCGCAACAACAAGCGTTTGCCTCCGGTTGCATTGGCATTCAAGCAATTTCTTGTCGATGAAGGCGCGGCTCAAATCGAAGCGATTACGCATATTGTCGCGAGTACCGGTAAACCCGATGTATAAGTCATCCGAAATATAAACGCGAAGAAAGTTTAATTTTCGTAAATGGATCGAGTTCCCTATCCTGCATGGAAGCCCCACGGCCATACAGGAGACGAAAATGAGTCATGCGACCTTAAGCGACGACCGCGAAGTTCAGGCGCAAGTGTGCGCTTTCAATACTGCATTCGAAGAGCTCGACCTGATGTTCCGTTGGGATGCCGATACCTACCGCGCGCTCGCTTCGACCGAAAGCGATTACGGAAAGATCGCCCAGTATATCGCGACGCATTCGCCGCATCTTTTGAAGGCTTATAGCGCGGAGTTTCTTTGCGGCGCAATTGTCGAGCGGAAGAATTCGACAATCGAAGCGTGCCGCCAAAACACCGTGCAGTATGAAGACAGCACGCAGCGCGCGCGGCTTTGGCGTGCGCGGGATGACGAAGGAAAAGAGGTGCGAGCTTGATTCTCGGCTTCGGTATTCGTATGAGACGTTGAACGCGCTTTCATGGTTTTCGGAAAGGCGGACCGGCATTAGTGCGGGCCGCCTTTTCGGCATTCGGTTGTGCAGGTGCCGCAATCCGAACGCCGGCGAACGCGCTCTCTACAGAAGCAAGCAGCAGCCTACATTCAAAGCTGCCGCTCATTGAAAAGCCCGTATCAAGGCGTCAATGAAACCCAAACCGCCTTGGGCTCCGTAAAGTTTTCGATGGCGACATCGCCGTGTTCACGGCCGAAGCCGGAATCGCCGGAGCCGCCCCAGGGCAAGCGCACATCCGTATAGCCGTAAGTGTTGATCCACACCGTGCCCGCCTTGAGCCCCGCCGCCATGCGATGCACGCGTCCGATATCCGCGCTCCACACACCCGCCGCGAGGCTATACAGCGTGCCGTTCGCGATGCGTAGCGCGTCGGCTTCGTCATCGAAGGGAATCACGCTTGCGACCGGTCCGAAGATTTCTTCCTGCGAGATGCGCATCTCGTGTTCGACGTTCGCGAATACGGTCGGCTCGACGAAGTAACCGCGCTCGCCGACGCGCCGTCCGCCCGTCACGAGCGACGCGCCCTCCTCCTTGCCGATGTCCACGTAATTCAGCACGCTCTGCATCTGCTTGGCGGAGATCACGGGGCCCATGTTGGTTTCCCGCTTCGACGGATCGCCGAGCTTGATGGTGCGCGCGCGCTCGGCGAGGCGCTCGACCACTTCGTCGTAGACCGTGCGTTGCGCCAGGATGCGCGAGCCCGCCGAACACACCTGCCCTGCGTTGAAGAAGATGCCCGAGGCGGCCGCGCGCACGGCGCCGTCGATGTTGGCATCCCCGAAAATAACGTTGGCGGATTTGCCGCCCAATTCTAGCGTGACGCGTTTGAAGTTGCCTGCCGCGCCTTGCAGGATGCCGCGTCCCACCGATGGCGATCCCGTGAACGTCACTTTGTCGATGCCTGGATGCGCGACGAGCGCATCGCCGACGACCGAACCCTTGCCCGTCACGATATTGAGCACGCCGGGCGGCACGCCGGCTTCGAGCGCGAGCCGCCCGATCATCAGCGCGGAGAGCGGCGTGATTTCGGCGGGCTTGACGATCAGCGTGCAGCCGCAGGCGAGCGCGGGCGCGATCTTCCACATGCCGATCATCAGCGGAAAATTCCACGGCACGATGGCCGCGACGACGCCGACCGGCTCGCGCACGGTGTAGGTGAGCGCGTCGGGTCGCGCGGGGACGACCTGGCCGTTGATTTTGTCGCACCAGCCGGCGTAGTAGGTCAGCGTGTCGATGGCGGCGGGCACGTCTTGCCGATGCACGGCCGCGATTGGTTTGCCGCCGTCTAGACTTTCGAGCGCGGCGAGTTCGTCCTGATTTTGGCGCAGGAGGTCGGCGAGCTTCATTAGAATGCGCCCGCGATCCGCCGCGCGAATGGCGTTCCATGGCTTGAGCGCTGCGCGGGCGGCGATCACGGCGCGATCGACATCGGCGGCGGTGCCTTGCGCGACGTAGGCGATCGGCTCTTCAGTGGCGGGATCGAGATTCGTCGAATATTCCGCGCCGCCGGGCCGGACGAACTCGCCGCCGATCAGCAGTTCGTAGCGCTTCAAATCCGTGGTGCTTGCCATGATCGTCTCCGCTTTTATCGAATCGTCTCATGGTGGGGCACTTACGGCGTTGTCGATAGAAAAACATTCTTATCGTTTGTATAGGGTGGGGTGTATGGGTGGGTGGTTTCGGGTTTCTTTGGCGGCTTGGGCGAGCGGGCGGAGGGGTTTGGGTGATGGCTTTTCAGTCGGGGTTATTTGGGCGGTTGGTTACGCGGCGGCAGACAACTTCTGCACTAGGCTGCAGCTCCCGGTCGACTCCTAAGCCTAAGCGTCGGCGAACTTAAGTTTTCTCGGTCGCGCTGCGCACTCGCTGCCTCTTAGCAAGCTCTCATTGCAAGATTGATTTTACAAATTTCAATGCTCCATCGAACTATTTCGCGATACCGTCATAGGACATTTGACCTTGGACGGAGATAAAACGTGAGCACACAAGACGGCAAAACTAAGTATCTGTGCGCGCTAACGACCTGAGAGCACGGCATGACTATTTATTATGCTGCGGTAGAAGGCGATCCACTTAGCAGTCACAAAGACAGTTATGTCATTCGAGGGGCCGCCCCTTTCAGGATCGCGGATCAAAGCGGCCGACTCCGAACTGCGGCACGTATCGGCGACTTTGCTTTCTGTGCCGCATGCGGCACGGAGGGAACGATTGTCGAAGGCGCACGGCTTAGGCGGCATCGACGCACGAACATTCTCGGCAGACTTCAGGCTGTAGACGGCGATCATGTAGCGTGTAAATGCGCAACCATGCCTACTATCTTTTCGGTCTACGGCCGTCGGCACAGGATCATTGACGACAGCGAAGCGCGCCCCGCGTCGGCCGAGGTCGCTGTGTCAAGCGGCTTCGCGAAGTCGTCCGCCGCCTTAAAACTATGACGAAACATTCACGTTGCGCGACCATGCGACAGGCGAACCCCTCGCGAATGTACGCTATCGCGTGCGTACCGGTTCCGGGGCCTTCTTTGAGGGAACCACGGACACAGTTGGGCGAACTCAACGCATCAAAACAAGCAAACCCGGCTCAATCCAACTCGACGTACAGCTATGACGAAATTTGCCGTACGACACGCTGATAGGACTATCACGGGTGAGATGGTACTCGCCATTATCTCGACAACTTTCGATGAAGGGAAACGAGTAGCCCTTCATTTAGAGAGGCTACGTGTGGGATATGCGAACGCCGGTTCAACATACACGGTAGCGGTGACACTCTCACGTTGAACGTGCGCGCAAGCGTGCTGAACGGGAACCGCGTGCGGTGCCCGTGCGACATAGATAGCGTGATGCGGGAAGTAATGCCGGCATTCTTATTGAAGACAGCAGAGGCAGTGCGGCAGGACATTTAGCAACAAGCAACATGACGGTCTGTCCAGGCCGTCAGTCATCTACGACCAGCAGGTCGTTCAACGTGACGAAGCTATTCAACCGTGTGTGGCGTGCGATATCGCCGACATACGGCTTCGGGTTTGACGCTGGACGGGACCAAGGACGCACAAGGCAAACCGTCGGCATTAAAAAAGCAATGCAAAAGCGTCGCGAGTTGAAAAAAGGATAGAAGGAATGGAAAGTACTTACGGCATGCCACCGGGTGGAGGGAATCATCCAGAATGGTTCACGGTCGGCGAAGCGATGACAAACACGGTAGAAGGTTCGACGGTTGATGTTTTTGTCAATACGACGCCCATCTGCCCTAACATGACGAACGCCGAATTTCGGCAATTGATGATGAGATTGCGGGATGACGCGCTCAAACTTATCGATCTTCGAGTGCTGGCCTTATCTACGCTTTGGGCCAAAGAGCAAGCTCGAGTCAAGGCCTACTTCGGCAGCACGGACGAGGCGATGCGGCAAGAACTAGTCAAAAAATTAAATGCCTTAAGCGGGGTTATGAATGGATTGCGGCCAAAAAATTTTATTCGTCCCGACCCGGAAGCCGAAAAGGTGTTGGGTTGCGTGCCAAATATCAATGCCCCTGACGGGGTAGTAGCGCATGTTTGCTCACCCGACACGGCTACGCATACCATTGCCATTCACGAGAAATTTTGCACGCTGCCACAGGTAACAAAAAGCAGAAGAGACTCGATGCAGCTTACTCTCGTACACGAATGCGGGACTGTCAGCAATTTTGTGTGTGAGGCTACCATTATGGAAATGGAGCCGTTATGCCACGCAAACCCAAGACACCG